>NZ_JAXDPY010000082.1:0-14936 GCF_034668105.1 Paraburkholderia sp. | reverse complement strand
CACGTCGCCGAGCGACACCATCAGCGGTATCGCGATACCGAGATGCTCGTGGCCGGCCTGCCGATAGTTACGGGTCAGAATGCCGACGGGGGTGGGTTTGATGATTTTCATCGGATCCGCCGGCTTCAGAATGTGACCGAGAAACCGACGGTCGAAAACGACACGCCGGTCGCACTGACGCTCGATCCCGTGCTGCTAACCGACGATCCAGTGGTAGACACCACGCTGCCGGTTGCGCCCACGTCCGACCCGGTAGCGCTGACGCTGGACCCAGTCGCGCTGACGCTAGATCCGGTGGCCCCGACGCTCGAGCCGGTGATCGAGACGACCGAGCCGGTCATGAAGAGTTGAGCTGTGGCGATACCTGTTTGCAAGCCGATCACGATCCCGGTCGAGCTCCCGCTGACTGTGACCGCCGAGTCGCCGCCCACGGTGCTGGTTGAATTGGCGGCCACGCTGGTTGTCGAATCGGCGCCGACATGGGTGGTCGAGTTGCTGGCGACGCTTAGGCTGTGGTCGCACCCCACCGCGTGCGTCATGTCGTTGGCGACCGTCAGCGCGTGGTTATGGCCCACCGTATGAGTCGAATCGTTTGAGACATTCAGGCAGTAGTTGCGGCCGATGGCGTGCTTCTCATCGTTAGCCACCTCGGCGCTGGAGTTGTTGCCGACCTTGCGGGTCTGATTGCTGGTGATCGACGCCGCATAGTCGTTACCGATCGATACCGTGTAGTCGCGGCCCACATCGCGCGTTGCATCGTTGCTCACGTTGACGGTTTCGTTGCGGCCGACCTGGCGCGTCGCGTCGTTTTCGACGGAGACGTCGTAATTGCGCTCTGCGTGGAGGGCAATCTGCTCCGCGCCTGCTTTGTCTTCGAAACGAAGCATGTTCGCGTTGCCGCTGCCGCCGCCTGGCGTGCGCGTGACAAAGCCGCTCTGCGTGGCGGCTTCCGGCAGCGCGAACGGCGGCATCTGATCGGCGTTATAGATGCGCCCGGTGATGACCGGACGGTCGAGCGCGCCGTTGAGAAAATCGACCACCACCTCCTGGCCGACACGCGGAATATGAATGCTGCCGAAGCCGGCGCCGGCCCACGCGTCGGACACGCGAATCCAGCATGAGCTGTTCTCGTCGCGTTTGCCGTAGCGGTCCCAGCGGAATTGCACTTTCACGCGGCCGTATTGATCGGTCCAGATGTCCTGGCCTGTCGGTCCGACGACCACCGCGGTTTGCGGGCCCGTGGCTCTGGGCACCGGCGTCACGCTGGGCGCGCGAAACGGCAGCGACGCGGGTTGCGCAACGAGATCGAAGTCGTATTGCGCGTGGCTGCTGCCGCTTGCATAGCCGCCTTCCTGCAGGCGGTAGGCCACGCTCACCAGCAGGTATTCGCGGTTCTCCGCTTGCCGGGGGCAGTCCTGCAGCGTGAAGCGATAACCCGGCGCGGCTTCACGCAAACGGGTGTGGGCGCGTACGCGTGCGTTCGCCGCCTGTTCCTCTTCGAGACGCATGCGCACGTAATGCTCGCCCTGCTCGGCTTCGATGTAGCCGCCTTGCCACGCATACCGCGCGTAGCTACCGTGCTCGGCGCTCGAAGACTGGGCCCGTGTCTGCGACAGATCGGCTCGCGGTTTGCGGAAATCGTAGTCGTCGACGGCGAACGCACCCGCGCTGATCTGGGTGGCCGGACGCCACTGGTCGACACCCTCTTCGCGCGGCAGCGCAAGACGGTCGGGCGCTTGATACGGCAGCGTGGCGTGCTCGGGCAGCGGGTCGTGCGCGCTGGTGTCGTCGGCAAGCACCAGCACCTGCTGACCGGCTTCGTGGCGGAAGTAGTAATAGATGCCCTCCTGTTCCATCAGCCGGCTGACGAAATTGAAATCGCTTTCCTGATACTGCACGCAATAGTCCCAGCTTCGATAGCTTGCGAGCAGACGCTCTTCAACGGGAAAGCCATATTTGCCGATGACCTCACGCAGAATCTCGACCGCTGTCTGGTTCTGGAAAATGCGGCAGTCGGTTGTCTTGGTCAGATACCACAGCCATGGCCGCAGGGTGACCGCATAGACGTAGGTGCGCGGCGTATCGGTCTCGCGTCCGGCGAATTCGCAGCGCACGATCTGGCCGCCGAGGTATCGGGTCCTGCCGTTGAGCGTGACGATGTAGAGCGTCAGCGGCTTGCCAAGCAGCGCGTTCATATCGAGCGAAGCGGACGGGCTCACCAGTTCCACGTTGAATTCATACAGCGCCGACAGTGTCTCCTCGCCGCGTAGCGAGCGGAATCGAAGCATCTGCGGATCGAGCGGCGTGTGCGCGATGATGATGTGGTTCATGGCAGCTTCTTCAAAGATCCCGCTGAGCGCGGGGCACTTGGGCGGCGCGGGAGGCGCGGGTGTTGCGGGCCTCGCGCCTTTCAGGTTGATAGACGAGATCGCCGGCAGTGAGCGTGCTGGTTCGCGTGCCGAGCCAACTGGCGAAACCCAGCGGGCGGCCGGCGGCGAGTGCGATGCCGGTAATCTGATCGGCGGCCATCAGCAGGCGCACGTCCCACGACCACTCGACCCCGGCGTATTGCCGCACCCAATCCGTCAACTGCTGCGAAAGCGGGGTGCCGGGTAGCAACGCGGCGTATTGTTCGCATGACAGCGGGCCGAGCCGAACCTCGAATTTCATCTGCGCGTCGCGAACCGCCACCCCAAGCATGGCGTCGGCACCCAGCCGGCGGGTGTTCGCACGCGTGCGTAGCGCGGTGCGCTGCGGCGCTTCGACCGGCTGCCACTGCGGCAGCCATTCGACGATCTCGACGGGCACGCCGAGGCAGGCGCGCAGGATGCTCCGCAGACCTTCCGCGTTGCGGGTCTGCCGCACCAGGTGGCCGGCCATGAAATATCTGGCGTGATCCGACAGCGTGTCGGCTCGCCGCGCCTCTCGCCGCGGCAGATGGATGAGGCTCGCCAGATAGCGATCGAAACGCCCGCCCTCGCCTCGGTCGAGGCTGACCGTAGGCTGCGCATCGGCCCAGGCGCGGTAGAACAGCAGGATCAGCCGATGATGAAACAGATCGGCGAATGCGCCCAGCGCGTGGTCGTCGTGATGGCGAGCGCGTTCGCGCACGAACTCGGTCAGATGCAGGGGCAGAGGACCGTTCGGTCCGAACAGGCCGAAGCTGTGAATCCGGACACGCGGCTTCGCGCCTTCCGCCGGCGCGGTCGCGGTGGCGAGCGTTGCCGGCGCGAAGGCGAGCGATGGCAACTGGCCGATTCGCAGCGGTTCATCGGCGGGATGCGCCGCGCGTCCCAGCGGTGCCGGGGCCGCCGCGCGCGCGTCCAGCCAGCGCAACAGGTTGTACAGATCGTACTTGTAGGGCGCATCGGCGACGCATTGCCAGAAATGCTCGAGCATGGAACTGGTGTGCGGCACACGCGACGATGGGGCGAGGGCGTTGCTCATGCTGTAGGGCGGCGTCCGATGCGAGGTGGCCAGCGTTTCACGTGTCCACGTTGCAGCGTGGCTACCTCGAGTTCGCTAAAGCTATTCAATGACACGTGACGTGCAAAAAATTGCTCCAGCACCGCGCCGAATAGATACGTGCTCGCGCCCGCAAACGAGGTTTCGTCGAGCAGCAGCGTGACTGCCACACCGCGGCCGAACATTGGCGGTCCCGCCTGAGGCAACTGACGGGTGACCGGCTCAACCCGAACGCTGCGTACACCGTCGATTTGCGGCCGCACGGTTGCGTCGGCCGCGCTCGCATAGAGTTCGAGCAATTCGCGCAGGGCCTGCGCTCCCTGCGTACTGTCGAGATCGGTCAGCGTGAGGTAGTCGAGTCCGAGATGCTTGACGAGCCGCCACGTGATTTCGTTTTCCGCAAGCGGCGGCTGCGGCGGCGTGGGCCGGCGGAGCGCCTGGATGGCGGTGACCGGGGCCGAGGTGCGCAGACTGAAATCGCTAGTGTTGCCGGTTGGCATCAACAGTGCGAGATCGCGGTTGGTGCACATGGCGTCGACGGACAGGTGCCGCAAGTCGTCGGAAAACGGTGCTTCGTGCTGATCCACCAACGATATGAATACTTCGCTGCCGGCGTATGCCGATCTCGTACTGCTGCGCGCGGCTCGGCTTGCAGCATGGTCGCGCGGGGCGACGAGACGCGCTTCGCGCCGTATCGAAAAATAGCGGCCGCGATCGGCGTGGTCGTGGGACAGACCGCCGTAGAAAGGATGAAACTCACAATGCCCTCCATCAGACTGGCGATGCCCCGTCACTTTCTCGACGCCGTAAATTTCGTGGTCCAGCGGCCGTGTGCGGTCGACTACGACATGATGCTCATACCGCTGATTCGTGATGGCGATGCGCTCGGTGCGCTTCGGGAACAGGTTGATCGCCGGCGTGCAAAACAACGCGAGGCTGTGCAGATCGACCGAGCGCTCGAGCTCGGGCGACGCTTGGTCGAGCAGAACGGTCAGCGAGAACGTCGTGCCGCTGATGTTTTGCAGCGCGCGTTGCAGTGAACCGATGCTGAAAAACAGAAACCGTTGTGGAAAGGCGAAATACTCGTGCAGCAGCCGGTATCCCTGGAACGAACGCGAACCGTATGGCAGCAACGCCTGCGCAGCAGCGAAACCTTCGTGGCGGATGACCTCGCCGTCGAGCAGCGAGCCGGCGCTGTCCGTGTGGCTCGTGTTGCCCGGGACCGAAGGCCCATGACAGATGACACCGAGATGATGACCTAGCACCTGTTCCAAAAGCGGCAGTGCCTGATTGTCCGGGCCACTGAGAAAAAACGTCAACGAATCGAGCGGCAACTCGCGCAGATTGCCGACGCCGCTGGCTTCCAGTCGAATATGCAGCGCGCCGCGCACGCGGCTTGCCAAGTGGCCATGCGGCAATGGCAGATCGGCGGGGACGCCGCCCAGTTTGACTTCGGTGATACGCAGCGGCCACAGCGTGACATCGTGCGCGGTGCTGAATTCACAGGCGGTCTGCTCGCCTGGCGCCAGATTGCCGCGCAGCGATGTGCCGGCCGGCAGCGTGTAGCCTGACAGCAAACTGCCTTCGCGCAGGTTCGGCTGGACGGCGACGATCGTCATCGACGGCAGCGGAGCGAGGTAGTTCGGATAGACCACGTCGAGCAGGCGCTGCGAGAAACGCGGAAACTCGGCGTCCATTTTTAACTGGATGCGCGCGGTCAGAAAGCTGAAACCTTCAAGGAGCCGCTCGACATAGGGATCGCTCACCTCGATGCCGCGCATGCCCAGGTGTCCGGCGGCCTGCGGGAATTCGGCCGCGAATTCGGCGCCGAGCTCGCGCAGATACGCAAGTTCGCGGTTGTAGTAGTCGAGCAGACGCGCGTCCATTAGCCGCCTTCCTGCGAACGGAGCACGATATGGCCGCTTTCGATGTCGATGTCCGAGCGAAACTGGAAGGCTTGAGGCGCGGTGGCCGGACACAGTTGGCCGGTGATTTCCAGTGACAGGATGGCACGTGACTGAGCGTGTACGTTGCAACGCACCTCCACGCTTTCAGCGAGAATGCGCGGCTCGAACTGCACGATCGCTTCACGGATTGCGCGCTCCATGCCGTCCTGGTCAAGTGCCGACGCGCGACCGCCTGCCCATGCACGCATGCCGAAATTCAACACGGAATTGCGCACGTGTGGGAATGCGGCGAGATCGTCGGTCGCTTCAAGGCTGGCGCAGTTCAATAGCCAGCTCAGGTCGCGCAGCACGGCGGCGCGCAGATCAGCGCGCGACGGCACGAACGCGCCCCCCCCGTCGACCGGTGGCGGCCGTCGCTCCGTCAGCCGATCCAGCAGGCTGGGACGCGCCTCGGCGTGCGCATGCGTGCGCAGCGGTGTGCGATCTCGCGTTGAGATGGAAGCAAAGGTGGCGCTCAAAAAAGACTCTCGTTGGCTAACGGGCTAACTAAGTGGCGTGCGGACGGAAGCGTTTGCCGCCGTGTCCGCACGGCGCACCGGTTGATGGACGGGGCTAGACCTCGCGGTTTTCCTTGATGTCCCAGGCGAGTACGCTTTCTGCGCCCTTCGCGCCCTGGTCCGTCTGTTCCCAATACTGCTTTCTCACTTTTGCCGCCTGGAACGAGTAGGTGATTCGCACTGCCTCGGAGCCTTTGGCCGCGCCTTGCTGTACGTCTGTCACCAACACTTCGGACAAGGTGATGCGCAGATACTCGACTTGCGAGCCACCGGCTTTGCACACGGAGATCTCGACCTTCGGCAGGTGCTTGCCGTTGGCGCAGTATTTGAGAATGGCGGGCGCCGCCTTATCCATGAAGGTTTCGACCTGCAAGTCGTTGAAACTGACTTTGCCGATGCCGCCGCCGCTTCCGGTCGCCATGCTGCCGGGCTGCGTTGCGCCCCAGCCATAGGACTGGATGTCGATCCATCCCTTGTGATTGGCGTCTTTGGACTCGCCGGTTACGTTGTCCACCCGCATGTACATATCAACTGACATTCCCTTCCTCCAGGTTCCTACTGATTGAAACGACTTCAACGATCAAAGCGAAAGCACGGCTCAATCGCCATGCTTGAGAGCCGGTAACTGCGAAACAAGACGCAGCGATACTGTTAGTCCCTCTAATTGATAATGCGGTCGCAAAAAGAATTTCGCGCTGTAATAGCCGGGGTTGTCGTCGATGTCTTCCACAACCACGGACGCCGCCGCAAGCGGCTTTCGCGCCTTGGTGTCCTGCGACGAATTGACCGGATCGCCGTCGACGTAATGCATGATCCAGTTGTTGAGCCACGATTCCATCTCGCTGCGCTCCTTGAATGACCCCACCTTGTCGCGCACGATGCACTTCAAATAGTGCGCAAACCGGCAACACGCGAACAGATAGGGCAAGCGGGCCGCGAGCCGCGCGTTGTCCGTGGCCGTGGCGTCGTGATACTCCGCCGGCCGCTGCAATGATTGGGCGCCGATGAATGCCGCAAGACTTGAATTCTTGTGATGGACGAAAGGCATGAAGCCGTTGCGTGCGAGTTCCGCCTCGCGGCGGTCGCTGATCGCGATTTCCGTGGGACATTTCATGTCGACGCCACCGTCGTCGGTTGGAAACGAGTGGGTGGGCAGGTCCTCCACCGCGCCGCCGGATTCGACGCCGCGAATCGACGTGCACCAACCATACTGCTTGAACGAACGGTTGATGTTGGTCGCCATTGCATAGGCCGAATTGATCCATGCATAGCGCTCGTGGTTGGCGCCGTCGGTGTCTTCTTCGAAGTTGAAGGCGTCGACCGGATTGGTGCGCACGCCATAGGGCAGGCGAGCCAGAAAGCGCGGCATGGTGAGGCCCAGATAGCGCGAGTCTTCCATGTCGCGAAGGTGGCGCCAGCCAACGTACTCGCTATTCAGAAAAATTTTGCTGAGATCGCGCGGGTTCGATAGCTCCTGCCACGACTCCATCTGCATGACCGCGGGCGATGCGCCGGTAATGAATGGACAGTGCGCGGCGGCCGCGATCTTGGCCATTTCGCCGAGCGTCTCGATGTCCTGCGGGCTGTGATCGAAGTAGTAGTCGCCGACCAGGCAGCCGAGCGGTTCCCCGCCGAATTGGCCGTACTCTTCTTCGTAGATCTTCTTGAAAATCGGGCTCTGATCCCAGGCGACGCCCTTATAGCGCTTGAGCACCCGGCTCAACTCCGTTTTCGTTACCGGCAGGCAACGGATTTTCAGGAGTTCGTCCGTCTCGGTGTTGTTGACCAGATAGTGCAGCCCGCGCCACGACGACTCGAGCTGCTGATAATCCTCATGATGGATGATGGCGTTGATCTGCTCCGAGAGCTTGCGGTCAATCTCGGCGATCACGGCCTGGATCGTTTGGTAAGCGTCGTCCGACATGACCACCGCGTTCTCGAGCGCCTGCAGGGCGAGCGTTTTCATCGCGCCGTCGATCGCTTGCTGCGCCTGTTCGGTACGCGGATTGAGCTCCCTGATCAGGGAGGTGGAAAAGCGGTCAGCCGAGAGCACAGGCATGAGCTGTTGCGGCAAGGGGGACTCGGTATGATTCATTGCGGTCTTTTCAACGGTCTTGTGATGAAGGCATGCGTCGCGCCATGCACGTTGCTGTACACATCGCTGTACAGCGTTACGCGCGCTCGGCACCGGCGGTTCCGGTGGCGGTTCCGGCGTCCGGCGAACCGGAGGCGTCCACCAGCGCCTTGAGCAATGAGGGGCTTTTCAGCGCCTGGGTAATCAGTTCCTCTGCGCCGCTCTTGCCGTCCATGTACGACAGCAGATTCGACAGTTGCGAACGCGCTTGCAGCAACTGATTGAGCGCGGGGACCTGGGTCGCGATGGCGTCCGGTGAGAAATCTCCGAGACTTTCAAAGCTGAGATCGACCGCTAGCAACCCTTGCCCGGAGATACTGTTCGGGACGTGCATGGTGACGCGCGGCCGGATTGATTTCAGACGGCCGTCAAAGTTGTCGATGTCGACTTCGAAAAATTTGCGCTGTTCGAGATCGGGCTGCGGCTGTGTCGATTTGCCGACCAGATCGGCGATCACGCCCATCACGAACGGTATTTCCACGTTCCGTTCGCTGCCGTAAGTCTCGACGTCGTATTCGATCTGAACTCGCGGCGCGCGATTGCGGGCGATGAATTTTTGCCCCGTTGCTTTTGCTCTTGACGCGTTTGAGTTGCCCATTTGAAATCCTCCGCTGATTTGATTGATGTGCTAGCTACGATGGGCGCCGGCTTAGCCGTGCAGGTTGTCTGACGTGCTCTGCGCGTGGCCGGCCAGAACGTCCACCTGAGGCAATGCAGCGGGCGCCATGTCACGGACGATCTCGTAGAAGTTCATCCGCATCAGGCGTTGGGCGCGGCGGATCAGTAGCGGCGCCGGATGACTCGGCTCCGCCTGCTCCAGATACAGGCACGCATCCTCGAGCGCGAGCATGACGGACTCGCGCGAGCCGATTGGCATCCGCTCGAAAGGCTCGGGAGCATCATGTGCGACGATGGACTGGGCTTGTTCCACGGATGGCTTGATGCCACCCACGGCCCGCGGAGCGTGCTCCCGTGACGCAAGAATTGCCCGCTGCACGGTTTCCAACGGGGCCTCCACCGCGCTTGCGGAGGGAACCCAGGAGATGTCGAGCCGGGTGGCGATCTGCCGGCGGATTCGATCGATGGAATCAAGCAGGTGCGCAACAGCGGTCAATTGTGTTTGCTCGGCGGGGAGCGCTGCGCATAGTGCCGCCTTCTGGATACCGCCGGACGATGGGTGGCTTTTCGCCGCGGCTGTGGGACTGCCTTCGAGAATCGCCGCAGCCTCGCGCAACGATAGATCGCCGGATGCCAGGCGCAGCAGGATGGCCTCGCGAGCGGCGCGTCCGGCGGCCTTCGGGTCGGTCAACGCCGCAATGGCGTTGACACGGACCAACGGATCGAACTCGCCGGCGATCCGCAATTGTGGATGGACGTCGTCCCACCGCTGCTCGAGCGTTTCAGCGGCGAGCGCCAGACCTTTGGCGTAACCTGGCAAACCGTCGATCTCCGTCCATGCCTGCGTCAACAGAGCGATGATGCGCAGATCGACGCTGCGTCCAAGCAACTCGACGGCCAGTGTTTCGACGTGCCGCCAGTCGGGGGCAACGGCGGGAATCAGGGCATCGCCGAATTGCTGCTCGCGAACGCCCGTTGCAGCTTGCTGCAATGCGATGAATGCGACGTCATATTCCAGATCGACGCCGCAAGGCTGCTCCGGACTCATGGAGCCGATTTGATCGAGTGAAAAAGCGTTCATCAAATGGATGGGCCGGAGCAATGCGTTAATCGATATACCTCAGAATTCAATTAAGATCGAATTCCGGGATTTGGGGTTGATTCTTAGTGAATTAAGATTATTCTAAAATCGTCTTAATTCACGCCAATTCCTTTGAGATAAATTCGGATTTCTCTTGGGATGACGAAGACTCACTCAGCGTTCTCGTGCCGGGCCTTATGCATGTCCTTTATCCGCGGGCGTTTCGCCGGCAGAGTACGTGAGTAAATTATCTTCGTAATGAGGATGCCGAAACATAAAGCGTAATTGTTTCTTGGATGCGATCTTATTCCGGTTCTAACGGAATGGCAAGTCGGCTTGCAGTGATTTTAAACTCGCTTGGGATAAAAGATATTGAGATTAGAAGGAGCGTGACTTGGTGTTGATATAAAACGCTTTGAGATCAATGAGGCTGGATTGCGATCCCAGAATAAATTTATCTTTGTAAAAAATATTGAAGGATTAATACGATGAAAAATTGATTGGACTACGCATTGCTTCGGCGGAAGTTTGCCGGCATACGGCGAGCAGGAGCGCGCTCGTTCCGCTCCGGTGAATCGGGCGGGTGGTATTTGGCTTTTGGAGTGGACGGCGCGTGTGCCTGGTTCGCGCTTCCTAGTGGTGAGGCGGGGTGAGCGGCTTGCTTGAGGCCGCGAGGATCGCGTGGTGCGTGGGGCCGACCAAGGACTATTTGGTTGTTGCCGGCGAGTTGCCGGGCGGCAGCGGCCGTGAAATTTCGGGTGAGCGCAGAAGGCTGCAATATCGCTCGACGATCTGATAGACAGACGATTCGCGCAATCGACAGTGCAAAGGCGCCACCCGCGCGACCCAAACAAAAAAACCGCCGAGCAAGCTGGGCGGTTTTTTCGAACCTTGAATTAACAAGGCAAATTTGGTCGGGGTGAGAGGATTCGAACCTCCGGCCTCTACGTCCCGAACGTAGCGCTCTACCAGGCTAAGCTACACCCCGATCTGTACTGCAGGACTCGATTCAGACTAACTCGGTGTTTCAGTCTCGTTCAAGACTGTCTTGCCGTCGAGTAAGAACATAATTCTAGCAGGCTATCTTTGAAAATGGAATCGGGAAACGAAGAAATTGCTGCTGCAGCTGCCAGCGCTTCCTGCTTTGCGCACTCGAGGGTGTGATCCAGCGCGCCCGACCGCGTGATGGCTTCGAAAATGGTGTCGAACCGGTCCGTGCCGCCTTGCTCGATGGCTTCCCGTGCGAGTGCCGATTGCTCCGGCGTGCCGCGTTCGATCAGATAGATCAGCGGCAGGGTGGGTTTGCCTTCGCGCAGATCGTCGCCGGCGTTCTTGCCCATCGATTCAGCCGTGCCCGTGTAGTCGAGCCAGTCGTCCATGATCTGGAACGCGGTGCCGATGCGGCGACCGAATTCCGCCGCGGCGGCTTCGATCTTTGCGTCCGATCCGGCCAGCACCGCGCCGAGCTGGGCTGCGGCTTCGAACAGTTTGGCGGTTTTGTAGCGGATCACCTGCATGTAGCGCGCTTCGTCCACGTCGGCGTCGTGCATGTTCAAAAGCTGCAGCACTTCGCCCTCGGAGATGATGTTGGTCGCCTCCGACAGGATTTCCATCACACGCATCTTGCCCACGCCGACCATCATCTGGAACGAGCGCGAGTACAGGAAGTCGCCGACCAGCACGCTCGCGGCGTTGCCGAACAGCGCGTTGGCCGTCTGGCGGCCGCGCCGCAGGTCGGATTCGTCGACCACGTCGTCGTGCAGCAGCGTGGCCGTGTGGATGAATTCCACCACCGCAGCCAGTTCGTGCCGATGTCCGGTGGTTTCACCCAGCGCACCGGCCACGAGCAGCAGCAACGCGGGCCGCAGGCGTTTGCCGCCGGCGCTGATGATGTACTCGGAGATCTGATTGATCAGCATCACCTCGGACGCCAGACGGTGCCGGATGACGCGATTGACCTGCTGCATGTCTTCGGCGATCGGAGCGAGCAGGCTGGCGGCGTTGGAGGAGGGAGTGGCAGTCGACGACATGATGGCTGATTTGGGTAGTGCCGCGAATTATAAGGCGAATCGCGGCAGTTCCGGGTCGCAGGCTGCGGCACGGCGAGACGAAGGCAGCGGCAGGGCCGCGTGCCGGGGCTGGACGGCAATGCGCCGGCGGGGCGCGCGGCAACTCTCAATGAGTTTTGACCGAGCAGCTAACTCTATGTATAATCACGGGTTTCCGCGCGCGGTGCGTGGAAAAAATGAACACAGAGTGAGGTTCTCAATGTACGCGGTCATAAAAACCGGTGGCAAGCAATACAAGGTTGCCGTCGGCGAAAAATTGAAAGTAGAACAGATACCGGCAGACATTGACGCTGAAATCACGCTCGACCAGGTTCTCGCAGTGGGCGAAGGCGAATCGATTAAGTTCGGTACGCCACTGGTCAGTGGGGCTTCCGTCAAGGCTACCGTCGTGTCGCATGGTCGGCGTGACAAAGTGACGATCTTCAAGATGCGTCGCCGGAAGCACTATCAGAAGCATGCTGGTCACCGCCAGAATTACACGGAACTGCGCATCGACGCGATCAACGCGTAAGCGCACGGGTCAAGGAGCAATCAGATGGCACACAAAAAAGCAGGCGGGTCTTCCCGCAACGGCCGCGATTCCGAGTCAAAACGACTGGGCGTGAAGGTTTACGGCGGCCAGGCGATCAACGCGGGCGGCATCATCATTCGCCAGCGCGGCACGCGCGTTCACGCCGGCGACAACGTCGGTATGGGCAAGGACCACACGCTCTTCGCGTTGGTCGAGGGCCACGTCAAGTTCACGACGAAGGGCGCCGAGCGGAGGCACACGGTCAACGTCGTTCCTGCCGCGGCCTGAGTCCGATCCGGCACGGGAGCGTCAAATCTAGAAAGGCCCCGCGAAGTTGGCGGGGCCTTTTGTATTCCGCGGTCCATTCGGCGGTGCGTGCCGATGTCGCGGCGTGGTTATCGCGCGGCGGGCGGCGCAAAATATCGGAAACACGGGACGGAGCGACAAATGAAGTTCATTGACGAAGCGCGGATCGAGGTGATCGCCGGCGACGGCGGCGACGGCAGCGCGTCGATGCGCCGCGAGAAGTTCGTCCCGTTCGGCGGTCCGGACGGCGGCGATGGCGGCCGTGGCGGCAGCGTCTACGCCGTCGCAGACCGCAACATCAACACGCTTATCGACTACCGCTACGCGAAGAAGCACCTGGCGCGCAACGGCGAGAATGGCCGCGGCTCCGATTGCTATGGCAAGGGCGGTGACGATATCGTCTTGCGCATGCCCGTAGGCACGGCCATCGCCGATCTCGACACCGGCGAACTGATCGCCGATCTGACCGAGCATGAGCAGACGGTGTTGATTGCCCAAGGCGGAGCGGGCGGCCTCGGCAACCTCCACTTCAAGTCAAGCACGAACCGCGCGCCGCGCCAGAAGACCGAGGGCAAGCCCGGTGAGCGCCGCATGCTGCGGCTCGAGCTGAAGGTGCTGGCCGACGTTGGCCTGCTCGGTATGCCGAACGCGGGAAAATCGACGTTCATCTCGTCGGTTTCGAACGCGAGGCCGAAAATTGCCGACTATCCGTTCACGACGCTCGCTCCGAATCTGGGCGTCGTGCGCGTCGGGCCGAGCAAGAGCTTCGTCATTGCGGACATCCCGGGTTTGATCGAAGGGGCGGCCGAAGGCGCGGGCCTGGGCCATCAGTTCCTGCGGCATCTGCAGCGCACGGGGCTGCTCCTGCATCTCGTCGATCTCGCCCCGTTCGACGAGGCTGTCGATCCGGTCGCGGAAGCGAAGGCGATCGTCGGCGAGCTGCGCAAGTACGACGAGGCGCTTTATCTGAAGCCGCGCTGGCTCGTGCTCAACAAACTCGACATGGTGCCCGAGGACGAGCGCGAAGCGCGCGCGGCGGATTTCATCAAACGCTTCGGGTGGGACGGCCCCGTTTTCCAGATTTCGGCGCTGACGGGCCTTGGCTGCGAAAATCTCTGCTATGCGATCTACGATTACCTCGCCAAGCATTCGGACGCTCATCGCGCTGAAGAGGCGGAGGATCACGCAGCGGACGTGCGGTTTCGCGACGCCGGCTCACCGGAATCACCCGCCGACACGGTCCCGCCGCGTACTTGAAAGAGGCGCGGTCAGCCGGTCACATTTTGTATTGCTGCCGCCCGCACGGGCGGCGCGGCTCATGCGTCAATCATGGAGACTTTCGCACGATGCGCTCTGTCATCGCGGATTCGAAACGCCTGGTCGTGAAAGTGGGGTCCAGTCTCGTGACCAACGACGGGCGCGGGCTTGATCAAGCCGCGATCGGGCGCTGGGCTGCGCAGATCGCCAATCTGCGCGCGCAGGGAAAGGAGGTGGTGCTCGTCAGCTCGGGTGCGATCGCCGAGGGGATGCAGCGCCTTGGCTGGGCCAAGCGTCCTCGCGAAATTGACGAGTTGCAGGCGGCCGCGGCGGTCGGGCAGATGGGCCTGGCGCAATGCTACGAGAGCCGCTTCGCCGAGCACGGCATTCATACGGCGCAGATTTTGCTCACGCATGCGGATCTGGCCGATCGCGAGCGTTACCTCAATGCGCGCTCGACGCTGCTGACTCTGCTGCGGCTAGGCGTCGTGCCGATCATCAACGAGAACGACACGGTTGTCACCGACGAGATCAAGTTCGGCGATAACGACACGCTTGGCGCGCTCGTCGCGAATCTGATCGAGGGCGATGCGCTCATCATTCTCACCGATCAGCAAGGGCTCTTTACGGCGGATCCGCGCAAGGACCCGAGTGCGGAGCTCGTCCGAGAGGCTGACGCGGGCGCGCCCGAGCTGGAGGCGATGGCCGGCGGCGCCGGCACGAGTATTGGCCGCGGCGGCATGCTGACGAAAATCCTCGCCGCCAAGCGTGCCGCCGGCAGCGGCGCGGATACGGTGATCGCGAGCGGACGCGCCCCCGACGTGCTCCTGCGGCTCGCCGCGGGCGAGGCAATCGGCACGCAGCTTATCGCCCGCACGGCGCGCATTGCAGCCCGCAAGCAATGGATGGCCGACCATCTGCAGGTGCGCGGTCATGCCGTCATCGACGATGGCGCCGTCGAAAAACTGACGGCCGGCGGCAAGAGCCTGCTGCCGATCGGCGTCGTCGACGTGCAAGGCGTGTTCGCGCGC
>NZ_JAXDPY010000081.1:0-9911 GCF_034668105.1 Paraburkholderia sp. | reverse complement strand
CGCACATGCCCGATCTGCGCCCAGCCTGGCTGATTCGCGCCGGACTGTGCCTTTACGATCATCTCGCCAGGCGCGAACTGCTGCCGGGCTCGCGCGGCATCGTGATGCGCGACCATCCCGCCGGCGCGCCGCTCGTCGATTCGATCAAACGCGGTTTCGTGTATTCGGACGGTTGGGTGAACGACGCGCGTCTGGTCGTGTTGAATGCGCTGGACGCGCAGGAACGCGGCGCGAAGATTCTCACACGCACCAAACTGCTGAGCGCGGTGCGCGCCGGCGGTGAATGGCGCGCGCAACTCAAGCGCGCGGACGGCACGATCCTCGACGTGCGCGCGGGCTCGATTGCGAATGCGGCCGGTCCGTGGGTCGGCGAATTGCTGCAAGGCGCGCTCGGCCGCGAGGCCACCCACAGCGTGCGCCTCGTGAAAGGCAGCCATATCGTCACGCGCCGTCTGTTCGAACACGATCACGCGTACATCTTTCAGAATCCGGACAAGCGGATCATCTTCGCGATTCCGTACGAACACGATTACACGCTGATCGGCACGACCGACCTCGAATATCGCGGCGACCCGTCGCAGGTCGCCATCAGCGCCGATGAAACGCAATACCTGTGCGACTCGATCAACCGCTACTTCAAGCAGAAGATCTCGCCACAAGACGTGCGCTGGACCTATTCGGGCGTGCGTCCGCTGCTCGAGGAAGAAGGCGCGGACAACCCGTCGGCGGTCACACGCGATTACTCGCTCGAACTCGACGCGCCGGCAGGCGAAGCGCCGCTGCTGTCGGTGTTCGGCGGCAAGATCACGACCTTCCGCAAGCTCGCGGAAGAAGCCGTCGACAAACTCGCGCACGCGTTGTACAACGACGCGCCTTCGTGGACGGCCGGTGTGCCGTTGCCCGGTGGCGATATTCCGCAAGCCAACTTCGAGCGCTTCCTCGCCGGCTTCAAGCAGCAGAATGCGTGGCTGCCTGCTGATCTGGCCCACCGCCTCGCCCGCGCTTACGGCACGCGTGTGAAGCACGTGCTGGGCAACGCGCGCTCGGTGGCTGACCTCGGCCGCGTGTTCGCACCGGGTCTCTACGAAGCCGAGCTGACTTATTTGCGCGACACTGAATGGGCGCGCAGCGCGCAGGACGTGTTGTGGCGCCGCTCGAAACTCGGCCTGCACGTCGAACCGGGCACGCTCGATTCGATCACACACGACATCGACACATGGTTCGCCCGTGATCCGGTCCGGCAGAGCGCCTAGTTGGCGCCGTTGCATGAACCCGCATGAGCCCGCATGAACCCGATCGATTTTCACCCCTCGGCGACCGACCAGGCCGGGACGCATAAGCTCACACTGTTGCAGCCCGCTTAAAACGACAAGCCGTTCCCGTCGCCGGTTAGCAGTCCGGCGATTCATAAAACGCATGGAGAAGAGACAATGCAGGATCAGTACATCCTCGCGCTTGACCAGGGCACCACGAGCTCGCGCGCGATGCTGTTCGACCGGCTCGGCAATATCGTGTCGACCGCTCAGAAAGAATTCCAGCAAATCTATCCGCATCCGGGTTGGGTCGAGCACGACCCGCAGGAAATCTGGTCGACCCAGGCCGGCGTGGCCGCCGAAGCCGTGACACGCGCCGGCATGAACGGCACCTCGATCGCCGCGATCGGCATTACCAATCAACGTGAGACCACCATCGTGTGGGATCGCGAAACCGGCCATCCGATCTATAACGCGATCGTCTGGCAAGACCGCCGCACGGCCGACTTCTGCGATCAGCTCAAAGAGCAAGGTCTCGAAGAGAAAGTCCGCGCGAAAACCGGTCTGCCGATCGACTCGTACTTCTCGGCGACCAAGATCCGCTGGATTCTCGACAACGTTGAAGGCGCGCGCGAAAAAGCGCAGCAAGGCCGCCTTGCGTTCGGCACGGTGGATAGCTGGCTGGTGTGGAATTTCACTAAAGGCGGCCTGCACGTCACCGACGTGACCAACGCGTCGCGCACAATGCTGTTCAACATCCACACGCTGCAGTGGGACGACGAACTGCTCGAAGCGCTCGAGATTCCGCGCAACATGTTGCCGGAAGTGCGGGCGTCGTCGGAGGTGTACGGACCGACCAGGACCACCGTGTTCGCCTCCAGGATTCCGCTCGCGGGCATCGCCGGCGACCAGCACGCGGCCCTGTTCGGCCAGATGTGCACGGAGTCGGGCATGGTGAAAAATACCTACGGTACCGGCTGCTTCCTCGTGATGAACACCGGCGACAAGCCGATCGAATCGAAGAACAATCTCGTCACCACGATTGCCTGGCAGATTGGCGATCAGATCAACTACGCACTTGAAGGCAGCATCTTCATTGGCGGCGCGGTGGTGCAATGGCTGCGCGACGGCCTCGGCATCATCAAGAACGCCGCCGAAATCGAAACGCTGGCGCGCGGCGTGCCGCATTGCGACGGCGTGTATCTGGTGCCTGCCTTCGCCGGCCTCGGCGCGCCGCACTGGAACGCCCGCGCGCGCGGCACGCTGTTCGGCGTGACGCGCGGCACGACCTCGGCACACATCGCCCGCGCCGCGCTCGACTCGATCGCCTACCAATCGCTCGACGTGCTGAAAGCGATGGAAGCCGATTCCGGCATTCGCATCGGCGAATTGCGCGTGGACGGCGGCGCTTGCGCGAACAATCTGCTGATGCAATTCCAGGCTGACATTCTCGGCGTCGATGCAGTGCGACCAAAGGTAGCGGAGACGACCGCATTGGGCGCGGCGTATCTGGCCGGGCTCGCGGTCGGCTACTGGAAAGACGTGAACGAACTGAAAAGCCAGTGGGCGCTCGATCGCCGTTTCACGCCTGCCCTGCCGCACGCCGACGTCAAGGCATGCCTCGACGGCTGGAAGCGCGCGATCCGCGCCGCGAAGGCCTGGGCCGACACGCCCTGATTGGGCCCTGATTGGGCCCGGATTGGGCCCGGATTGGGGCCCGGATTGGGGCCCGGATTGGGGCCCGGATTGGGGCCCTGATTGCAGCCTGATTGCCGCTCTCACACACTCTCTTTCGACATAACGAAGCCGCTTATCCCGCGGCTTCCGTAACAACTATATTTCGGATAACCAAGGATGTCTCCTTACATTGCGGAATTCATCGGTACGGCACTCGTGGTGCTGCTCGGCGACGGCGCGGTCGCCAACGTGCTGCTCGCGCGCACCAAGGGTAAAGGCGCGGACCTGATTGTGATCGTGATGGGCTGGGCGATGGCCGTGTTCATCGCCGTGTACGTCACGGCATCGTTCAGCGGCGCGCATCTGAATCCCGTCGTGACGATCAGCCTCGCGCTGGCAGGCAAATTCGCGTGGGCCAAAGTGCCGGGCTACGTCGCCGCGCAGATGCTCGGCGGGATGGCGGGCGCCCTGCTCGTGTGGATCGCGTATCGTCAGCACTTCAACAAGGAAGGCGATGCGGACGTGAAGCTCGGCGTGTTCTGCACATCGCCCGCGATTCGCAGCGTGCCGCATAACCTGCTTACCGAAATGATCGCGACCTTCGTGTTGATTCTCGGCGTACTGTATCTGGCTTCGCCGCAAGTCGGCCTGGGTGCGCTCGACGCGCTGCCGGTCGGCCTGCTCGTGCTCGGCATTGGAATTTCGCTTGGCGGCCCGACCGGTTACGCGATGAGCCCGGCGCGCGATCTCTCGCCGCGTCTGATGCACGCGCTGCTGCCGATTCCGGGCAAGCGCGACAGTGACTGGCGTTATTCGTGGATCCCAGTGTGTGGTCCGCTGCTGGGCGGCGCAGTGGCTGCGGCGCTGTATCTCTACCTGCACGCGCATTGATTCCGCGCCGCATTGATGACGCATTTAGGCGCATCATTCAAGGGGCACTTAAGGGCATCCCAGGCCCGCGCGACACGCACCAAACGCATGCTCTATGCGCAACCACGCGCCGGCGGAAAGCTTTGGCGCCGCGCATGCGGCGCCAAAGCACGTATCATGACGCTTTCAATCTTCGCGCATGAGCTTGCAACTGTCTTGCTCGCGTGCCTCTCGCTTTCCGTCTTAAAGCATGATCGACCACCTCATCTGTGACTGCGACGGCGTGCTCGTCGACAGCGAAATCATCGCTGACCGCGTGATGCTCGAAACGCTGTCCGCCACCTTCCCTGGCCTCGACTTCGAACCCGTCGTCAAAACGGCATTCGGCCAGCAAACCTCGCGCTTTCTCGAAGGCATCGAGAAGTCGTTCGATATCACACTGCCTGCCGATTTCTTCAATACGATCGAACACAACGTCGAACTCGAGCTCGCAGCATCGCTCAGCCCGATCAACGGCGTGCGCGACGCATTGCAACGCGTGACGCTGCCGGCCGCGGTCGTGTCGAACAGCCGGCTGGCGCGTGTGAATGCCTCGGTGCGGCGCGCGGGCTTGCAGCAGATTTTCGGCGAGCGGATTTTCAGCGCCGAACAGGTCGCGCGGCCGAAGCCCTATCCGGACGTATATCTGTTCGCGGCGAAGGCGCTAGGTGTTGAGCCGGCGCGATGCATCGTCGTTGAAGACAGTGTGGCCGGTTTGAATGCGGCGCGGGCGGCGGGCATGAAGACGATTGCCTTCGTGGGCGCGAGCCATATCCCCGACGGTTATGCGGATGCACTGCGCAAGATGGGGATGACACGCATCATGAAGCATATGGATGAACTGCCGGAGCTGGTCGAGGCCGGCGTGCGCGGCGAGTTTGGCGACGTACAGTCTTAGCGGGCGCAATAAAAAACCGGCTGTATTAGCCGGTTTCGGACTTGGCTTCACCACACGCGGCACGCGGCACGCGCGTGCTGCATCAAACCTCGTCGGCCACGCATTCGCGCGCCGTCGCCAGCGCCTGACGAAATTCCGCCAGTTCGGCGATCGTCAACATCGGCAGATTGTGTTGCGCGGCGAAGCGCTCCACGTCCGCGCCGCGCGTCATCGTGCCATCCGCGTTCATCAGTTCGCACAGCACGCCGGCCGGCTTCAAACCCGCGAGAATCGCCAGGTCGACCGTGCCTTCAGTGTGGCCGCGGCGCGCGAGCACACCGCCGGGCTGCGCACGCAGCGGGAACACATGGCCCGGGCGCACGATATCGGCCGGCTTCGCCGTATCGCTGATGGCGGCGCGAATCGTCGTCACGCGATCGAGCGCCGACACACCGGTGGTCACGCCATCGCGTGCTTCGATCGAGACCGTGAACGCGGTGCCATGACGGCTTTCGTTGTTGACGGCCATCGGCGGCAATTCAAGCGCGCGGATTTTGTCATCGGGCAGGCACAGGCAGACAATGCCGCTACATTCGCGGATCAGCAAGGCCATGGTTTCGACGGAAAGACGCTCGGCGGAAACGATCAGATCGGCTTCGTTCTCGCGGTCGTGATCGTCTTGCAGGACGACGGCGCGGCCATCGCGCATGGCTTGCAAGGCGGCGGCGATACGCGGCGGAACCGGTTCGGTGGCGAGCAACGGGAGATCGAGAACTGCGCTATCCGCAATCACCGACGGAGCAGGAAAAGTAGCAAAGGACATAGTTGAAACGCTCATCGCAAAAGTTGGGCGAAAAACGTTTCAGGGCATTGCAAACAGACAAAGACGCGCCGTTGAGCGCCGCGCGAAGCGACGCTCGCGCACCGCTTCAATCTCGAGCGGCGCCACGGAAACGAACATGACTATCTGCACATCTTCTTCCTTCCGGACTCTAACCGTCGGCTCTGGCTTTTCACCAGATCTGCTGACCCCGCGCTGCTTTCGACACGCTGAAAGCGAAATGAATGCGGGCGCTCGCGGGCTCACCGGCTCACGCTTTCGCGTTGCCGGCATACCGCCGGTGGGGAATTTCACCCCGCCCTGAAGACGCACTGATTGCCGGATCGACCGGCTGGCGAAGCATACAACAGTCGCGCGGACGCTGCAGCGCAACCCCTACTGTTCACACGGACATCGCTGCTTCAGAGCACATCCGCCTGATAAACCTCGTTCGTCAAACCGGCGCGGCCTGGCGCGTCAAATCGTGCGGCGCGGGCACGTCCCAGCGTGGCGGCGTTTCCGCCTTCAGCGTCACACGAAACGCGCGCGCCTCGGTGTCGCCGGGATTGCGCAGGCTGTGCGGCTGGTCGGCGTCGAACACGATCGCGTCGCCGGTGGCCAGCAATTGGCGTTGATCGTGCACGCTGACTTCCAGCGTGCCTTCGCTGACCACCAGGTTCACCGTCGTGCCCGGCGCGCGGCGCGTGCCAAGCTCGGTATGCAACGGCGCGATACGCAACTCGTGAAATTCCGCGGCGGTCGGCTCGGCGTCGGGATAAAGCGGCCGGGCCGAGTAGCGCCCGTTCGAACTGACGAGCCGCGACGAACGCTCCGCCGGCAAATGCTCGAAGCCGTTGGTTGCATGACGCCGCAGGAACGCCGCCACGGATACCTTCAACGCCGCAGCCACCTTGCACAGCACCTTGATCGACGGGACGCTGCGCGCCGATTCGATTTGCGCGAGCATCGCTCGCGAGACGCCCGAGGCGCGGGCCAGGGCGTCGAGCGACAGTTGGCGCTCGGCGCGCAGACGGGCGAGATTCACGCCGACCAGATGTTCAAGAGCATCGAAGGGTTCAGCGGCACGCGACGACGCCTCGGTGTCAGCCGTGGGATCGCGAACCAGCGCAAGCGGGGAATGCATGATTGCCTCCAGAAGCGCCGCCGGACGGCGGGCAAGCGGTTAGTGGAAGCAAGATAGCATCGCGCCTCGCGGCGCCCAACGAAGTTATCTTCACACTGTTATCAGCATTGCGGAGGACGATTCTCGCAAAGCTTGTGCGAATTTTTCATATGGGCGTGGCGGGGCCGGGATCCGCACACTCAGGCGCGCTGCGCCATGGTCGATGCCGGCGCATCCATCCGCGCGGCATACCACGTCAGCACCAAAGCCGCGATACTCACCGCCGCCGCGACCCAAGGCAGCGTATCGAGCGAATGACCGTGATTGATCACCAGACCGCCGAGCCACGCACCGCCCGCATTGCCCACGTTGAACGCCCCGATATTCAGCGTGGAAGCCAGATTCGGCGCCGCAGCGGCCTTCTCGACCACGCGCATCTGCAACGGCGGCACGGTCGCAAAAGCCGCAATGCCCCACACAAAAATGGTGATCGCCGCGGCCACCTGCGAATGGCTGGTCCGCGCGAAGATCGCCATCACCACCGCGAGCGCCACCAGAATGCCCATCAGCGAAGGCATCAGCGCACGGTCGGCGAGCTTGCCACCCACGGTATTGCCGATCGTGAGACCCACGCCGAACAACACCAGGATCAGCGTCACGCCGCGCGGCGAGAAGCCGCTGATCTGCTCGAGAATCGGTGCGATATAGGTGAACACGACAAATACACCGCCGAAGCCGAGCACCGTCATCGCGAGCGCGGTCCAGACTTGCGGGTCCTTCAGCACGCGCACTTCGTGCCCCAAATTGGCCGGACCGGAATCGTGACGATTCGGCACCAGCGCAGTCACGCCCGCGAGCGACAGCACGCCGAACGCGCTAATGATCCAGAACGCCGCACGCCAGCCGAACTGCTGACCGACGAAGGTCCCGAACGGCACGCCGAGCACATTCGCCAGCGTCAGACCGGTGAACATCATCGCAATCGCGCTCGCGCGCTTTTCAGCCGGGACGAGCGAAGCCGCCACCACTGCGCCGATGCCGAAGAACGAGCCATGCGCGAACGACGTCACCACACGCGCGATCATCAGCACCGAATAGCTGGACGCGATCGCGCACAGCGTATTGCCGACGATGAACACCCCCATCAGCAACTGCAATGCGAGCTTGCGCGGCATCTTGCTGGTGACCACAGCGAGCAACGGTGCGCCGACCGCCACGCCGAGCGCATAGCCGCTCACCAGCAAACCCGCCGACGGAATCGATACGGCCAGATCGCGCGCGACCTCGGGCAGCAAGCCCATGATCACGAATTCGGTCGTACCGATCGCGAAAGCGCTGATCGCTAGCGCGAGTAATGGAATGGGCATTTTTCTACTCCAGGTTCTTAGGTTGAGCGTGTCAGTTGCGTTGAGCGTGGCGCAGCGCGGTCACGAATTCGATGACCACGCCAGGCGCGAGCGCCACGAACAGTTGCAGTTCGGCTTGTTGCGGCCCCATCGGCGGCACTTGCGCGAGCTGATAAGGCGTGTCCGCCGCATGCAAGCGCTGCAATAGCGCCCGCCATTCATCCGCGCTGTCCAGCCGGAAAGCGATATGGTCGATGCGCGGCGCCGCCCTGCCCGCTACGGCGGGCACCGTCGCGCCGATCAGATGAATCAGCGGGCGGCCGTTCGCATACAGCCAGTAGCCATCGACCGAAAACGGCGGACGCGCGCCCTGCGTCAACCCGGCGACGTCGACGAAGAAACGCCGGGCGGTATCGAGTTCGGCGGTGACGATCGTTGCATGATCGAGTTGCATGGCGTGGGCTGCCTGGGGCAAAAAGGCACAAAGGGTTTACGAGGATCGCATTGTGAGGCGGACGCATCAATTTGATAATTGGCGTAGCATTTGAAGCATTTTCAAATTCTTTTGAAAGATCGAGATGGATAACCTCGGTGACATTCGCCTGTTCGTCGAAGCGGCGCAGCAGGGCAGCCTCTCTGCGGCGGGGCGCAAGATGGGCCTGACGCCGGCCGCCGCCAGCGCGCGGCTGGCCAAACTCGAAGCCGGGCTGAAAGCACGCCTGTTCGAACGCACCACCCGTCAGTTGCGGCTCACCGACGAAGGCCGGCTCTATCTGAACTGCTGCCGCCAGGCGCTGCAATCGCTCGACGACGCCGAAGCCGCGCTGCAAGCCGGCCAGGGCGTGGTGCGCGGCAAAGTCCGAATCTCGGCGACGTCGGACTTCGGCCGCAACCTGCTGATGCACTGGCTCGATGAGTTCAACGCGCTTTACCCGGAGGTGACGTTCGCGCTGACGCTGTCGGACTCGCTATCGAATCTGGTGCAGCAGGACATCGATCTGGCGATCCGCTTCGGCGTGCCGCAGGACAGTTCGCTGGTCGCCCGCATGCTGGCGCCGAACCGCCGTGTGCTGTGCGCGTCGCCGGAATATATCGCCCGCAAGGGTGAGCCGAAGGACCCGCAAGATCTGGCCAATTTCGACTGCATCGTGCTCGGCACCGCTTCCGGGCCGGTCAACGAGTGGCGCTTTACGCGCGGCGACGAAGTGCAGCACTACACGGTGCCGCTCGAGACCTCCCGGGAAACCAACGACGGCGCCGTGGCCCGCGAATGGGCGCGGCGCGGCTACGGGATCGTCATCAAGTCGATGTGGGACGTGGAAGCGGATTTGCGCTCCGACTGCCTGAAAATCCTGCTGCCCGAATGGCGCTATCCGGATGCGCCATTGCACGCGCTGTACCACCGCAACCGTTTCATGGCGCCGCGCGTGCGTGTCCTGCTGGATTTTCTGAGCGAGCGCTTCGCCCAGGTGTCGGGCGAACTGGAAAGCCTGCTGGGCTTGCCGCCGGAGCAGCGCGGGCAAAGGTCGCGGCGAAAACCGCAGCCGATCAAGGGCTATAATATTGAGTTAAGCAGCGAACGTGCGTCGAACGTGGGGCCCGAATAGCCCAAACCGGGCCCTAACGGCGCTTGAGCGACCGCCTGAGCGGGTTGCCTGAGCGGGTTGCCTGAGCGGGTTGCCTGAGCGGGGTACCTAAGCGGCTACCTAAGCGAATGCGGCTGAGCGAGCGTTCAAGCGGCTGCCCAAGCGCCGCGGCCCGTCCGCACGTTTTCATCCCTCTTCACCTTTTAAACGACGCCCCCAGGTTAACCACTGCGACCGGCGAAATTCGATGACCAAGAAAGTTTATGTAAAGACCTTTGGCTGCCAGATGAACGAGTACGACTCCGACAAGATGGTCGACG
>NZ_JAXDPY010000080.1:0-7217 GCF_034668105.1 Paraburkholderia sp. | reverse complement strand
GCACTCGACGACAAGCTCGCGGATCTGAACCGTGGCCCCTCCGTCGAAGATCGTCTCGAAGCGTTGAAGAAGCAGATCAACACACCGGCCCAGTAATTGCGTTGGAGGTGAACCGGTCGCCATCGTGATGTGCGCAACCGGAACCGCCACCGCATCGCCGGCCGCCGGTGTGCCACCGCAACCGGACCGCCGGCCGCCGGACCGCCGGCCGCCGGATTGCCGGCCACCGGAATCGCCGGCCGCCGGAATCGCTGAAGGAGACGGGCGCATCGCGTCCGGTCCGTAAATGAAAAAATTTCTCGCAAGCGCATTCGCCTCACTGCTGTTCGTCTCGGCTGCGGCGTTCGCCGTACCGACTGTCCAGCAGATCGAATCCGCCATGTCGCAAGGCAACTGGCAGCAGGCCGACGCCGGCTTGAGCGAAGTGCTGCAGGCGCATCCGAACAACGCGCGCGCGCACTATCTGTACAGCCAGGTGCTCGATCGTGAAGGCCGTTATGCCGACGCCCTCGCCCAGGTGCAACAGGCCAAGACGCTCGACCCGCAAATCCGCTTCACCGACCCGAGCCGGTTCGCGCAAACCGAAGCGCGTATCCGTAAAGACGCGGAACGTGCCGGCGGTGCCGCCGGCAACACCACTAGCCGCGCGGCCAATCCATTCGTGCAGCAGAATTCGCCGGCGGTGCAGCAGCAGTCGGCCATGGTGCCGCAAGCGCCGCAGCGGCATGGTCCCGGCGTCGGCATGTGGGTCGGCATCATTCTGCTGATCGGCGTGATCGCGCTCGTGCTGCGCTGGACCTTGCGCCGCGCCCGCTCGCAAGACGATTCGCGCGCCGACGACGATCGTCGCGTGCAACTCAAGCGCGCGACCGAGATGCTCAACGCCGTGCGTTCGTTGAAGCTCGACGTGAAGCTTTCCACCGCACCAGGTCATGAGGCGCTGGAGAAGGAAGTCGAAGCGACCGAGGAACAGTTGCGTGGCCTCCTCGAAACGCTGTCGAACAGCAAGAATCCGGTGCCGCCGTATCAACTCGACGAACTCGAGCAGCGCATCGGCAGCATGCGCGCCCGTGCCGACGGCCGGCCCGATCCGTATGCCGCGTCGGCCGCCGGCACGCAGCAGTCGTCGTATGCGCAGGAAGCCGAACGTTTCGGCAACCCGCCGCAAGCGCCGTATCCCCCGCAAGGACCGTATCAGCAGCAACCGCCGGTTATCGTGCAACAGGGCGGCGGTGGTTTCGGCGGTGGCATGGGCGGTCTGCTGACCGGCGTGCTGCTCGGCGAGGCGCTGAATTCCGGGCGTGATCGGGTTGTTGAACGCGATGTGATTGTCGATGACGAAACGCGTCGCCGGGGCGGTGACGGCGGCAATGGCGGCGGCCTCGACTTCGGCCAGGGCTCGAACGACTGGAACGACAACAGCGGCGGTGGCGTCGACATGGGCAGCAACGACGATTCCGGCGGCTGGAACGATACCTGACACGCAGCACTGCTTGAGACGCAACCGATCAAACGCTAATCGATGAAGCTGCAATGAAAACAGGCTCCTGCATGGAGCCTGTTTTTTATGTCCCTACCTTTTACGCGCTCACTGGCGCGGCGCGCTCGCCGGTTCATGCTGCGCCAGCAGGATCGACCCCGCGAACAGCCGGACGACGAAACGTTCCGCATACGCGATCAGTGCCTCCCGGCGCGCGGCATCCGCGTCGATATATTCCGCTGACAGATGAAACAGCTGCAGCACGATCTGCGTGCAGACTTCGTCGACGGTTGCGCGGGCGAGCGTCGGCATCAACCCGAGTTGCACGACGTCGTCCGCCATTTCCGCCGACACCTCGTTGAGGTTCTTCCGCACCGCCTCGCGCAGCGCCGGCGATGTGCCGTGATACTCGGCCAGCGCGCTCACAAACGCCTCGCGGTTCTCCAGGGCAAACGCAAAAAACGCCACGCACGCGCGACGAGGCACGCTCTGCGGCTCGTCGTGCGCGGCCAGCCAGCGCTCACGCCGCAGCATCGGCCGCAAGCGGCGGCTGACCGATTCGACCGCC
This sequence comes from Paraburkholderia sp., assembly GCF_034668105.1. Taxonomy (GTDB): domain Bacteria; phylum Pseudomonadota; class Gammaproteobacteria; order Burkholderiales; family Burkholderiaceae; genus Paraburkholderia. Next base: position 5,169 of record NZ_JAXDPY010000080.1, on the reverse strand, counting down.
TCGCGCGCCAGCTCGTCGAGCGTGTGAAAATGGCGGTAGAACGTGTTCGGATTCAATCCTGCCTCGCGCGCCAGTTCGCGCAGGCCGAGGCTCGCAAAGCTGCGCCCGCCCGCGGTCAGACGCAACGCGGCTTCGATCAGCTTGCGCTTGCCGGGCGCCAGGTCTTGCGCGGCATGCGCGCCAGGATCCGCGGCGGGCGCCGCTTCGGGGACGTGTTTCATGAGCTTCAGTCAGCGTGCGGCTCGTGTGTTTGATAGTCGTACTCTAAACGATCTTGACGCGAAGTGCACAGTTGTCTACCCTGCGCATTGTGCCGATGTAGACATGTGTAGACACTCCAACATATGTAGACACCGGGATTCCACTCACCTCTTCGGAGACCCGCTGTGACGTCAGCCACATCCGCCCCACCCGCCGCGCCGCGCATTGCCATTGTCGGAAGCGGTTTCGCGGGCATCGGCATGGCAATCCGCCTTCAGCGGATGGGCGTCACGTCGTTCACGATTTACGAGGCGGCCGGCGATATCGGTGGCACCTGGCGCGACAACACCTATCCCGGCGCGGCCTGCGATGTGCCGTCGCATCTGTATTCGTTTTCGTTCGAGCCGAATCCGGCGTGGTCGCGTACGTTCGGCGGCCAGGCGGAGATCCTCGCTTACCTCAAGCATTGCGCGCGCAAATACGGTGTAGATCGTTACGTGCGTTGCAATGCGCGCGTGGCCTCGGCTCGTTTCGACGAAGCGCGGCAAACCTGGCAAGTCGAGATCGATGCGAACGGTACACGCGAAAGCATCGAGGCCGATGTGGTGATCGCGGCGAGCGGTCCGCTGTCGCGGCCGGCCATGCCGCGGATCGCCGGGCTTGACCGGTTCGAAGGCAAGCTGTTCCACTCGGCGCGCTGGGATCACGATTATCCGCTCGAGGGCAAGCGCGTCGCGGTGATCGGCACCGGCGCCAGCGCGATCCAGTTTGTGCCGCAGATCCAGCCGCGCGTAGCGCGACTCGAACTGTTCCAGCGCACCGCGCCGTGGATCATGCCGAAGCCGAACAAGCCGATCGGCCCGCGCGCGCATTGGCTGTTCCACCATCTGCCGTTCACGCAGCGCTTCGTGCGCAATGCGATCTACTGGCAGCTGGAGTCGCGCGCGATTGCATTCGTCGTCAATCCGAAGCTGATGAAGTTGCCGATGAAGTTCGGCCTGAGCTACCTCGAACGGCGCGTGAAGGACCCCGCGTTGCGCGCCAGGTTGACACCGAACTACCGGTTCGGTTGCAAGCGCGTGCTGCTGTCGAGCGATTACTATCCGGCGCTCGGCCAGCCGAACGTCGACGTGGTGACGACCGGCATCCGCGAAATCGTCGCCGACGGCATCGTCACCGAAGACGGCGCGCATCACCAGGCCGACGCGATCATCTGCGGCACCGGTTTCCAGGTCAACGACGTGGGCGCGCCGTTCGATGTCACCGGCATCGACGGTGCCGATCTCGGCGCGATGTGGTTACGCGATGGACCGGAGGCCTACCTTGGCACCAGCGTCGCCAACTTCCCGAACTTCTTCATGATGGTCGGCCCGAATACCGGGCTGGGTCACAACTCGATGATCTACATGATCGAGTCGCAAGCGCAGTACATCGCCGATTGCCTGCGCGTCTTGCGCCGCCGCAACGCACGCACGATGAACCTGCGGCACGACGTCCAGCGCGATTTCAATGAGCGTTTGCAAAAGGAGATGCAGCACTCCGTGTGGGTCAGTGGCTGCCAGAGCTGGTATCAGACGAAGAGCGGCAAGGTCACAGCGTTGTGGCCGGGCTTCACGTTCAGTTTTCGCAAACGCACGAGACGTGTCCGGCCGCATGACTATCGATTCGCGCGTTAAGGAAGGGTGCGGCGGTTGAGGCGGTATTCGGGTGACGGTGCGGCCGATTGTCTGATGCGGGTCGTGCGGAGGCGGAGGACGCAACGCGGCGGCGGACGAGAGGCAGATGCTGATGCTGATGCTGATGCAGACGTAGACACAGAGGCAGAGGCAGATGCAGATGCAGATGCAGATGCTGGCACAGCGACGATCTAATTCGAACCAAAGGGGGACAACAACCATGGCAAGCATCGAATCCGCGGCGCCCACCTCAACCGCTCCCCTGCCGCCGCGCTCGCTCGCCGCGCGCCTCGGCATCACCAGCGTGCCGCGCGCCGAATTGCAGCGGCGCTACACGCAAAGCGGTTCGAAGTTCGTCAAGATCATGGGCGCCGACGTGCATTACGTCGATGAAGGCAGCGGCGCTACGATCGTGATGATTCACGGTTTCGCGTCTTCGTTGCACACGTGGAATCGGGTCGCCGACGAACTCAAACGCGAGCATCGCGTCATCCGCCTCGATTTGCCGCCGTTCGGCGTGACCGGGCCACTGCGCTCGAACTCCGGCGCAATCGAAACGATGAACCTGCCGACCTACCGGCGTTTCATCGACACGTTCATGCAGGCGCTCGGCATCTCGCGCGCGACGCTGATCGGCAACTCGCTCGGCGGCCTGATTTCGTGGGATTATGCCGCGCGCCACCGCGAGGCCGTCGACAAGCTCGTACTGATCGACTCAGCCGGTTTTCCGATGAAGCTGCCGGTTTACATCGGCCTCTTCAATAGCGCGCTGGTGCGAGTCAGTTCGCCGTGGTGGCTGCCCGACGTCATTATCAAGAGTGCGGTACGCAATGTGTATGGCGATCCGCGCAAGGTCGATGCGGTGACGCTGCGGCGCTACGTCGAATTCTTCCACGGCGAAGGCACACGCGCGGCGATCGGCAAGATGGTGCCGACGCTCGATTTCAAGGATGTCGACACCGACGTGCTGACGACGCTGAACGTGCCGGCGCTGGTGCTGTGGGGGGCGAAGGATCGCTGGATTCCGACGGCGCATGCGGCCGAATTCGCGAGCCGTATTCCGGGAGCGAAATCGGTGATGTATCCGGGACTCGGCCACATTCCCATGGAAGAAGCGCCCGAGCGCGTGATGGCTGATTTGCGTGAATTTCTCGGTTCACATCCGGCGGCTGCGCCGGTGTCGGAAAGCATGCGCAGTACGCCGGTCTGATCTTTTGTCACGCGCAAGGCGAGGGTCGTGTCGCCGTTGCGGTGTGCGGTGTGCCTGCGCACCTGCACCGCCGGTAACTCACGCCCGCGCGTCACGCCCCCTTCAACCGCCGCCCAGCAACCGCAATAACCCCCAGAGAAACTTGCAGAGCATTACGATCAGCTCCCACAGGTGATAGAGCTGTTGCCAGCCCGAAACGCGCGCGAAAGAGTCGATCATGGATTGCCGGTAAGAGAAAAAATGGCTGCGGATTTGCAAGCCGAGCGTCCATGATACCGATTGACTGCGGGATACTCCGTATCCAGTCCTTTGCAAGCTTGCCGTAAACGCGTCGAGAAGACGCGACATCCGCACTGGATGAACGCGCTCATTGACTGCGCCAGGCGCACCATCAGGAGACCAGCATGACGCGTTTCAGATTTCGCCGGGCCGGCCGTTCGCAAGCAGTCGTTGGCGATATTGCCGCGCAAGCCGGCAAACTGGGGATCGAGATCTGCGACGTATCGGGCCACGTCGAGGAAGTTGCCGCGCGCGTGCAGCGCCAGGCGCAGGTATGCCGTGCGCTGCGCGAATCCGCCGCGCAGACGCTGGCCGGCAATCACCGGATTGCCATTGCCGCGCGGGAAATGCGCAGCGTCTCGGCCGAAGCCGCGACCGGCGTGCAGGCATCGCAGCAGACACTGGAGGCGTCGCTTGCCGACATCCATGGGCTGGTGGAAGGCGTGACGGTCATCGAGAGCCAGATCGGTGCGCTGCGCAGTGCGTTGGCGCACGTCAGCCGTGTCTCGGAGGAGATTTCGCTGATCGCTCGCCAGACGCATTTACTGGCGCTCAATGCCGCGATCGAAGCCGCGCGCGCCGGCGACTCCGGCAAGAGTTTCGCGGTGGTGGCAGCCGAGGTGAAGAACCTGTCGGCCAAGACCGCGGAGGCGACCGGCCAGATCGAGACGACGCTGGCGCAACTCACTCAGCAGACCGAGCAATTGATCAACGAGGGCTCGGTGAACACGGCGCGCGCGCATCGGGTCCGCGAAGGCACCCGCAAGATCGGCGACGTCGTGCACGCGACGGGCAACGCCATTACCCAGCTGAATGAGGAAGCGGGGCAGATTGCCGCGTTGACTGGCGATATAGAAACGCAATGCAACGGGCTTGAGGCACAGGTGCTGGAAATGGCGAGCGGCGTCGAGGATTCGAGCGAGAACTTTGTGCAGGCGAAGGACCGGCTGGGGAATTTGCTCGGCGTGTCCGAGACGTTGATCGAGCTCACCGCGGCGACCGGGGTCGAAACTGGAGACACGCGTTTTATCGAGGCGGTGCAGCGCGCTGCGGCGACGGTGAGCAAGCTGTTTGAAGCCGCCGTTGCTCGCGGCGAGATATCGATTGATGATCTGTTCGATCAGAACTATGTGCCGGTGAGCGGAAGCAATCCTGCTCAATTCATGACGCGGTTTACTGCTTTTACTGATCGCGTGTTGCCTGCTGTTCAGGAGCCTTTGCTTGGGCTTGATCCACGCGTGGCGTTTTGTGCTGCTGTTGATGTGCGCGGTTATTTGCCGACTCACAACCTCAAATTTTCTCTGCCGCAGCGCGATGATGCGGTGTGGAATATGGCGAATTGCCGGAATCGGCGGATGTTCGATGATCGTACGGGGATTGCGGCGGCTTCGCATGTTAAGAAATTTTTGCTGCAGACGTATCGGCGCGATATGGGCGGTGGGGAGTTTGTTTTGATGAAGGATGCGTCGGCGCCTGTGGTTGTTGCCGGGCGGCATTGGGGTGGGGTTCGGATTGGGTATAAGGTTTGAGTTTTTTTTGCCTGCGGCGCTTGTTGTCTGTTTGCTTATGGCGTGGGCCTTTCCTTTATCTAACTCTTTGGCCTTTCCTTGACTTCTTATTGGTCTATTAGCGTCGCCCCTGTGCGGGGCGGCACTTACTTTCTTTGCCGCGGCAATGAAAGATAAGCAAAGAAAGCCGCTCAACCCGCCAGCTCATAAGCGGGTCCCTCGCACAGTCGTGGCAGTGGTACATCTGGAATCCGTGCTCTCGCACACTCAGCGTCAGTGACAACGCGCTCATCAG
>NZ_JAXDPY010000079.1:0-3510 GCF_034668105.1 Paraburkholderia sp. | reverse complement strand
AGATCGTTGTCCGCGCCACCGGCTGACAGCGATAGCGTCGTATCGGCGTCGGTATAGCGCAGTTTGCCGAATGCCTGTCTCACGCGGCTCGAGTTCTGCTCGGCCCAGCCGTCGTCGTTCGCGGCGTCGGCGGTGAAGTAGTAGTCGAGGTTATGGCCGATGGTGCCACCTTGTTCGATCTGCGCGGTCTTGCGGCCCCACGACCCGGCCGTCACTTCGGCCTCGCCGCCCGGGTTATCCTTGCCGTTCCTGGTGGTGATCGAGAGCGCGCCGCCGAGCGTGTTTAATCCATAGGTCGGATTCGAGCCGGGAATCAGCTGGATCGTGTCGATTGCCTGTTGCGGAAGCAGGTCCCAGTTCACCACATCGCCGAACGGCTCGTTCACCCGCACGCCGTCGACGAACACGGACAGACCCTGCGGCGTGCCCAGCAGCGGCGACGCGGTGAAGCCGCGATAGGTGAGGTTCATCTGATACGGGTTGCCCTGCGCGTCGGCGATATCGACGCTCGGCAGATTCTTCGCCAGGTAATCGGTGAGCGTGCTGCGATGTTGCTGTGCGATGTCCTCTGCGTGAACCGTCTGCACGTTGGCCGGCACCTGCGTCAGCGGCGTGCCGATGCCCAGCAGCGGCGTGGTGCCCACCACGACAATCGGCGCGAGCGTCGTGACCGTGGCCGGGTTGGCGGGCGCAGTCTCCGAGGCCGCGGATGACGCAGACACCGCGGACGCCGATGCCGTCACGGGCGGCTCGGCTTGCGCCCATGCCGCCGCGGACAGGCTCGCGAGGGCGCCGCCAAAACAGAGCGTGATGCCGGTGCGCCGTTGAAGGCGGCGTTGGCGGCGTGCTTGTGATCGCATGCTCATCTGGTGTCTCCTGCCGGCTCGATATACACGCGCGCATAACGCCTTCTTTGATGTGTGTGTAAAGCTTCGCATAGGTGGCTGTAAGCCGCGCGGGAGCTTTTCCCGATCTGGCAGGGAAGCGTTCCCAAAAGCCGCGCAAAAATCCGCTGTGCGCGAGCGTGCTGGGTAGAATGCAAACGACATGTCAAGCGATCCGATCCCCTCATCTTCCGCTGGCCGCCTGCCGCCACCTTCGACGCTATGGCGCGATCTCGCATGGGTCTGCGCCGCAACCGCGCTGGCGGCGGTGCTCGGCGCCGCGTTCGATATCAGCGAACGGGCCTACCGGCTCACGCGCGGCCTGGAACGCTTCCAGCTCGACGAATTGCCGGGCACGCTATGCGTGCTGTCGATCGGCCTTGCGTGGTTCGCGTGGCGGCGCTTTCGCGACGCGCGCCGCGAGCTGGCCCATCGCCGCATGCTCGAAGAGCAGGCCGAACGGCTGCTGGCCGACAACCGGCGCCTCGCCACTCAGGCGTTGCAGGCGCAGGAACTCGAACGCCGTCATATGGCGCGCGAGCTCCACGATGAACTCGGCCAGTATCTGAACGCCATTGCACTCGACGCGGCGCGCATCCGCGATCTGTCCGGCGAACGCGAGCCGGAGATCCACCGTGTCGCCCTCGGTCTGATTCAGAGCGCGAGCCACGTCTACCGGGAGATCGGCGGCATGATCCGTCGCTTGCGGCCCATCGGCCTCGACGAGTTCGGCTTGCCGAGCGCGCTCGAACATTGCGTCGACGGCTGGCGCGAGCGGCTGCCCGAGGCTTCGTTTTCTTTGGCGATCGAAGGGGATTTCAGCGGTCTGAGCGAGGCGCTCACCATCACGCTCTACCGGCTCGTGCAGGAAGGGCTGACCAATGTGTCGAAGTTCGCGCGCGATTCACGCGTGGAAGTGTTCATGGTGCGCGGGCCGCGAGAAACACAACGCGCGGACGCGGCTCAAGGGTCGATCGACGAAATCGTCGTGACGATGGCGGACGACGGCCCCGGCACCGATCTCACGAGGCCGCGCACGGGACTCGGGCTGATCGGCATGCGCGAGCGCGTTGAAGCGCTCGGGGGCGAATTCCACGTGGCGAGCGAGCCGCAAGGCGGTTTTCTGTTTTGCGCGCGGCTGCCCGCTCACGCCGGGCTGGCCGAACCCGTGAACTGAAGTCCGAGCCGGTTGGCCATCTGTGCGAGCTGCACGCCGTTGTCGGCACCGAACTTCTGGCGGATCACGGATTGATGGTTGGCCACCGTCTTCTGACTCAATCCCAGCTTCTCCGCGATGCTCGGCAGCGTATAACCCTGCACCAGCAGACGCAGTACTTCGAATTCGCGCGCCGACAGTTGCCGCCCGGGCGGCCCTTCGTTGAAGGCCGTGCGCATGGCGAGCGCCTGCGAAACATCCTGGCTCAGATAGCCCGCGCGCCGCGCGATGGAGCGCACCGCTTCCACCAGCACGTCGGGCGCGCTGGCCTTGGTCACGTAACCGAGCGCGCCGGCATCGAGCGCACGGCGCACGAAGATCGATTCTTCATGCACGCTGAAGATCAGCACGCGCGCGTCCGGCTCGCGCGCGAGCATGCGCCGCATGGCTTCGATGCCGCTCGCCCCCGGCAGCGCAACATCCATCACGACCACGTCGGGCCGTAATGCGCAAAAGCGCTGATAGGCCTGCGTGGCATCGGCCGCCTCGCCGCACACCTGCACGTCGGCGTTCAGTTCGAGCAGACGCCGGTATCCTTCGCGCACGACCGCATGGTCGTCGACGAGCAGGACTGAGATGGTTCCCGCAGTCATGGTTTTGCTCCGCTGCCGCCGGTGAAGTCGGGCTCGCGGGCGGCGGTCGCGAGCTTGCGCGAGTTGGCGTCGTTACGAAACAGGATGGGCTGCTCACGCGCCACGGTGGGCGCTGCCGGGGCCGAGGCCGCGCGTTGCACGATCTTCACCACGGTCTCGTGAAACGGCGACTTGTCGCAAACGGGATCGGCATTGGCCGGGTCGCCCGTGAGCAGGTAGGCCTGACAGCGGCAGCCGCCCAGGTCGCGTTCCTTTTCGTCGCAACTCCGGCAGGGTTCCTTGAGCCAGTGCAAGCCGCGAAAACGGTTGAACGCATCGCTCTCGTACCAGATCTCGCGCAACGGCGTCTCTTTCACGTTCGGCAGCGTCAGGCCCGGCAGCCCGCGGGCGGCGTGACAGGGCAGCGCGGCGCCGTCGGGCGCGACGCCGAGAAAGACCGCGCCCCAGCCGTTCATGCAACGTTTCGGGCGGTGCTCGAAGTAGTCCGGCACGACGAAGAAAATCTTGCAGCGCTCGCCGTGCTCGCGGCGATACCGCGCGACCACCGCTTCGGCCTCTTCGAGCTGCTCGCGCGTCGGCATCAACTGCGCCTCGTTCGCGTGCGCCCAGCCGTAGTACTGCGTGTTGGCAAGTTCCAGGTATTCGGCACCCATTGCGAGCGCCATCTCGATGATCTTGTCGACGTGCGGCAGGTTATAGCGATGCAGCACGCAGTTGAGCACCATCGGAAAGCCGTGCCGTTTGATCGAAGCGGCGACCCGCTGTTTCAGATCGAAGGTGCGCGTGCTGCTCAGGAAATCGTTCAGCTCCTGGGTCG
>NZ_JAXDPY010000078.1:0-3966 GCF_034668105.1 Paraburkholderia sp. | reverse complement strand
GTGGCCAAACCGATCGGCGACGCGCCGGTGGAAAGCGCGTCGCGCAGCCCGCGCATCAACGCGACGTTCTCGTACCAGCTGAACTGAGGTTCAAAAGTGCCGCGTCCTGATTAGAGGGTCCACTATCAAACGGCGCGCCTGGTTTCACGTATTCTGCGCTGACGATGTGCGACCCGCGGCACCCGGGCCGCGGCTCGCGGACCGAGGTAGCCGAAGTTGAACCTGAGGGACTGTAGCAGGACATATCGGACAGACCAGGCACCACGGCGGCCGGCAAGAAGACCGCTCAGGATGCCGATAACGCCGCGCGACCACGATCGCGCCGTCTTTAATCAAGGAGGAAGACAATGATGCAATTCACTCAACGCGCACGCGCAATCGCGCTTCGTACCGCCAAACATGCCGCCCTCGCCGGCGTACTGCTCGCCAGCGCCGTCACGGCCATGGCGCAGACCGAATCCCCGGTCGGCACGTGGCAAACCGTCGACGATCACACCGGCCAGCCCAAGGCACTCGTGCAGATTGCCCAGGACAGCAATGGCTCGCTGAGCGGCAAGGTGATCAAGGGTCTCAATGCGAACGACAAACCGGATCGCCGCTGCACGGAATGTACGGACGCGCGCAAGGACCAGTTGATTCTCGGCATGACGATCATCAGCGATATGCAAAAGGACGGCGACGCCTGGGATCACGGGCAGATTCTCGACCCTGAAAACGGCAAGCTCTACAAGTGCAAGATGCACCTGGAAGATGGTGGAAACAAGCTGGTGGTGCGCGGCTATATTGGCGTTTCGCTGCTGGGCCGCTCGCAGACCTGGGTTCGTCAGCAATAGTCAGCAGTCCGCGCGAGTCGTCCAGGCGCTCACGCCTCACGCGCGATGGGGGTGTTCCATCAAGGCCGCTACTGCAGCCAGGATGGAACCATAAAAAAACGGCCGACGATCGCGATCGTCTGGCCGTTTTTTGTTTGAGTCCGGCTGGTTGGTGTTGTCATGCAGCGTGCTTGAAGGGCGACGAAAAAGCGAACGGCGAAGACGGTAACGGCTTGGCCGATGCCGAGCCATACGCCGTGGAAGCAGCGGGTGCCTTGACCGGAACCTTTTCTGCGTCAGCGCTCTTCTGTTGCGCGCTCAGATGCGTACGCATGCGCGATTCCATCATCAGACAGAGTTCCTCGCTCGCCGCACCGAACAGCTGATCCATCACGCGCTTGAGCACGCCGGATTCATACCATGCCTTGAAGCGGCGATGGCAGGTTTGATACGAAGGGTATTTGCGCGGCATGGCCGACCAGGTCGCCCCGCTATACATCACCCACAGCACGCCGTTGAGCACCGAACGCGTATTGGCGAGCGGCCGGCCACGCAGTTCGGAACGCGGACGCAGTTCAGGAAGCAACGGTGCAATGCGTTGCCATTCTTCATCATTGATATCACGGTACGGATTCATGGTTTCTCCTTTGTTAGAACCATGACAAAGAAGATATCCAGTCGTCCGCACACGGAATATAAGACCAATCCGAATCTTGAAAACACGGCTTCGAACACTGCCGGTTCGGCGAGCGGACCGTGATCTATCGCAAAAGTCTCCGCGCCCGATGGCGCGGCGGCCTAGGTCAGCGACGTATCGACGATCCGGCGCGGCGTGTCCAGATATTCTTTCGATTGCATTTCAACGATGCGCGACACCGTACGCGTGAATTCGTTGGCCATCGGCCCGTCCATATAGAGTTGCTCGGGCGGCACCGCAGCCGACATCAGCAGCTTGACCTTGTGGTCGTAGAACACGTCGATCAGCCAGGTGAAGCGGCGCGCTTCCGACGCCATGCGCACCGACATCTGCGGCACGGCGGACAGGATCACCGCGTGAAAGCGGCTCGCCAGTTCCAGGTAATCGTTCTGCGAGCGCGGACCGCCGCACAGCGTCGCGAAATCGAACCACACGACGCCGTCAGCACGCCGCAGCGCCTTCAGCTCCCGCTTTTCGATGTGCAGGATAGGACTCTCGTCCGGAACCGCCGCCAGGCGTGAAAACGCATCACGCAAGGCTTTGTCCGACGCCGCGCCAAGCGGCGTGTGGTACACCTCGACTTGCGCCAGCGTGCGCTGCCGATAGTCGATGCCCGCATCGACGTTGATCACGTCGAGCTTCGTCTTGATGAGTTCGATCGCCGGCAGCATGCGATCGCGATGCAGGCCGTCCGGATACAGCGTGTCCGGATCGTAGTTGGACGTCATCACGAACTGCACGCCGTTCTCGAACAGTTTGTCGAGCAGGCGGTAGAGGATCATCGCGTCGGCGATATCCGAGACGTGGAATTCGTCGAAGCAGATCAGCCGGTAGCGCTTGGCGATACGGCGCGCGAGTTCGTCGAGCGGATCGGCGGTGCCTTTCAGATCTTCCAGTTCGCGATGCACCTCGCGCATGAACTCGTGGAAATGCAGCCGCGTTTTGCGGTGCAGCGGCACGATCATGTAGAAGCTGTCCATCAGGAAGCTCTTGCCCCGCCCTACGCCGCCCCACATGTAGACGCCGCGCGGCAGATCCGGATGGATGAGCAGTTTCTTGAACGCATTCGAGCGGCGCGATTTGTATTCGGTCCACTCTTCATAGCACCGCTGCAGACGGTCGACCGCCGCGCGTTGCGCCGGGTCCGATTGATAGCCCCGCGTCTGCAGTTCTTTTTCGTAGTATTCGGTGACGTTCATTGTGTTGCTGCAAAAAGAAAGGCGGGAGGGAGTGAACCCGCCCGCCTTGATGTGATACCAACGTTGCGTTCAGTCAGGCGTGCGCGTGATTACATGTTCAGCGCGCGCTTGTCCACGGCCAGTGCCGCTTCGCGCATGACTTCCGACAGCGACGGGTGCGGATGGCAGATGCGGCCAATGTCTTCCGACGCCGCCTTGAATTCCATCGCCACCACGGCTTCCGCGATCAGGTCCGAGGCGTTCGCCGAGATGATGTGCACGCCGAGCAGTTCGTCGGTCTTCGCGTCGGCGATCATCTTGACGAAACCATCCGCCTTGTTGATGCCCAGCGCGCGGCCGTTCGCCATGAACGGGAACTGACCCGTCTTGACTTCGCGGCCTTCGGCCTTCAGTTGCTGCTCCGTCTTGCCGACCCATGCGATTTCCGGTTCGGTGTAGATCACCCACGGAATGCAGTTGTAGTCGATATGCGGCTTCTGACCGTCGATGATTTCGGCCACCAGCACGCCTTCGTCTTCGGCCTTGTGCGCGAGCATCGGGCCACGCACCACGTCGCCGATCGCGTACACGTTCGGCACAGCCGTTGCGCAGTGGTCGTCGACGTCGATGAAGCCGCGTTCGTTCGCCTTCAGACCGATCGCTTCGAGACCGAGATTGTCGGTATTGGGCACGCGGCCGATCGACACGATCAGGCGGTCCGCTTCGAGCGCTTGCGCGTTGCCGTCCTTGTCCGTGTAGTTGATCGTGACGCTGTTGTCGGTCGTCTTCACTTCGCCGACCTTCACGCCGACGTGGATGTCGAGGCCTTGCTTCTTGAATTGCCTGGCGGCTTCCTTGGCCAACGCCTGGTCAGCCGCGCCGAGGAATTCCGGCAGCGCTTCGAGCACGGTCACGTCCGCACCCAGACGGCGCCACACCGAGCCGAGCTCCAGACCGATCACACCGGCGCCGATCACGGCGAGTTTCTTCGGTACGGAGTCGAACGTCAGTGCGCCTTCGTTGTCGGCAACGATCTTGTTGTCGACCGGTATGTTCGGCAGATGGCGCGCCTTCGAACCCGTTGCAATGATGACGTTCTTCGCCGTCACGACTTCGGTTTCGCCTTCGCCGCTAACTTCGATCTGCACGCCGGCGTCCGTCTTGCCGGTGAACTTGCCATGGCCCTTGAGCCACGTGATCTTGTTCTTGCGGAACAGGAACTCGATACCCTTGGTCATCTTCTCGACGATGCCTTCCTTGCGGGCCAGCATCTTCGCGA
>NZ_JAXDPY010000077.1:0-24968 GCF_034668105.1 Paraburkholderia sp. | reverse complement strand
CAACAAGCGCTCGCAGGTTCGCGCAGGTTCGGAACGACCATCGGAAAGCTGCCGGTGCGGGATGTTCCTCCTCGCCCGCATGATTCGCGCTATGGTTGCGCGGCGAAGACACGTCACTGAGTTACGTCACTGAGTCACGTCACTGAATCGCATCACCGCGTCAGGTCACTGAGTCGCCGCGAGTATGGGGAGTTCGGGGTATCGAATGCTCTACATCGACGCCGCTCTGCAATGCACGAACGACGCGACTATTTTGGACTCGGCGAGTGCGCGGCCTGCCCTTCCACCGACAACGCAAACGCGTTTCTGGCGCCGCGCGCTCAGGTCGCGCACCAACAGGCGCTGTTTCTGGCGCGTGCGCTCAAGTGCAGGATCGCGGGATCCGGTGATCCGGCTGCATTGAGCAGCTTCGGACAGGCGCGCGCGGGACCTCGCCCACGGTCCCGCGTGCGCATCATCACAGCCCACGTGTGGCGCTACTCGATTCGAAACGCGTCCGCCATCGAACCGGTGATGCCCTGCAGCGAACAGGGCTGCGGGTATTGGCTATCCGGCACGTTCATGCATCCCGCCGCGCGCGCCGCAGCGAGTTCACGCTTCACCTCCTCGCGAGTTTTTCCTTGCGGCGCCCGCAGCGCCTGCGCACCTTGCGCGATCAGCTGAACCGCCGGCACCTCAGGATCGCGTGGCGCCTGCACACGCGGCTTCTGCAACACCTGTTCGTGCAATTTATAGAACTCATGCGGCCCCGGCGCGGGTTCGCGCAACGGGATGGTGTCGACGGCAACCGCCGCACTCACACAGGTGCAACTCAGCACGAATCCTGCCAACCACATCACATTTCGCATATCGATTCTCCGTTTGATTGAGTTCCGATGCTAAGCGTGGCCCGCTGCACCAACGTGAGCGCCGCATGACAAGTCAGTCATCCGCGGCGGCCATCCGTGCGATGCGCCTGAGGACTGCATGACGGAAATGTCATGTTGTTCTCATCTTGATGTCGGCGCGCATTTATACGATAGACCCTCTCGACCTCGAACCGGGAATCGCATGCGACGAGTTCAACCAATGCGATGCGTGGCAAGCTGGGCATCGACCGTAAGAGCATTCATATCGGAGCTCAAAAGACGGCTCGCCAGGTGCAAACGCGAGACCCTCTCCCTCGCTGCAAGTCTGGTGGCGATCGCAATCGGCTCCCTCGCGTTCTGGCTCAATCAGCCCGCTCACCTGTTCAACGGCGGCGCGTCATCTTCCGCATCCGCAACCGAAGCGCCAGCGAAGCGCAAAAGGCCATCACTCATGCACGGCCTGTTATCGCTCGAGCTGCTGTCCGCCATGCAGCGCGACTCGAAAAAACTGACGCCCCACCGCTGCACGAGCACCCGCGCGCTCTGCGAACGGAAGGCGTCTACCGCGGCTTCGGCTGGTTCTCCCAAAATTCGCGCAGATAGCGCGCGCGCCGGCCGGACGATAGCGCGTTGACGGTTCGGCGCGCTGCCCGCGCGGGCCGGCACGGCCGGCCCCAAGGCACCCGCCGTCTTTTTCAACGCACGCCAGGCATGCAACGATGCAAGCTTCTTTGAATCACACCATGGTATAAGTACTGCGTACATTCAGGAGGCCATGACAAATGCGCCTACCCGATCTCGACGGCCACGCGTCTCAAAATAGCCGCCGCTTCGGTCTGGCCTGATGCATGCCTGACGATATGAAACAGAACATCCAAGCGATCCGTCTTTCATCGATCGCGCTGCCCGCAGTCCGCGGCGCGCTCGTCCGCACTCGCGCAACCGCATCGGCGGATTCAGTCCCGATAGTCGGATCCACGCGCCTCGACCAGAACCGGATCGCGCTTCCATGCTGCCTCTTTCGCGGCAAGCAGGACATGCGACTCATTGGCACCGGCGCTGACGCACATGTCGCACATGTCGCACATGTCGCACGTGCCGCACGTGGGTCAACGCAAAGACTCCGCCCACACGCTCACGCCTAGCGGCGCTCACCACGTCAAACAGCGGCTCTACTCGCCTTCCGCTTGCCGCGCCGCTCACGCGATACGGCCCGGAGGGCGTCACCAGGAGAAAGACCATGCGAATTCTGATCGTCGAAGACGAAGCGAAAACAGGCACCTACCTGCGAAAGGGTCTGACCGAAGCGGGGTTTGTCGCCGACTGGGTGCAAGACGGCGTGACCGGTCAACATCTGGCGCTGACCGAGGACTACGACCTGATCATTCTCGACGTGATGCTGCCGGGTCTGGACGGCTGGGCCGTGCTGAAAAACCTGCGCCACATCCGTTCCACGCCGGTGTTGCTGCTCACCGCACGCGACGATCTGGACGACAAGGTGCGAGGCCTCGAAATGGGCGGCGACGACTATCTGATCAAGCCCTTCGACTTTGCCGAACTGCTGGCGCGCGTGCGCTCGATCTTGCGGCGTGGCCATGCACGCGACACGGCGTCGCTGCATGTCGCGGACCTGGCGCTCGACCTGACGCGCCGCAAGGCCACACGTCAAGGCGACACGATCCTGTTGACCGCCAAGGAATTTGCGCTGCTGTGGCTGCTGATGCGCCGTCACGGCGAAATCCTGCCGCGCTCGACGATTGCCTCGCAGGTGTGGGACATGAATTTCGATAGCGACACCAACGTGGTCGATGCCGCGATCCGGCGCGTTCGCGCGAAAGTCGACGACAACTACGAACCGAAGCTGATCCACACGGTGCGCGGCATGGGGTATGTGCTCGAAGAACGCGACAGCGCGCCGCGATGAACTGGCGCCTGCCCTTCTCGGTGCTCGCGCCAGTAGCCCTGTGGCTCGCGAGGCCGCTCGCGCCCCTCATGCCCCGCACCTTGAGGGTACGGCTCTCGATCCTGTTCGCGGTATCGACCTCTTTATTGCTCGTGTTCAACGGCGTGCTGCTGTACCACGGTTTAAAGACGCGGCTCGACTCAACCTCGGCGCGCGAGATGACAGCAACCCTCTCCGCCCTGCAACTGAGTCTGCACACCATGCCCGGACTGGACGCGGTCCGCGCCGATCGTGAAATCTGGTACGACCATCTGCACGGCCACCAGAATCTCGACATCGCCCTGTTCGACGAGGGTGGCGCGCCGCTCAACCGCACCAGCGGTTACTGGCCGAATGGTGAATCACTCGCGGTACGCGCCGGACTCGCGCCCGTCCAGGTGAAGGTGGAGGGCATGCCAATGCGTTTTCTCGTAGCGATGGCGCCGCTCGGCGGCCAATCCGGCGCGAGCGTGCGCGTGGTCGTGCAATACGATGCCAGCGCCGAGGGGGCCTTGCTCAGCGCCTACGCGCTCAACGTGTCGTTCGTGAGTGTGATCGGCACACTGGTGAACGCACTGCTCGCCTGGTGGATTGCGCGTTTCGGGCTGCGGCCGCTGGCCCGCCTGACCGCACGCGCCGAGCAGATCTCCAGCAGCCGCCTCGCCCGGCCGTTGCCCGAGCGCGACATGCCGGGCGAGCTCAAGGAATTGAGCCACGCCTTCAACCGGATGCTGGCGCGCCTGCACGAATCATTCACCCGTCTCACACAGTTCTCATCCGATCTCGCGCATGACATGCGCACGCCGCTCACCAACTTGCTGGCCGAAGCCCAGGTCGCGCTCTCGCAACCCCGTTCCGCCGACGATTACCGCGCGGTGATCGAGTCGAGCGTGGATGAATTCCAGCGCCTCTCGCGCCTGATCGACAGCATGCTGTTCCTCGCTCGCGCCGATAGCGCGCAAAGCCGCCTGGCGCTGCAACGGCTGGACGCGCGCAGCGAGGCGTTGCGCGTCGCGGGCTATTACGAAAGCATGGCCGCGGATGCCGGCGTGGAGATCGTCGTGACGGGCAATGCGCGTTTCGAAGGCGATGTACTGCTCGTGCAGCGTGCGCTGAGCAATCTGGTTTCGAACGCATTGGCGCATGCGCCGCGCGGCAGCACGGTGGAACTGCATTGCGTCGAGCGGCTTCGCGACGTCCAGCTCTCCGTATCCGACCGCGGCGCCGGCATCGCCGGGCCGCATCTGGAAAGGATCTTCGACCGCTTCTATCGCGTCGACCCGGCGCGCCACAATTCGGCGCATGGCACGGGCCTGGGTCTTGCCATCGTCAAGTCGATCATGAATGAGCACCACGGCGAATGCTGTGTCGAAAGCATTCCGCATGTGCACACCACATTCAGCTTGCGCTTTCCGAAGCAGCCCGCGGCGCTGCCGACGCCACCCGTGCGGCGCGGCAGATTCCGCAGACAGCAGGGCAAATAAAGGCGCATGACGTAATTATCATCTGGCGATCACCGCCGCCTCATGCCGCCCCATGCAGAATGCGTCATACCGGATACCACTTCGGCATGCCAAACATCCACGGATTTTTGCGCGCTACGGGTCGGGCAACGACTGAAACGGAACGCCAACACAAGGAGTACCGATGACCTATCCCCAACGCATGCTGGTCGAAAACCTCGCGTGGTCCGACGAGATCAGCACGCGCGACCCCGCCTATTTCGAGCGCCTCGCCAGCGACCAACAGCCCAACGTGTTGTGGCTCGGCTGCTCCGACAGCCGCGTCCCCGAAGCCATCACGCGAGCGATGCCCGGCGAGATCTTCGTTCACCGCAATATCGCGAACCTGGTGAGCGAACACGACGACAGTCTCGCAAGCGTGCTCGAATATGCGCTCGTCGTGCTGCGCGTGCAGCACATCATCGTCTGCGGCCATCATTGCTGCGGCGGTGTGCAAGCGGCGTTGCGGCCGCCGTCCGGCGCGTTGCCGAGCGTCAATCGCCGCATCGCCCCGATCCGCCGGCTGGCCGCGCTGCATGCGGCGGAGCTGCGTCTGCTGGATGCGTTCGACGAACGCGCCGATCGGCTCGCCGAACTCAACGTGCTGGCCCAGGTCCAGGCGCTGCACGCGATGCCGCTGATTCAGAACGCGCAACGGCCCGTGCTGATTCACGGCTGGATCTTCTCGATGCACGACGGCCGCCTGAAAGCATTGGCCGACCCGCAGTGGGCGCTCAGCAACGCCGACGACGTCCACGAGGCGACCGGCTGATAACAGCAGCCGCATGCGCCGTGCGATCGGCGCATGCGAAACAGCGGCAGCAGCGCAAACAGCAACGCGCAACCCACGCTTCCGATGCAGCGCTCCGCCTTTGCCGCGAGCGCCGCGCCTCCCATGCAATTGCCCTTCAGCTTCGAGGTAAGTCTTCCGATGACGCAAGCTCACGCCACTCCGCCTCATGGCCGTTCACCTCGCACCTCCCCGCCCTCGGCCTGGCGCACCGATCTATTGGCCGGCCTCAGCGTATTCCTGATCGCGCTGCCGCTGTGTCTGGGCATTGCCACCGCCTCCGGCGTGGCGCCGTTTGCCGGCATTCTCGCCGGCGTGATCGGCGGCCTGGTGGTGGCGCTGCTGAGCGGTTCGCGACTCAGCGTAAGCGGCCCGGCAGCCGGTCTGGTGGTGATCGTCGTTCAGGCGCTTGCCACGCTGGGCAGTTTTTCCGCGTTTCTGACCGCGCTGGTGCTCGCAGGCGCCTTGCAGTTGATGTTCGGTTTCCTGCGCGCCGGTAAATTGGCCGGTTACGTGCCGCCGCCCGTGATCAACGGCATGCTCGCCGCGATCGGTATCCTGCTGATCGTGAATCAGCTGCCGCTGGCGGCAGGCTTCGCCAATGGCAGCGTGTCCGCCGCGATGCCGTTGCTCGCGCTCGCGTCGCTAGCTATTCTCCTTGGGTGGGAAACCCCACGCTTACGCGCCTTCGCCCTTGTCCGCGCGATTCCCGCGCCGCTCGCCGTCGTGTCCTTCGGTATCGCCACGACGGCGCTCGTCGACACGTTCGCGCCGGACATGGCGCCCGCTTTCTCACAGCGGATCGCGATGCCCTCACTCGGCTCGTGGGATGCGTTGGGTCAAGCATTGACGTTCCCGGATCTCGCGCAATGGCTCGATCCCGCGGTATGGCGCGTGGCGGTGGTGATCGCGATCGTCGCGAGTCTGGAGACCTTGCTGAGTCTCGAGGCGCTCGAACAGATCGACCCGGCCCATCGAAAAGCGGCGCCCGATCGCGAATTGAAGGCCCAAGGCGTCGGCAACCTGCTCGCCGGCCTGCTCGGTGCGTTGCCGCTCACCGCCGTGGTGGTGCGCAGCGCCGCCAACGTGCATGCGGGCGCGCGCGGCCGGCTGTCGTGTGTGACACACGGCGTCGTGTTACTGATCGCCTGTCTCGCGTTGACGAGCGTGATCAATATGATTCCGCTCGCCAGCCTCGCGGCGATCCTGATTCATACCGGCTACAAACTCGCCAGGCCGCAATTGTTCGTGTCGACGGGTCAGGCGGGATTCGCGCAGTTCGTGCCGTTCATCGGCACGATCGTCGGCGTGCTGGCGACCGATCTACTGATCGGCATCGCGATCGGTTTCGCGCTGAGCGTCATGCTGGTGGTCGAACGCAATATCCGCCGCGTGCTGAGTTTCACGCGCGACGGCGACCACTATCTGCTGACCGTGCGCAAGAGCGCGACCTTCTTCTGCACGCCGCAACTCAAGCACTATCTCGGGCAGATTCCGGCTGGCGCGACCTTGATTCTCGATGCGAGCCACGCCGATCATATCGACCACGACGTGCGGCAAGTGGTGGACCGTTACACGGCGCGAGCGCGGGCAAGCGGCATACGGGTCGAGTACAAGCAGTGGCCGCCGGCGCAACGCTGACCTGCGCCACAAGCGAGCAAGCCGCCAAGGCGGCGCTCAATCCAGAAACTCCGCCGCCCGCTTGCGCAGTATCGCGCTGAAATCGTCGAGCCAGCCAATCGACAGGCGCCAGCTCTGCCAGTACAGATCGACGTCGAGATGCTTGCCGGGCGCCATGTCCACCAATTCGCCGCTCGCCAGATGTGGCGCGATCATCCGTTCCGGGCACATGCCCCAGCCAAGTCCCGTCACGCAAGCGCGCAAAAAACCGGCGACGTGCGGAATCCAGTGCAGCGGCGGATCGAGATCCGCCCGCGTGATGCGCCGCATGAAGCGCTTCTGCAACTGATCCTTCGGATTGAAATCGACGCACGGCGCGCGCCGCAACGTGTCGCGCGTGACCCCGTCGGCAAAATGGCGCTCACGAAATTCCGGCGTGCAGACCGCCAGATAGCGCATCCGTCCGAGCCGTGTCGAACGGCAGCCCTGCACCGGCTCCGCTTGCGTAGTGACCGCGCCTTGCACGCTGCCGTCGCGAATCCGCTGTGCAGTGTGGTCCTGGTCGTCGACCACCAGATCGAGCAGCATCTCCCGTTCGACGCAGAACTGCGCCACCGCGTCGATGAACCAGGTGCCCACGCTATCGTCGTTGACGGCCACGCGCAGCGCCGGCCATGGTTCCACCAGGGTGCCGGGCAGTGCCGGGAGCCGGCCGCTGAGTTCCGCTTCCAGCAATTGCACGCGTTCGGTGTGGCGGCACAGCAGCGCGCCCGAGGTGGTCGCGACACACGGCTGGCCGCGCTTCACGAGCACACTGCCCACCCGCTCTTCCAGCAGTTTGACCCGCTGGGAGACGGCTGAGGGCGTCACATTCAGTTCGCTGGCCGCGCGGTCGAACGAGCCGTGCCGCACTACGGCGGCCAACGCATCGAGCAACGCATAGTCGAGCATTAGCGTTCCTTAATCCGGATTAGATGAATTAGCTTCTCTTATGATACGCAAAACCGCAGACTAGCCTCGTTCGCTTTCCCCGTCTACTGGATCGATTATGAATTGGCTGTCTTTTTCTCATGGTGCCGCCTTGTGCGCGTCGCTGATCGTGACGATCGGCGCGCAGAATGCCTTTGTGCTCCGTCAGGGCATCATGCGCTCGCACGTCGGCAAGATCGTCGCGCTGTGCGCGCTGTCGGACTTCATCCTGATCGGCGCGGGCGTGGGTGGCGCGTCGGTGTTGGTGGAACGCTATCCGGTGTTCGTCCACGCCATGCTGTATGTCGGGCTCGCCTATCTGGCGTGGTTCGGCATCAACGCGCTGCGCCGTGCGGTGCGTCCCGGCCATGCGGTGCTGGACACCGATGCGGGCGGCGCGTCGCCCGGCACGAACGCGGCACCCGTGCAACGTACGATGCCGATCATCCTGATGACCTTGGCCTTCACGTGGCTCAACCCGCACGTGTATCTCGACACGTTCCTGCTGATCGGCACGGCCGGCGCGCGCGAACCGGACGGCGCACGGGTGGCGTTCGCGCTGGGCGCGATGGCGGTGAGCGGGATCTGGTTTATCGGCCTGGGATACGGCGCCCGTGCATTGGCGCCGCTGTTTCGCCGGGCTACCGCATGGCGCGTGCTGGATGGCGCGATCGGCAGCATGGTGTTGCTGCTGGCGGTGACGCAGTTGCGGTGAACAGTGCACGCGCCCGAGAACGCGAGTTCTGTGAAGACATGCGCTGCATGAGGACGCGAGTTGCCTGAAAAACACGCTGCCCGACCACGCGCCAACCGGCGCGTTGTCGGGCAAACGCCTAGTCGAAGTCGACCGCTGCCGCTTGCCCAGTTTCGCGCATGGCAGACGCAGTGGACGCCACAGGCGCGCCAGGCGCCACAGCCCCCGCGGCCTCGTCGAGCGGCACGAGCTTCATCAGCCGGGCGAGCACCGGCCACTTCACGAGCGACAGCTGATACGACTCCCGTGCCTGTTCGTCGAGGTACCGGGCCGGATCGACTTCAGGCAAGCGGAGCCCAAGGCCGGTGATATCGTCAACCGGCCAGCCGCTCGCCCGCACCTTCGCCTCAGCCTTGTTCATGGTGCTCATTTGCCGTCCACCCATACGCCGTCCGGCGTCTTGACCACATAGCCGGACGCCGTCTTCATCGTCACCGTCCCTTCGTTCTCGCCGACCATCTGCGTTTGCGGCAGATTGGCCGCGTATTGCGACAAGGTCACACCCGGCTTGAACGGACTGTTCGAAACCAGATTCGACAACAACTGCGCGACCGCGAGAAAACTCGTCGGATTGTCGATCACCGTAGTGGGTCCGTGATTGCCCTGGAAGCCCACGAGCCGCACCCCGGCGGGACCATGAACGATCCGCGGCGTCGGAATCTCGCGCAGCCCGGCCACCTGGTTCGCATCCCCGCGCAGCGCCGCGCCATGCTCCGGCACGAACACGATCACCGCGCGGCGGCCCGAGGCCGCGATCAGATCCGCAAAGCGGTCGAAGTCGCTCATCAGCTTGTTCACGCGTTGCGGGTACGAGTCGATACTCGACAGATTGCTGTTCGGCAGACGGTTGCCGTCGTGCAGGCTGATCGTGTTGTAGTACAGCGCGACCGGACCGGCCGTGCTGGCACGCTGCGCATACCAGTTGGCGAGCGTCGCGTAATCGTCGCGAATCGCCGAACCGTCGAAAGCATGCATCGCGACCGGCACGCTCGCGTTTGAGATCAACGGCACGTTCGGCACACCGGTGTTGTCGTGCACCAGTTGCAGGAAGTTGTCGAAGTGACCGTCGTGATTCAGCATCGTCTGCGGCGTGTAGCCCGCCTGCGCCAGGTCGGCCAGCAGGTGGCACTGCTGCGGCGCGTCCTTGTAGAGATCCGCGTGCGCTTCCTGGCCGCAGCTCGCGCGCAGCACGCGAATCGCGGCCGGCCCGCTGTAGCTCGCGGCGGTGCTGAAGTTGGTGAACAGATAGTCGAAGTGACTCAGCATCGGATGATTGCGCGCCTTCGCCGCGTCGAGATCGTCCCACGACAACGAACAGATATGCAGCACGATCACGTCGAACTGCGTGTTCGGATCCGCGCCGAGATGACCGAAGGTGACCTGCCGTTGCGATTCCTGTGTGCGGAAGGCTGACAGCGCCGCGTTGTGGTCGAGTGGCTGCGCGGCAAGCGCATTCGGCGACGCGGCCGTGGCCGGTCCGCTCTGCAGCCGCGCGTACACCGCGCTGCCCTGTTGCCACAACGGGATCGCGACCAGCGCGATCAGCACGAACGTCGCGACCCGCAGCCAGCGGTTGACGATCAGATAGCCGACCAGCCCGCCGAACGCGGTGAGCAGCAGCATCGGCGGCAAGAAACGCTGCGCGAGTTCGAGCCAGTAGCCGAAACTGAAGGTGGTGAGGTTGCCGAATTCTTCGGTCAGACGCGAGAACGGCGGCACGTTCGCTTCGTGGTACATCAGCGGAATGCCGATCGCGAGACCCATCAGGTTGCGCAGCAAGCGCCAGCCGCGATGGCGCAGCGTGGCGCTCGCCGCCAGCGCCAGAGCGAAGCCGATATTGGCGAGCCACACCGGCTGTAGATGCCCGCCCGTAAACAGATACAGCTTGATGATGAAATACAGATTCCACAGCGTCATTGACGGAACTCTCTCATTGGCCGGGCGCATGCGCCGCGGCGTTAATAGCGTGTACGGTCCAGCGCGAGCAGCGACTGAACCGCGCGAGCCGCGCCGTCCAGCAACCGCGAATAACCTTCAATGCCCATCGTCACCACGTCCTTCAGGCCGCGCAGCGGCGTGTCCTCGATCGTCTCTTCGTCCCAGTTGAGCCACGCGTCGGCGCGGCCGAACGTGCATTGCACCATCTGCCGCTCCTGTTCGAGCGTCAGATCGTCGAAACGCACGCCGAGCTGCGAGCCCACAAAACGGCTGACGTGCACCGGAAAATGAAACTGCCGGTCGCCCCGGCTCAGGCACACGCCGAGGCTGTCCCCGAGTGCGAGCTTCAACCCCGGATCGACTTCGAGGCCGAGACCGCCGGTCGAATAATCGCTGGTGGTGCACGCCACCGTCGTGCCGTCCACGAGCAGCAGCGTCGCCGTGGCGCGCATCGCGATACGGTGCGTGACGCGCACCTGCTTCGCCTCGCGCGCCACGCTCGCGGCCGCACCGAGCATCACGAGGTTGTAGAGGGTCCAGAACACGTTCATCAGGATCGTCGCGGTTTCGCCGCCCGCGCCGAACGCCAGCCGGTACACGCCCGCCATCAATGCGCTGGCGTTCAGCGCCAGCAGCACCAGATACGGTTTCGAGACCGCCCAGTCGAAGTAGCCTTCGTCGATGCGGCCGCCCTTGTCGGTCACATTGAACTTGCCGTGCTTCGGGCTGAAAAACGCGATCGTGGTCGGCAGCGCGATGTACCACGCGAGCACCGATTCGTAGACTTCGGCCCAGAACGAATGGCGGAATTTGCCCTGCATGCGGGAGTTCGCGATGTTGGCGAGCACGATATAGGGCAGCACGAAGCCCGCGATGGTGGTCGCGGACGCATTGATGAAATACATCTGGAAGAACAGATACGCCATCGGCATGGTCAGGAACACGAGCCGTGGGATGCCGTAGAAGAAATGCAGCATCGCATTGCCATAGCACAGGCGCTGGAACAGACCCAGACCGCGGCCGAGAAACGGATTGTCGATGCGGAAAATCTGCGCCATGCCGCGCGCCCAACGGGTGCGTTGCTTGATGTGGCCGGCAAGGCTTTCGGTGGCGAGACCGGCGGCCTGCACGGTCGGCAGATACGCGGTGGTATAGCCGCGCCGGTGCAGTTTGAGCGCGGTGTGCGCGTCTTCCGTGACCGTTTCGACCGCGATGCCGCCGACTTCGACGAGCGCCGCGCGTTTGATGATCGCGCACGAGCCACAGAAGAACGATGCGTTCCACAGATCGTTGCCGGACTGCACGAGCCCGTAGAACAGATTGCCTTCATTGGGCACACGGCGGAAGGTGCCGAGGTTACGCTCGAACGGATCCGGGGAGAAGAAATGATGCGGCGTCTGCACCATCGCGCAGCGGGCGTCGCGCAGGAAGGTGCCCATCGTGGTTTGCAGAAACGAGCGGGTCGGCACGTGGTCGCAATCGAAGATCGCAATGTAATCGCCGTGCGTTTTTTCGAGCGCGCGGTTGATGTTCCCCGCTTTCGCATGCTGGTTGTCGTTGCGCGTGAGGTAGCCGATGCCGGCATCGCGGGCGAAATTTCTGAATTCCTCGCGATCGCCGTCGTCGAGCAGATAGACCCGCAGCTTGTCCGCGGGCCAGTCGATGCCCTGGGCGGCGAACACGGTCGGCCGTACCACCGTCAAGGGTTCGTTATAGGTTGGAATGTAGATGTCGACAGTCGGCCAGCTCGAGGTGTCGGCGGGCAGTTCGGCAACCGTGCGGGTGAGCGGCCATGCGGTCTGCACGAAGCCAAGCAGCAGAATGATCCAGGTGTACGCTTCGGCGCTGAATAGCAGGTAGCCGAGAATCGCCTCGCCCGGCGTCTGAAACGACAGGGTCTGGGTGACGCGCCACCACACGTAGCGCACCATCGCGAGCAAGGCCAGGGTCGTCAGGATGAGCACGGGCATGCGGCCAGGGAAGCGGCGCACCACCAGCGCCACGACCGCCAGCACCGCGAAGAATTCGAACTGACCTTCCTCCTGCAACGGCGAGGTGCCGATCATCGACCAGACCACGGCGCCCGCCACGACGAGGAACGGCAGCAGCCAGCGAATGTGGCCGATGCGCTGCGTGCCGGCTTCGAGCTGCGCGCCCCAGCGTTCCCACGGCAGTCTCGGCAGCAGCGCTTCAATGCGCCGCTGCACGCGCCGCCAGCGCAGCAGCAGCGGCACCAGCCAGCGGTCGATCCATGCAAGCACGGCGCGCACTTTGGCCGCGCCCGTCTGCGCGTGCGGCTGTGGCGCGCGCACGAACGCGCGCCACAACCACGCCCGCAGCCGATGCGGTTCGAGCACGCCCCAGTGCGCGGCCAGATGCAGCACGGCGGCACGAATCCACAGGCGCGCGAGATCCGCCCTGCCGGCAACCGGCGGCTGGAAGAACACCCGCACGAACCAGTCGAGCGCGGTGCGCTCCGCGGGCAGTCCGAGGCCGCGCGCGAGCCAGTCGAACACGCGTTGGCGACGCGCTCGCTCGCTACGGCTGGCGGGAGCGGCGTTGTTCATGGCCGCCCATCCGCACGGCGCGCGGTTGCCGCCGACGCATCTGCATCAACAGCAACATCAGGTGGCGCCGCGGCAAGCCACGCATGCAGCCAGTTAGCGAGGCCTTGCAGATCGTGCGAAGCCTGCGAATGCGGTGCGTCGTCGAATAACCATGTTCCGCGTGCGAATGATTCGGGGAGTGCCGCGTCCAGATGCACGCGCTGCGCGAGCGGCAGGCCGTCGCCGAGCGCGGCGCCCAGCATCGCCAGCGCGTCGCGTTGCATGTCGCGCGCCGGATTCAGCCGGTTGACGATGATCCGCAGCGGCGCGCCGCCACGCCGCAACGCGTCGAGCCGCGCGACCAGGGTCGCGCAGGCGGCCGGTTCAGGCGGCGTCACGCACAGCACGAGATCGGCGCTCCGCACCGCCTGCTCGCCTTGCTGCGACGGATAACGGGCCGTGTCGATGAGCACCACGCCCGCGAGCGGCAAATCGAGTTGCGCGAGCGCGTTCGCGAGCCACCTCGGTTCGGCGGCGAGGCGCTCATCGCAGCGCGCGCTTTGTTCGAGCGACACCGTGCCGTACGGCACGAACAGCACGCCCTCGCTGTTGCGCCACGTGTGCGCATGCCACGCTGCATTTTCGTCGAGCATGGCTTGCGCGAGGCCGGCCGGTGCGAGGCAATCGAGACCGAGGTGCGCGCCGAGCAGATTCTGCGGATCGAAATCGAGCGCCACCACGGGACGGCCGCGCCGTGCGAGCAGCACGGCGAGCGCGGCGCACAGGGTCGTGCGGCCGGTGCCGCCGGCGGTGGAGACGATAGCAATCGTCTTCATGACGGGCCTCCAGGGGCACGGGCGGCGTCGGGCAACAGGCGTGCGCGCAAGGCGACCGGCTCGATGTCGCACGGCACCGCATCGCGCGGATCGAAGTGGCGGATCGCCGCGAGACCACGACGCGAGCCGGCGCGCTGCCACACAATCCACACGGGAATCGCCAGAATCAGACCCGCGGCGAAACAGATCAACAGGAATTCCATTACTCGCTCCCCTTCTTGCGCAGCGGCATCGTGTAGGGCTCGGCGCGGCGTTGTGGCGCGACCCTGCGGGGCGTGGGTTGCTGCGGCGAGATAGGCCCGGATGCCTCGGCGCGCCCTGCTTTGTGCCCGGCTTCGTGGCTCGCCACCTCGCCGGTCTTCTGTGCAAGCTCCTGCGCCGCTTCCGCGCGCGCGGTTTCGAGCGCTTGCTCCATAGCGGCGAGCTGCGCGACCAAGGGCACCTCCTCCGCGGCCGGCAAGACCGTACCGGCGTGCGCGGCCGCGAGCGGCGAGACCGTACCGGCGTGCGCGGCTGCGGCCGGCGCAGCAGTTCGACTACGCGACGGCGCAGCGAACAGATCGCTGTAATCGGCGATCGGCGCGCGCCGGCTCTGGGCGCCCAGTGCCTTCAATTCATCGCCGATGCTCTGCTCCGCGAGATGGACGATGTCGTCCGCAATCCGTTCCACCGGCACGTCGAAGATGCGGGCCAGCGCGGCGTCCGCGTCGGCTCGCCGGCACGCGAACAGGAACACGTACAGGTGCGCGGCATCGGCGGTGAAGATGTCGCCCGCACGGCGCGGCACACAGCTTTTCAGGGCGTCGACATGCGCGCATTGCGGCAGCAGCGTCAGCTTGACGAGCACGTGCGGCAGCTGCAGCACGGCACTGCGTTCGAGCACCGAGCGCACCCGCTCGCAGAACGTGCCGGCCGGCAGATAACCCAGCACGTCTTCGCTCAGCGCGGCGCTGAGCGCGCTGCGATAGTCGGCGGCGACCGGCCGCGTGTGCAGTTGTCCCTGCAACGAATGCAGCAGCGACTGCATCCGCGAGAACGGCAGATCGCGACCCAGCACCAGGTTGGCGCCGAGCGTCAGCACCAGCAGTTCGTATTGATGACGCAGCACTTCGCCTCGTTCGGCGACGACGATCTTCAACGCACGCCCGCCCTGGCGGCGCAGCGCATGGACCGCCGCGCACAGCGCTTCGAGTTGCGCACCGCCGGTGTAATCGAGCACGACGGTCGCCGCCTGCGCGTCGACGCAAGCCGCGAGCACAGCCTGCTGATCGGCCAGCACTTCCCAGTTCGGCGGCACCCACGCCTCGTGTCCGCGCACCACCGCGCGGCTGACTATCACCCGCTGTTCGTCGCGCGCCAGCAGTCCATCGCCGCGTGCGGCGGCGTCGCCGTCCGGGTCGGGCGCGACGCTCAGCCGGCCGTTATCGGTAAAGCGCAACGAGCGCACTTCGCCGGTGACGAGCGTGCGGTCCGAGCGCCAGAAATCCACCTGCCACAGCAACTCGCCGTGGGTGCGTTCCATCCGGGCGACGCCCGCGCAGGCCGCATGAAATTCGTTGCGGCCAAGCTGCGCCGCCGCGTTGTCGAGGCTCGACTCGATGAGCAGTGAACCGGCCGCGGCGTCTAGATCTGCATCCGCGTCTGCGTCTACGTTGGCGTCCGCGTTGGCGTCCGCGTTGGCGTCCGATCGCGAACCCAGCAGCAGCACCAGCGTGATGCCGCGCACCGCGCACCAGTTCGCGAGCATCCGGCCTTCACGCGCGAGTGCCGCCGGATCGTCCCAGTTGAACCAGCGCTCGGCGCCTTCGACGAAATACAGCGAACGCGAACGGAGGCCAAAGCGCTTGAGCGCGCGCAAACCGCCAAACACCCTGGCAAGCGGGACCGCCGGCATACCGTGGGGGCCTGCATCGCCAGGACCGGCCGGCGGCATCGCGAGGACGCTCAGGTTGCGCGGCCAGCCGGAGGCCGGCGCGTGGGTGCTGAAACCAAGTTCGCGCAGACGTTTGGCGACCTGCGCGCGAGCGCGTGCGAGCACCACGGTGACGTCGCGCGCCTGCGCCTCGCGCGCGCTTTCCCACAGCAGTGCGTCGGCGCCTGGCGTGCGCGCGGCGGCATAGATCGCGTAGAGCTTGCCGGTTTCGAGCGCGGCCCATTCGGCGGGAAGCGCATCGATCGCCAGTTGGCCGACCAGCCGCGCGTCGCTAGCCGATGCAGCCCGACGAACAGCTTGCAGCAGGCGTCGCACGAAAGCGCCAGCCGGCGTCGGCTTGAGTAATTTCGAAACGGTGCTCACGCGTGGCTTCCCTGATCTCGTTGCATCGCCGCTCAAAAGCTGGAGTAAAGGCGCACGGGCCTCGGCGACAGACTGTCGTCGCGCTTGCGTCCGTCGAAGGTGTAGCGCATGTACAGCAGCGCGGAACTCGGTGCGTAGTCATGCGAACGGTCGATGCTCAGTTGCGCGCCCGCCACCAGATAACGGTTGAAGCGGTACTGCACGATGCCGCTCAAGCCATACGAAAACGCGACGCCATGCGTCGAGCTGGCCGTATTGACGAGGCTGCCGAAGCCCGGCGCCGAGCTGGCCGTCTTCCACAGATCGTTGAGCGCCGCCGATGCGCTGTTCAGCGCGGGCAAACCGTTCGGGTAATACGGCGAGTCCTTCTCATACGAATTCGACACACCGACGGTGGCCGTCAGATCCCAGTTCAGCGCATCGCGCCGGCCCGCCCATTCGATCGGCACGCCGAGCGACAGATAGCGTTGCGGGCTGTAATAGCCGCCCTGCCCGAACGAATAGAAGCGCTGATTGTTGGTGTAGTGCCAGACGTTGCCGACCAGCCCTGTGCTCACCAGCGTGTTGACACGTTGATAGACCGGCACCGTGAAGCCGGTGCGCAAGGTGACTTCCTGGTTGCTCGCCACATTGCGGCCGGTCAGCATGCCCGCGCCGACATCGGCGAACACACTGGCCGTGCCGATATCGACCGCCGAGTGGAAGTCGATGCCGTCGCGGCGCACTCCGCCCCACACGGTGCCGGTCAGCGGATCGTGCATGCCCGCGTACGACAGCAGACTGCTCGTCTCCGGACGGCGCGAGCCGCTGATCGAAAAGCTCGCGGGTCCCGCGTCGAACTGATAGCGCACGCCGCCCACCAGGTAATGCACGGGGAAACCGAGCGGCGTCGTGCCGAGGTCGAAGCGCCACGCATCCGACGTATAACCGGCGCCAAGCGCGACGCCGGTGGCCGACTGATGCAGGTACGGCAGCGTCGCGGCATAGTCGGCCACGGTCTGCGCCGCCACGTTATGCGACTGCGCGAGTTTGTCGGCGGCGCCCAGCGTGCCGAAGGTGTCGCGCGTAAGCGAATTCGCATCGCTCACGTCGAGCGTGCCGGCATCGATATGCACCGTATCGGCATGGAAGAAAAAGTGGCCGTCGTAGCGATACGGAATCTGCACGTACACGGGCGCCTGCCACGCGCGAAACTGCGAAATGCCGGCGTCGCCCGATTTATACGCGGGAATCCAGGCGGTTTCGATCTCCGGATCGCGGCGTTGCTGCAGATCGGCCAGCGCGGCCTGCGCGGGCGTGCCGTCGGGGCCGGCCGTGACACCCGCCGCGCGTTCCTGGCCAAGCGACAGACGGTACAGCGATTCGGCGTCCTCGTACTGGCCGAGATCCTGAGCGATCCGCCCGCTTTGCGCCGTCACGTCCGGCCGCGCGGGGTACGCGATCCGCAACGCCGCGGTGATCCGCTGCGCTTCCTGCGGCTGACGCAAAGCCGCCAGACGGCGAGCCGCGGACAGCCGCGTGTCGACGTCGTCGGGCGCCGCGCCGTCGACCACCATGCGCACGAGATCGAGCGCCGGGCGGCGTTCGCCGCTTTGCTCCAGCACCCGGGCGAGCGCCAATTGCGCGTCCGGATCGTTCGGTGTCGCGGCCAGCAGTGGCGCCAGCGCGGCGCGCGCGGCCGCATAGTGACCCTGAAGACGTTCGAGATCGGCGACTTCGAACGCATACCGTTTGTCGTGGCGGCCGGCCGCACTGACTCGCGAGAGCAACTGCCGCGCGGCGGCGTAGTCCTGGCGATCGAGTGCTTCGTCGGTTTGACGCAGAATCGAGCGCAACGCCTGGTCTTCGAGACGCGCGCTTTGTGCGGGACTCAGGTGTGCGTCGCTACGCAACGAGGTCAGCCACGCATCCAGTGCGTCATTGCGTTGCGCGCTGCCGAGCAGATCGCCGTAGCGCAGACGCACGTCGGCGTCGGTCTGCTGCGGATGCGTGTCGATCCAGTTCTGCAGCAACGCGAGGCCGCGCTCGGGTTGGCCCTGATCGATCCACATCGCGCCGACCGCGGCCAGCAGGTTCGGATCGTCGCCGGCCAGCGAGCGAGCCTGGTCGAGCGCGTGGGTCGCGCCCTCAAGGTCGTCCCGCGCGAATGCGGCGCGGGCCTGGGCGAGCCACTGCTGCGCTTGCAGATTGTGCTCGAGCACGCGTATGCCGTCCGTGCGGTCCTGGTCGGCGATCGGTGCGAGTACGGCTTGCGCACCGTCGACGTCGTCGACTGAGTTGCGATAGATCGCACTCGCATAACGCATTTCGGGCGACGCCGACACGGCGAGGCCATCGTCCATCACCGCCCGCCCCAGTTGCGGCAGCGCCAGATCGCGATAGAGACGCGCGAGCGCAAAGCGCGTCCACGGGGCATCCGGGGCGAGCCGCAACGCCGCTTCGTAGCGCTGCGCGGCTGGGCCGCGCAGGCCCGCCGCAAGCAACTTTTCCGCTTCTGCGCTGAGGATGTCGGCACGCAGTTGCGCGAGGCTCTGGCGGTCGTCGGCGGCCGTGAAGCGGCTTTGCAATGCTTCGAGGAGCGGCTCGACCTGGGCCGCGCGGCCGGTGTTCTCGAACAGCGTCTGGGTACTGCGCACCGCCGCGAGGTTCGGTTCGCGCGCCGCCAGCAGATCACGCAGCAACGGTTCCGCGGCACTCCAGTTGTGCTGGGCGAGCAGTGCGTCGGCGAGCATCAGTTTGGCGTCGGCGTTGGCCGGCTCCATCGCGAGCGCGGCGCGCGCGGCCCGCTCGGCATCCTGCGGCCGTCCGGCTGCGGCGGCCTCGCGACCCTGGGCCAGGGTGCCCCAGAACTGCGCGGCACGCGCGAGGCTATCCCATTTGCCGCGATTGTCCGGCGCGAGCTCGGCCGCGCGCAGAAACAGCGTGCGGGCTTCGTCTCGCCGCCCTTCGCGCATGCGCACCAGACCGAGGCCGCCGACCGCCTCCGGGTCGTTCGCCCGAGCTTGCGCGGCCCGCGCGAGCAGTGGTTCGGCGCTTGCCAGATCGTTGCGCGCCAGCGCCTGCAGGCCGCGTTGCTGCGCGATGTAGTCGGGATTGTTTTCGAGTTGGCGCTGCGCCTCGAGTTGCGCTTCGATCACGCCGGCCCGCTCCTTGAATTCAGTGTCGTCCGGTACGAGTTGCAGATAGGCGCGCAGCGCGGCGAGATAAGCCGGGTCCGCGCCGGCGGATTGCAGCACGTGACGCCACGCATCGAGCGACGCCGAACGATCCGAATCCGGCCGCGTAGCGAGATTCCACGCGATGCGATTGGCCTCGGCGCGCGTCTCGCCGCGTGCGTTCAGCAGATTGGCGAGCACCAGTGCCGAATCGACATCCGACGGATCGGCGGTCGTCCGCTGACGCAACGCGTCGATCGCCTGCACGCGGCCCTCGGGCGTGCCCGCGATGATCTGGTAGTACTCGGCGCCGAGCGACCCCGACGGCGCGCCGTGGGGAAACAGCGCGACCAGCCGCCGCTTCGCTTCGGCGGACTGGCCGCTGCGCGCCATCAGGCGGATGGTTGCCAGTTCCTCGCGGCCGTTGGTGGCGACGCGGAACTCGTCTTCGATCTGCTGCGTGGCCGGCGTACCGGGAGCCGTGGCGCGCAGTCGCGTCAAGGTGGCCTGCGCGGCCTGAGCCTGGCCGAGATGCAACTGGATGCGCACCTGCTGGGCCAGCAGCGACGGATCGTCCGGCGCGATCAGCAGGGCCTTCTGGATCGACTGCAACGCGAGATCGTCGCGATGCTTGGTCGACCACATGCGGGCGGTCGCGAACAGACGCTGGGCGGCGGGGTTTTGTGATGGCGCGGGTGGGATGGGTTGCTTGTTTGGCTGCGGGTTTGATCGCGCGATTATCCGCGTGGCCGCCTGAGTGTTTGCCCATGCGGCAACCGGCGCCATCTGCGCCGCGAGACCGAGCAGCAGCGCTGCGCACGTTATCGGGAAGCGACGCCGCACGGCGAACTCCAGCGCAGGTTGAGGGTGCCGTCGGCGGCAAAGCGAAAGCGGCCATCGCGCCAGCCGAGCCCGAACAGGCTCAGAACGCTCGTGTAGTAGCCGGCCGGCGTCTCGCGATCGAGTTGTTCCATGCGCGCGATCTGCGCATCGCCGAGCGCGCGCTCGCCGCGCGCGTCGAGAAACGGCACGGCCGCCGCCGAGAAACCGGCGTTACCCCTATTCGCGCCGACGCTGCCGTCCGTCGTATCGACCTTTTCCGGCGGCGCACCGTGTGCGGCGATAAAGCCGGCGAACGGTGCAAGGCGCGTGAGCAGCGGTTGCGCGAGCGGATCGCGTCGATCGAGCATGCCGGCCCACAGATAGACACGAATCGCGTTGTAGGCGCTCTCGGCCTGGGTTTGGACGTCCGGCGCGAAACCGTGTTTGGCGCGATACAGCGCCCAATCCGGTGAAAAACCATGCGGCGCGGTGTCGAGCAGAACCCGGCCGGTGCTGGCGAGAAGACGCGTCCAGCGGGCGTCGTCCAGCAACCGCGTGGCGATGCCGCGGAGCACCTGCGGCGGCGAATAACTCGGATTGACGCGCCACACGTCCGGCGCCGGATGAAAACCCACCGGCCCCGGCAACAGCGTCAAGCCGAGACCGGGAATGCTGGCGGTCTCTTCGTCGAGCACGCGCTTCGCGAGTACCGCGCCACGCGCCGTGTAACTGCGTTCCTGCCAGACGCGACCGGCTTCGAGCAGCGCGTAGGCAATCCACAAATCGGCATCGGACGAAGCATTCGTATCCAGCACGCCCCATTGCCCGCTGTCCGAGCGGCCCCACAACCAGGCCGGCAGATGCGCGGTCAGGTCGCCTTGCGCGAGATGCGCCTCGGTCCAGTTCAGGAGCGAATCGAAGGTTGTGCGGTCGTCGGCGACGAGCGCGAAGAACAACGCGTACGACTGACCTTCGGATACCGTGCGCGAATCGGCCGAGCCGACGTCGATCACGCGTCCTTCGGGTGAGATGAAATCCCGCTTGAACTGTTGCCAGCGCGGCCATGGCGGTGAAGTGCAGTAGGCTGTTCGGCTGGGACCGGCGGCGCTGTCGACGTTAGCCGCATCAACGGGCAGCGCCAAGCTCGCGGCGAACGCGCTGCTCGCGAGCGTAGCGGCCACGCCGATGGCCACGCTGGTCCACACACGAATCACCATGCGGGCGGACAAGCGGCTAGACACGCGAGTGCCGATCGTTGCGTCCACCACCAACGCCAGGCGGGTACGCGTACTCACCGCCAGCACCTCGCCCGGCGCCTGGCGCAGCGACGCTTTCCACTTCACCGGCGGCATCGGTCAGACTCCCCGGCGGCGCGCGGCCAGTTCCTGCAACGCGGTGAACGCGCCGACCGCCAGCAGCAGCCCGGCGATTGCGCCGAGCACGCCCAGCAGGATCGGATGCTGGATCGCCTTGCTCCAGAGCCGCGCATACCACGGCACATAGCCGACCAGATACGGTTCGCCGACGCGCATGCTATCGACTTCGCCGTCACGCACCAGGGCGACGTCGCCTTGCAGTTGCGCGACCTGGCCCGGCTTTTCCAGCACGTCGAGCAACTGGAGCAACTGACGCTGATCGGTGGCCGTCAGCGCGATGACGCTGCGTCCCTTGCTGCCGGGCAATTCGAAGCCCATCAGCGCGGCCAGCGAGCCGTCGCGTTCGAGACGCGCGCTGCCGTCCGGCAGGTGCGCGCCGTTGTGCCACTGCTCCTTCACCGAAAACGTGGCGCGCGTGAGCTTGCCGCCTTCGACACCGTCGGCGGCGGCGTTTGCGTTTGCGTTCGCGCCGATAGTCAGCGGCAGCGCCTGATGCCAACGATCGAGCCACGGCGCCGACCCACTGCCGCCAATCACCAGCAGATCCTTGCCGGCCAGTTGGGTTATCTCAGCTGGCCGCGCGATCTGCACGCGCAACACCGGATAGCCGGTCCATTGCCCCATGTGGCCGAGCATCGTCAGCAATGCCTCGAGTTCTTCCGGTGCGGGATGCACGGGAATCACCACGGCCGTCTGCGACAGATCGGCATACCGCGTGAACGGAAAGCCACTATTCGAGAAGTACGCCAGATTCGGCATCTGCGCGTAGTGGACGAAGTTCGAGAAGTCGATCGTCGAGTCCGGATCGACCGCAGCCTGTACGGGATTCGACGCGACGCTCTGACACAGCCCGGTCTTTTGCGAATCGAGATTGAAGCGCAACTGCAACTGGTTCGAGCTGCCGACGCGGAACGCCGGAATATCGAGCGAGTTCGTCGAACGGTTGCCGCTGGTCGACAGCACCGGCAGTTGCAGGCGGCCCTGTGCATCGTCGGCGCTGGCCGGTGCAAGCCGGTACGACTTGACCAGTTGATCGTTGATCTGCACGGCAAGGATCGAGTTGTTCTGCACCGTCGGCGCCGTATAGCGGTACTTCAGATTCAGCGGCACGCCCGCCCCGTCCCATGAAAACAGATCGGCGGGCACGCGCAGATTCAGACGGATGGGGTCCGACGCACCGCCACGCACCTGCAACTGGCCCGGGTCATCGATCAGCTCCTTGAACGAGACCGGACGGTCGACCGGCAACCAGCGCGGCGCGTCATAGGGCTTGCGCGGCGCGCCGATGTCGATCTGCGCGACCTGCACCGCGGGACCCGCCATCGCCGTCCTGCCGAGCACGAGCGCGGCGGCCGCCTGATCGACTTCCGCGGCGGTGCGGCCCGTCACGATCAGCAGCTTCCTGTCGACGGATGCCGGATTGTCAGTGACGATCAGCATCGGCCCAGTGACCGGCGGCAGCTTCAGCGTCGCCGGCAACTGCGCGCTGCGCGCCACCACGACGGCCTGATCGTCGGAGGGCAAAGTGGACGAGACCGGAAAACGCGCCTGCCGATAATCGGCGAGCGCGCCGAACCACGACGCCAGCACGCCGGCGCTGCGCAGCGTCGCGTTGTCGGCGGCGGCGGGCAGCACGAACGGTAGACGCAGGCGGCTCACATCGCGCCGGTCGAAAAACGGCGCCGGCAGCAACGCGAGATCGTTAGGCAAGCGAATCGGTGACGTGTCGAGAATGATTTCGCTTGTTGGACTCACGTCGGCCCATAACGACGAGTTGTCCGGGTCTTCGCAATGGTCCAGCGTGTAATGCGCGATGAGCCTTAGCCCAAGCTGGTTGTAATCGGTCAGGAAACGCGGATCGAGCGGGATGTCTTGCGTGACGACCTGCCCTGCATGCTCGCGATCGAACGGTACGGTCGCCACGACTTCGTCGTTGATCGACACCTTGAAGTGCGAGATCGGGAACACCAGTGCCGGCGAATACGTGTAGCGCAAACGCAGCCGCGCCGCGGTTACCACACGATCGAGCCGCACGCCGACGTTGACGACGCTGACGTCCTCGAGACCACGCAGATTCAGCGGCCGGTATGCGCCCAACGCCGAGAACGGTATGTGTACTGTGGTCGAGCCGGCGGCGTGGGAAGCTGCGTTAGCTGTGTTGGCTGTGTTGGCTGTGTTGGCTGTGTTGGCTGCTTTCGTCGCGTTCTGTCCGTTCGTCGCGGTCGGTGCGTGGGTAGTGGCGGTTGCTTCGGTTGCTTTGGTTGTGCGCGCACCGTTGGCCACGGTGCCTGGCGCAGCGGGCGACGGCAGTCCGGCGACAGTGGCGGACGACGGATTGCGCGCGAAAGACGAAGACACTGCGGAAGGCGCGGCGGCCAACGTAGCGGCATATAAAGCGCCGACGAGCGCCGTCAGCGACAGACAAAACGAAACGACAGGTTTCATGGACAGATCAGCTTATTGAACATCGGCCATCCGCCCCATGATTGCGTGGACATCGTTGCGAATTCGGCCTGCCGCGGAAGTTTGCGGAAAACATGAAAAACGGAAATGCGACACGACCGCGATGCGGTCCCCTACGCTTGTATACGGACGATCCCGCGAAACCTTGAATGACGAGCGCCACGAGACACGCGATCGACCGATGAGGTGTGTCCGGCATGGGGTGCCGGCTGCCTGCTTCGCGTGTTGTCCGATGACCGTGGCTCAGAGGGAAACCGGCGCCCTGGGCGGGCGAGAAGATATCACAAGTCCGCGACAATTTGTAACATTTAAGGCATGCTGCGGCGATCTTGACTCGAAGCAAATCATGAGCAATCCGATTAAGTCTTCTGCGGCTCCTTCTGCCGCTCCTTCGGCGACATCTTCTACGCCGTTGCCCGCTAAACGGAGCGGGCCTTTGCGTGCGCTGTATGCGCTGCGGCACTCCTGCGACGGCATTGTTGCGACGTTGCGCGAGGAAAGCGCTTTTCGTCAGGAGGTTGTTCTCGCGGCGGTTTTGCTACCTTGCGCTGTGCTGATGCCGGTTGGCGCGATCGAGCGGGTATTGCTGATCGTTTCCGTTCTGCTGGTGCTGCTGGTGGAATTGCTGAATTCGAGCATCGAGGCTGCGATTGATCGCATTTCACTCGAACGGCACGCATTGTCCAAGCGTGCCAAGGACTGCGGCAGCGCCGCGGTCACGATGGCGCTTCTGATCTGTGCGGTGACGTGGGGCGTATTGTGCGGGCCGCTCGTTTATCACTGGGTCCGCGCGCAAATGTGAGACGCGGCGTGGGAGGCCGGTGTTGCGGATGCCGGGCGGCTGGTTT
This sequence comes from Paraburkholderia sp., assembly GCF_034668105.1. GTDB lineage: Bacteria > Pseudomonadota > Gammaproteobacteria > Burkholderiales > Burkholderiaceae > Paraburkholderia. Next base: position 263 of record NZ_JAXDPY010000077.1, on the reverse strand, counting down.
TCTTCTGCAAGGCGTATTGATCGTTTGCGGGTGGCTGATTTTTGCTGCGCAAACGTTAGCGAAGGGATGAAAGCTCGGGTTGCCGTTTTTTTCTTCGACAGCGGCGGCAAAGAGAAGTAAGTGCCCGCCCCGCACAGGGGCGACGCTAATCAACCAATATCAATTCAAGGAAAGGCCAACGCCGTAGGCGAACAAACAACCCAGCCCCCCCGGGCACACCCATTGCTTCATATCGCTCGCCGGCAAAAAACCGTCAAAGCACG
>NZ_JAXDPY010000076.1:0-18133 GCF_034668105.1 Paraburkholderia sp. | reverse complement strand
AATTTCCTGCGTGACGACCTGACCTACAAGGGTGGTCAGATGATCACGCTGGTGCTCGACGTGCCGGTCGCGGACGAAGACATCCTGCCGTTCCGCCTGATGTGCGACTACGCAAAATCGTTGGCTGAGCGGATCGGCGGACGGGTGGTCGACGACGGGCGCCGTCCGCTGCCGGAAACCGCGCTGCTGGCGATCGAAAAGCAGTTGATGACGCTCTACGCGAGGCTTGAACAGGCGGGCATTCCGGCGGGTTCGCCGGCTACCCGGCGTTTGTTCAGCCAGTAACGGCTCTACTTTTTCATGTATGACGCGACGGCCGCACGATGTGCGGCCGTTGACGTTTCTGGCCCAACGGCGACGCTTGAAACTGGCCCATTCGGCTGATGTAAAGGGGCACGCTTTCCTGCGATAATCCTACGTCTGAATTTCACTGAAGAAGCTTCCGACAGCATGGCCCGAACTCCCGCCTCAAACCCTGCAACCAGCGCCCCGGCAGAGCGGGCCGCGTGGCTGCGCGCGGAACTCGAACGCGCCAATTACGCGTACTACGTGCTCGACCAGCCGGACCTGCCGGACGCGGAATACGACAAGCTCTTCAAGGAGCTGGAAGGCATCGAGACGGAGCATCCGGACCTGATCGTGCCCGATTCGCCCACCCAGCGCGTGGGCGGCGAGGCGTCGAGCGGTTTCGAGCCGGTCGTGCACGATCAACCCATGCTGTCGCTGAACAATGGCTTCGCGGATGAAGACATCGTCGCGTTCGACAAGCGCGTTGCCGACGCGCTCGGCAAGAACGCAAGCGAACCGGCGGTACCGGTCGACTATGCGGCTGAGCTGAAGTTCGACGGGCTTGCCATTTCGCTGCGTTACGTCGACGGCATGTTCGTCCAGGCGTCCACCCGTGGCGACGGCGCCACCGGCGAGAACGTCACGGAGAACGTCCGCACGATCCGTTCCATTCCGCTGAAGCTCAAGGGTAAGCGCGTGCCGCATGTGCTCGACGTGCGCGGGGAAGTGCTCATGTTCAAGCGCGATTTTGAACGCCTGAATGAGCGCCAGCGGGCCGCTGAGCAGCGGGAATTCGCCAATCCGCGCAACGCCGCGGCAGGCAGTCTGCGGCAACTCGATTCGAAGATCACCGCGCAGCGGCCGCTGTCGTTTTTCGCTTATGGAATCGGCGTGCTCGAAGGCATTGAGATGCCGGCCACGCATAGCGAACTGCTCGACTGGTATAAGGAACTCGGCTTGCCGGTGAATGGCGAACGGGCGGTTGTGCAAGGCGCCGAAGGCTTGCTGGGGTTTTTCCACAAAGTAGGCGAGAAGCGCGACAAGCTGCCGTACGACATCGACGGCGTCGTCTACAAGGTTAACCGGCGCGACGAGCAGGATGCGCTCGGCTTTGTCTCACGCGCGCCGCGTTTCGCGTTGGCGCACAAATTTCCTGCGCAGGAAGCGCTGACCAGGCTCGTCGCGATCGACGTGCAGGTCGGCCGCACCGGCGCAATCACGCCGGTCGCGCGGCTCGAGCCGGTGTTCGTCGGCGGCGCGACGGTGACGAACGCAACCTTGCACAACGAAGACGAAGTGCGCCGCAAGGATATCCGCATCGGCGACACGGTGATCGTGCGGCGCGCCGGCGACGTGATTCCCGAAGTGGTGAGCGCGCTGCTGGAGCGCCGCCCGGAAGACGCGCGCGAGTTCGTCATGCCCACGCACTGCCCGGTGTGCGGCTCGAGCATCGAACGTCTGCCGGACGAGGCGATTGCGCGCTGCACGGGGGGCCTGTTTTGTCCGGCGCAGCGCAAGCAGGCGCTGTGGCACTTCGCGCAGCGGCGCGCGCTGGATATCGACGGGCTCGGCGAAAAGATCATCGATCAACTCGTCGAGCAGAATCTGGTGCGTACGCCCGCCGATCTGTTCAACGTCGGCTTTGCGACGCTTGCTGAACTCGATCGCTTTGCCGAAAAGTCCGCGCAGAATCTGCTCGACTCGCTCGAAAAAGCCAAACACACTACGCTCGCGCGCTTTATTTACGCGCTTGGTATCCGGCATGTGGGCGAATCCACGGCGAAAGATCTGGCGAAGCATTTCGGCTCGCTGAATCCGATCATGGATGCGTCGGTCGAGGAATTGCTGGAGGTGAACGATGTGGGCCCGGTCGTGGCCGAGTCGATTCATCAGTTTTTTGCCGAAGAGCACAACCGCACGGTGATCGAGCAACTGCGCGCGCCGGGCAAGGTCAGCTGGCCGGAAGGGCCGCCCGCGCCCAAAGCGCCGCAAGGCGTGCTGGCGGGCAAGACGGTCGTGTTGACCGGCACCTTGCCCACACTCGCCCGCGAAGAGGCGAAAGAAATGCTCGAAACGGCCGGAGCGAAAGTCGCAGGTTCTGTGTCGAAGAAAACGGACTACGTCGTGGCGGGGGCCGAAGCGGGCAGCAAATTGGCGAAAGCCGAGGAACTCGGCATTCCGGTACTCGACGAAGATGGTATGCGTAAGCTCCTGGAGGGGCAGTTATGATCCGCGAAATTCTCAAGATGGGCGATCCGCGCCTTTTGCAAATTGCCGATCCGGTCGATCACTTCGACACCCCCGAACTGCATGAACTCGTCAAAGACATGTTCGAGACCATGCACGACGCGAACGGTGCGGGGCTCGCCGCGCCGCAGGTGGGCGTCAATCTGCAGGTGGTGATCTTCGGCTTCGGGCATAACGAACGCTATCCGGATGCGCCGCCGGTGCCGGAGACGGTGCTGATCAACCCGACTATCACACCGGTGTCGCTGGATATGGAAGAGGGCTGGGAAGGCTGTCTGTCCGTGCCGGGTCTGCGCGGCGCGGTAAGCCGGTTTTCGATGATCAAGTATCACGGCTTCGACCAGTACGGCAAGCCGATCGACCGCGTTGCCGAGGGCTTTCACGCGCGCGTCGTCCAGCATGAGTGCGACCACCTGATCGGCAAGCTGTACCCGATGCGGATCAATGATTTCGCAAAGTTCGGCTTCACCGAAGTCCTGTTTCCGGATATGGACCCGAATAGCGACGACTAACGTTGGGGTCCCGGGCTGCGGCGGATGCATTGTCGCGTGTGTCGCAGCAGACGTAAAAAACCCACGTTTTCACGTGGGTTTTTTGTTGGGCGAGCGTCACGGTGCGGGCGCCGTGAGTTTCTCCTTGTTTGAGCGTCAAGCTCCCGGCATCAAAACGACTCGTCCGCCGACAGATAGCGCCATTGGCCCGGCGGCAGTGCGCCCAGCATCACCTGGCCCATCCGCACACGCTTCAGGCCGAGTACTTCGAGGCCGACCAGTTCGCACATCCGGCGGATCTGGCGTTTCTTGCCTTCACGCAGCACGAATCGCAGTTGCTCGCCGTTTTGCCAATTGACCTGTGCGGGTTTCAGCGGCACGTCGTCGAGCGAGAGGCCGTGGCACAAGAGCGCGAGGCTTTCCGGCGGGAAGTGGCTTTCGACGTCAGTGGTGTGCTCGCCGAACGACACGCGCACCAGATATTCCTTGTCGATTTCCGAATGGCCGCCGATCAACTGTTTGGCAATGCGGCCGTCCTGCGTCAGCACCAGCAAGCCCGTCGAATCGATGTCGAGGCGCCCGGCCGGTGCAAGCTGGCGCAGATGCGAGACCGAGAAGCGGACGTCCGAACTGTCGCCTTCCCAGCGATTTTCCGGCGTGACCAGCGTGATCGCCGGTTGATAGCCGTCTTCCGCCTGGCCCGATACGAGGCCCACGGGCTTGTGGATCAGGACCGTCACCTGGCTCGCTTGCGCCGCTTCGGCGGCCGGGTCGACCTCGATGCGCTGGTCCGGGCGAACCTTGGTGCCGAGCGTGTCGATCCGCTCGCCGTCGACCAGCACCCAGCCCTTTTCGATCCACTCGTCCGCTTCGCGGCGTGAGCACAGGCCGAGCTCCGACATCAGCTTGGACAGGCGCAGGGTGCCCGGTGCGTCTTCGTAATCGCGGCGCGGCGTGCGCGGGGCGGCATCGACGTCATCGCCGTGTTCGGCTCTGGCGGCCGGCGCCGGACCACGCGGCTTGTCGGCACGGGCGGGGCGGTTGTCGTCGCCGAAGCGGCGGCCGGCGGCCGGGAGTGCCTTGTCGAAACTGCGAGCCGGGCGTTCGCCCCGATCGGACCGTTCGCTACGTTCGCCGGCACGCGCCGGACGATCGCCGAATTCACGTTTGGCGGGTGCTCGTTCGCCGCGGTCGTCGCGCGGTGCGCGCGCCGGACGATCCGTGCGGTCGCCGTAGCCGCTTTTGACGGGTTTCGCGAAACTGCGCTCGCCACGCTCGGAGGCGCCGCGCTCGCCTTCAAAACGGCGTGGTGCTGCGCTGTCGCTGCGTGGCCCGCGTTCGCCGGTGCGGCGCTCCTGAGGGGCGCCACGGTTGCTGCCGAAGCGCGGCCGATCCGAGGCATCACGCGCCGGACGCTCGCCACGCGGCCCACCTTCCGACGGACGGCCTGCACCCGGACGCGGCCCGCTGAATGAGCGGCGTTCGCCGTCTTCACGGCGTGGGGCACGGTTGCCTTCGACACTGCGCGGTGCGCGTTCGCTGCGATCTGCGCTGCCTTCGAAGCGGCGGGGCGCGCGTTCGCTGCGGTCGGGGCTTCCTTCGAAGCGGCGGGGTGCGCCTTGGCTGCGTTCGCCATCAGCGCGACGCGGAGTACGTTCGTTGCGATCTCCACCTTCAAAGCGGCGGGGCGCGCGCTCACTATCGTCCCGACGCGGCGCACGGTCGCCGCCCTCAAACCGGCGCGGAGCGCCTTGAGGGCGTTCGCCATCAGCACGGCGCGGAGCACGTTCGCTAGGATCAGCGCCACCTTCAAACCTACGGGGCGCACGAGCGCTATCGTCCCGACGCGGTGCACGATCTCCGCCCTCAAACCGGCGCGGAGCGCCTTGGCTACGCTCACCATCAGCACGGCGCGGAGCACGTTCGCTACGATCAGCGCCACCTTCAAACCTGCGGGGCGCACGAGCAGCTTCGTCCCGACGCGGCGCACGATCGCCGCCGCCTTCAAACCGACGCGGAGCGCTTTGAGCGCGTTCACCGTCAGCACGACGCGGAGCGCGTTCACCACGATCCGCGCCACCTTCAAACCTACGCGGTGGACGATCGCCCTCGTCCCGGCGCGGTGCCCGCTCGCTGCCGCCTTCAAACCGGCGCGGCGGACCGCCGGCCCCTTCACGCCGCGGCGGCCGATCCGACGACGCCCGGCGCGCAGCGCCTGCACCGCCTGCATCCCGCTCGCGGGAAAACGATCCTTCAGCCCGTGGCGCACGCGCACCGGCGCCCGCCGGCTTGCCTGCTCCAGCGGGCCGCTTGCCGCCACCCGCTGCGCCTTCACCCCGCGCCCCGCTAAAACCCGCCGTCGACGTGGACGGCTTCGGCCCGGCCGGGCGCGTCGGCTTACGCGCCGAAGTGCTTCCGGTACGGACAGGGGCGCGTTCCGACGAAGCCGGCCGCGGGTGCTTGGCTGTTAATTTGACTCGCATGAAATCTCACACTGCAATCGCGCGCAGCAGTTCGGTCTCGACCTGAATTTGCAGGCGGTTGTCCGACAGACCGTGCCCATCCAGCAGGAACACGTCTTCGACGCGTTCGCCGAGCGTATTGATCCGCGCCGACGCGACGCCGACCCGGTGCTCGGCCAGCACGCGCGCGATCGAATAAAGAAGGCCTGGCCGGTCGTTCGCAGACACGGACAGGATGTAATATTGGCCGCGCTCGTCGGCCCGGAGATCGACGCGCGGCGTGACAGGGAAGGTCCGCGACAGCCGTGACAAACGGCCTTTCGACGGTCCCGGGAGCAGGGTGCCGTCACCCGTGAGGCGTGCGGTCAGTTCCTGTTCGACCAGATTGGCAATATCGCGATAATGCACGTCTTCTTCGGTATGCGCGACGAGGAAATTATCGAGCGCGTACCCGTGACGGGTCGTGCTGACCCGCGCATCGAGCACCGACAAGCCGTTGCGGTCGAAATACGCGCAAATGCCGGCGAACAGATCGGGCTGATCCTTCACATACACCAGCACCTGAAGCGCTTCGCCGATCGGTGACGGACGGGCCCGCACGATCGGCGTCGCGGTTTCCACATGCCGGTACAGCACGCGGGTTTGCCACGCGATATCCGCCGCGTCGTGGCGCAGGAAATAGCCGATGTCCAGTTTGTCCCACAGCGCCTTTTGCGCGCCTTCCGGCACAGTTTCGAGGCGCAGCAGGGCCAATGCCTCTTCCTGGCGCGACTTCAGCTCGGAATGCGCGTCAGGCCGTGCGCCGCCGAGTACCGCCAGGGTCGCACGGTAAAGGTCCTCGAGCAGCTTGCCTTTCCATGTGTTCCAGACTTTCGGGCTGGTGCCGCGAATGTCGGCCACGGTCAGCAGGTAAAGCGCGGTCAGCCGGCGCTCATTGCCGACCAGTCCGGCAAACCGCTTGATGACTTCGGGGTCGCTCGTGTCCTGCTTCTGCGCCACCTGGCTCATGGTCAGATGCTGCTGGACCAGCCAGACGACCAGATCGCCGTCTTCACCCTCGATGCCATGGCTGCGGCAGAAGCGCCGCGCATCCGCCATGCCGAGCGTGGAATGGTCGCCGCCGCGGCCCTTGGCGATGTCGTGAAACAGCGCCGCCACGTACAACACCCACGGCCGGTCGAAATTGGCGATCAGCTGACTGCAGAACGGATATTCGTGCGCGTGTTCGGCTACCGCGAAGCGGCGCAGATTGCGCAACACCATCAGGATGTGCTGATCGACCGTATAGACGTGATACAGGTCGTGCTGCATCTGGCCGACAATGCGCCGGAAGTTCAGCAGGTAACGCCCGAGCACGCTGGTCTGGTTCATCAGCCGCATCGCGTGGGTGATGCCGGCCGGCTCCTTCAGGATGTCCATGAAGAGGCGCCGGTTTTCCGGATCGCGCCGCCAATGCTGATCCATGACGTCGCGGGCGTTGTAGATCGCGCGCAGCGTGCGCGCCGATAAACCCTTCACGCCAGGCGTTTGTTCGTAAAGCAGAAAAGCTTCGAGGATCGCGTTCGGCTCGCGTTGAAATACGTCGTCGCTGGCGATTTCCAGCATGCCTTGTTTTTCGACGAAACGGTCCGACAGCACGCGCGTGATGCCGCTCGTGTCGGGGAAAAGCTGTGCCTCGATGTTCTGGATCAGGATCGTCGCGAGCTGCGTGACGGCCTTGGCGGCCCAGTAATAGCGGCGCATCAGTTGTTCGCTGGCACGCTTGGTGGCCGTTGGCTTGTAGCCGAAGCTCTCGGCCACCGGCGTTTGCAGGTCGAACACCAGAATGTCCTGACGACGGCCGGCGAGCACATGCAGCCGCGCCCGCAGCGTTTTCAGGAAGCCTTCGTTGCGGCGCAGTTCGCGCGCTTCCCGCTCGGTGATCAAGCCGCGTGCTTCGAGCTCGCGCCAGCTACTGCCGAAGCCCGCTGCCTGCGTGATCCACAGAATCAGTTGCAGGTCGCGCAGGCCACCCGGGCTTTCCTTGACGTTCGGCTCGAGCGAATAAGGCGTGTCCTGAAACTTGGCGTGCCGCTGACGCATTTCCAGCACTTTGGCCTGGAAGAATGCGCGCGGGTCGAGCGTTTCGCGGTAGCGCTTCGCAAAGTCGTCGAACAGCGGGGCGCTGCCCGTGATGCGCCGGGCCTCGAGCAGCGAGGTGCGCACGGTGACGTCGTTGGCGGCTTCTTCGACACACTGCACGACGCTGCGCACGCTGCTGCCGAGTTCGAGCCCGAGATCCCACGCAAGACTGATGAAGCGTTCGATGCGCGCTTCGAGATGCGCAATCGGCGCGTCGGGCAGCAGCACCAGAATGTCGATGTCGGAATGCGGCGCGAGTTCGCCCCGCCCGTAACCGCCGACCGCCAGCAGGGCCAGCTCCGCCGGCAGTTCACAGGTGTTCCAGGCGGCGCGCAGCGACTCGTCCGTGACGCGCGCGAGCGCTGCCATCAGCGAGTCGACATTGGAGGCGGTCTTGAAGCGTTCCAGCAACTGGGCTTTGGCCACTTTATAGTCCGCCTTGAGCGACGTGGCATGGGATTGGGCGACGGCTGGAACACTACTCATTGGCAGGGGGCGGGTGAGGTCGGAAGTCGATCAGGCCGTGGCCGCAACGACCGGCGGACGCGCGGGCGTGCCGGCCGAGACAGTCAGCACGTCGTAGCCCGTTTCGGTGACGAGCACCGTGTGCTCCCACTGCGCCGACAGGCTGCGGTCTTTGGTTTTGACGGTCCACTGGTCCGGCATGGTGCGGATGTCGCGCCGGCCGGCGTTGATCATCGGCTCGATCGTGAAGATCATGCCGGTCTGCAACTCGATCCCGGTGCCAGGGCGGCCGTAGTGCAGGACTTGCGGATCTTCGTGGAACACGGTGCCGATTCCGTGGCCGCAATACTCGCGCACCACGCTGTAGCCTTGCGCTTCGGCATGCTTCTGGATCGCATAGCCGATATCGCCGAGATGGGCGCCCGGACGCACCTGATCGATGCCGAGCCACATGCATTCGAAGGTGGTCTGGACCAGCCGCTTCGCCATGATCGAACCTTCGCCGACGATGAACATCCGGCTGGTGTCGCCGAAGTAACCTTCCTTGATCACCGTGACGTCAATATTCAGCGCGTCGCCGTGCTTCAGCGTTTTATCGCCCGGAATGCCGTGGCAGATCACGTCGTTGACCGAAATGCAGGTGGCTTTCGGGTAAGGCGGATAGCCGGTCGGCTGATAATTCAGCGGCGCCGGAACCGTGCCTTGTACCTGGAGCATGTATTCGTGACACAGCCGGTCGAGTTCGCCGGTTGTGACGCCGGCCGTGATGAACGGCGTGATGTAGTCGAGCACTTCGCTAGCGAGCTTGCAGGCGACGCGCATTTGCGCGATATCGTGTTCGTTTTTGAGCGTAATAGCCATGAGTCGGGCCTGAAATGCGATTTATTGCAAGATTATCGCACCATATTCCCGCCGCCGCAGGCTTTTGCAAGAGGACAGTGGCCTTTTGCGGGCGTTTGGCGGCGGTCTCTGCACCTTCTGTCGCGCCCATCTTCGCGGCTGTGGCCGCCACCCTGGCTCGGGCCCGGCTGGTGCCCGGGTGCAACCCGGCTGCGTCAAATGGGAGCTACCGCAGGTTGAGTCGGCCGATAGTCGCGTGCTATAATCTTTGGCTAAGTCGATCTCTGTCTTATTTTGTTGCTTTATTGGCTGCTCTGGTAAGCACAAACTGGCAGGAGAGGCGCCTCGTAGCGATAGTTGCCTGCGCTACGGGCAAGGTAGTACCAAGGCAGCAGACTCGCAAGCCGGCGCACCCAGGGTGTCCGTCGCGTTCAGCCGAAAAAAGGCGGCGCGGCAGATACGGCAGCCGGCTTAAGACCCAACCCTCGCGGAGATTTTCATGGCAGTTACCATGCGTCAAATGCTGGAAGCCGGTGTCCACTTCGGTCACCAAACGCGCTTCTGGAACCCGAAGATGGCCCCCTTCATTTTCGGCCATCGCAACAAGATTCACATCATCAACCTCGAAAAGACGCTGCCGATGTACAACGACGCGCTGAAGTACGCGCGTCAACTGGCGGCGAATCGCGGCACGATCCTGTTCGTCGGCACGAAGCGTCAATCGCGTGACACGATCGCTGAAGAAGCGCAACGCGCTGGCATGCCGTACGTCAACGCGCGCTGGCTCGGCGGCATGCTGACCAACTTCAAGACGCTGAAGGTCTCGATCAAGCGCCTGAAGGACATGGAAGCAGCGCTGGAAGCAGGCGAAACCGAACGCATGAGCAAGAAGGAAGCGCTCCTGTTCGAACGCGAAATGGCCAAGCTGCAAAAGTCGATCGGCGGCGTGAAAGACATGGGCGGTATTCCGGACGCGATCTTCGTGGTCGACGTCGGCTATCACAAGATTGCCGTTACCGAAGCTAACAAGCTCGGCGTGCCGGTCATCGCCGTGGTTGACACGAACCACTCGCCGGAAGGCATCGATTACGTGATCCCGGGTAACGACGACGCTTCGAAGGCAGTCGCTCTGTACACGGCTGGCGTGGCTGACGCGATCCTCGAAGGCCGTGCGAACGCGGTCAACGAAGTGGTGCAGGCTGCACGTGGTGGCGACGGCGACGAGTTCGTCGAGGTCAACGCGGAAGCGTAAAGCTGCCCCGTGTCCGGCAAAAAAGGGGGCTTTCTACAGGCCCCCTTTTTTTAAGCCGCGACAAAGTAGTGATGTGCTGTGAACAGTGCCTGAAACATAGCTCGTCAATAATACGGGCGACGTTGAAACGAATTCTTGCCGCCGGCATCGAAGTCCGGGCGGCGTGTGACAGATGGAACTCAAGGAGCAAATGATGGCGGCAATTACCGCAAGCATGGTTGCAGAACTGCGCGCAAAGACCGACGCGCCGATGATGGAATGCAAGAAAGCGCTGACGGAAGCCGAAGGCGACATGGCGCGCGCTGAAGAGCTGCTGCGCGTGAAGCTCGGTAACAAGGCTAGCAAGGCTGCGTCGCGCGTGACGGCTGAAGGCGTGGTCGCATCGTTTATCGGCGGCAACGCGGGTTCGCTGGTCGAACTGAACTGCGAAACCGACTTCGTTTCGAAGAACGACGACTTCCTGGCTTTCTCGAAGACCGTCGCTGAACTGGTCGCTACGCAAAACCCGGCTGACGTCGCCGCGCTGTCGACCCTGCCGCTGGACGGCTCGACGGTCGACGCAGTGCGCCTGGCGCTGGTCGGCAAGATCGGTGAAAACCTGTCGATCCGCCGCTTCGTGCGTTTCGAAACCTCGAACAAGCTGGCAGCGTATCTGCACGGCACGCGTATCGGCGTGCTGGTCGAGTACACCGGCGCGGACGAACAGGTCGGCAAAGACGTGGCCATGCACATCGCCGCCATGAAGCCGGTCTCGCTGTCGTCGGACGACGTCCCGGCGGATCTGATCGCCAAGGAGCGCAGCATTGCTGAACAGAAGGCTGCAGAATCGGGCAAGCCGGCTGAAATCGTCGCCAAGATGGTCGACGGCAGCGTGCAGAAGTACCTGAAGGAAGTGTCGCTGCTGAACCAGACGTTCGTTAAGAACGACAAGCAGACGATCGAACAGATGCTGAAGGCCGGCAACGCGAGCGTGCAGAAGTTCGCGCTGTTCGTGGTTGGCGAAGGCATCGAGAAGAAGCAGGACGACTTCGCAGCCGAAGTGGCCGCTCAAGTCGCTGCTGCAAAGCAGCAATAAGCATCGGTTAAGCTTTAAGTCAGTACCGTTGGACCCGCGGCGGAGCAAGACTCTGCCGCGGTCGGCAGCGCCGCAAGGCTGCGCGCGGGTCGACCCTCGCTGCGCGGCCGTCTCTGGCGAACCCCAGGGTTCGTCAATTTGGCGACGCTTGCCCGAATCAGCATTTCACCCCTACATTAGTCCCTTGTTGTTGCCCTGTTCCGCGCGATCTGGATACCCCTATGCCCACTGCCTATAAACGCGTCCTGCTCAAACTCTCCGGTGAAGCTCTGATGGGCGACGATGCCTTCGGCATCAATCGCGCGACCATCGAACGAATGGTGGCGGACGTGGCCGAAGTGGTCCGTCTCGGAACGCAGCTGGCCGTGGTGATCGGCGGCGGCAACATTTTTCGCGGCGTCGCGGGCGGCGCGGCCGGTATGGACCGCGCCACGGCTGACTACATGGGCATGCTGGCCACCATGATGAACGCGTTGGCGCTGCAGGACGCAATGCGCCACGCCGGCATCGAAGCGCGCGTGCAATCCGCGCTGCGCATGGACCAGGTGGTTGAGCCGTACATCCGGCCCCGCGCGATTCGCCAGCTCGAAGAAGGCAAAGTCGTGATTTTCGCGGCCGGTACCGGCAACCCGTTCTTCACGACTGATACGGCCGCTGCGCTGCGCGGCTCGGAAATCGGCGCGGAAGTCGTGCTGAAGGCCACCAAGGTGGACGGCGTCTATTCCGCCGACCCCAAGAAAGACTCGAGCGCGACCCGTTACACCACGATCAGTTTCGACGAAGCCATCGGCCGCAATCTGCAGGTGATGGACGCCACGGCGTTCGCGCTGTGCCGCGACCAGAAGCTGCCGATCCGGGTGTTTTCGATCGTCAAGCCGGGCGCGCTCAAGCGCATCGTACAAGGCGAGGACGAGGGCACCCTCGTCCACGTGTAAACTCTCGTTCACATAACGTGGGCTTTAACGCGGGCCCAGGCCGCCGCATCATGCGCGCGCTGGCCGGCTCGCACCGTTTTGAAGGTTCGGAGGTTTAAAAATGTCTGTGGCTGATATCAGGAAGGGCGCTGAACAAAAGATGCAGCGTTCCATCGACGCGTTCAAGAACGATCTGTCGAAGATCCGCACGGGCCGTGCACACACGGGTCTGCTCGATCACATCCAGTGCGATTACTACGGTTCGCCGGTGCCGATTTCGCAGGTCGCGAACCTGACGTTGATCGACGCACGCACGATCGGCGTGCAGCCGTGGGAAAAGAAGATGGTCCAGGTCGTCGAAAAGGCGATCCGCGAGTCGGACCTCGGTCTGAACCCGGCTACGCAAGGCGACGTGATCCGCGTGCCGATGCCCGCGCTGACCGAAGAACGCCGCCGCGAACTGACCAAAGTGGTCAAGAGCGAAGCGGAAACGGCCAAGGTCGCGGTTCGTAACCTGCGCCGTGATGCAAACGAGCAACTGAAAAAGCTCGTGAAAGACAAGGAAATTTCTGAAGATGACGAGCGTCGTGCAGGTGACGACGTTCAGAAACTGACGGACAAGTTTGTCGCGGAGATCGACAAACTTGTAGTAACTAAAGAAGCTGAGATCATGACGGTCTGAGGCCGTTGGCTCCCAGGAGAACGCCGGACGGTTCAAGGTTTTCCGTTCGGCAGAAAGTCCTCTGCCCCGAAGGAAGTCCGGTTGGGGATCGGGGGATTGCCCCCTCGGGGGCCTGGTGCGAAGCGCCAGGTTTGGGGAGCACTCAGCAGAACGGCGGGCCGCCCGAAGTTTTTCGCTCCACAGGAAGTCCTCTTGGGGGATTGCCTCCTCAGGGGCTTGGCGCGAAGCGCCGGACTTGTGGGCACTCAGCACGTTCAAGACTTCCACTTTTTTTGCAGTCACTGTCCCGACGGCCATGACCTATACCAGCTCAACCGTGCGCGTGCCTGATGTCGCCGCGGTGCCGCGACATATCGCGATCATCATGGACGGCAACGGCCGTTGGGCGACCCAGCGGCGCCTGCCGCGCGTGGCCGGCCATACGCGCGGCGTCGACGCAGTGCGCGCGGCGGTCGAGGCGTGCGCCCGGCAGGGCGTCGAATACCTGACGCTGTTTGCCTTCAGCTCCGAAAACTGGCGCCGCCCGAACGACGAAGTGTCGTTCCTGATGCGGCTGTTCGTCACCGCGTTGGAGCGCGAGATCGGCAAGCTGCACGCCAACGGCATCCGTTTGCGCGTGGTTGGCGATCTGGCTCGATTCGATACGCGTATTCGCGACCTGATCAAGCGCGCGGAAAGCAAAACCGCGCGCAATACACGTCTCACGCTCACCATTGCCGCCAATTACGGCGGCCGCTGGGACATCATGCAAGCCACCCGTAAGCTGGCCGAGCAATCGGCGCTGGCGGGCAAGGCGGTCGAGGTGAACGAAGATTCGTTCGCCGAACACCTGTCGATGGCCTATGCGCCGGAGCCGGACCTCTTCATCCGCACCGGCGGCGAGCGCCGTGTCAGCAACTTTCTGCTGTGGCAGCTCGCCTACACCGAGTTTTACTTCACCGACACATTCTGGCCGGACTTCGACGCGGAAGCGCTCGGCCACGCCATCGCTTCCTACGCGGAGCGTGAGCGCCGCTTCGGCCGCACCAGTGCTCAACTCGAGCCGCAATCGCAAAACGTCGATTCGCTTCCATGCTAAAAACCCGTGTTATCACGGCGATCATCCTGCTGGCGGTCTTCCTGCCGGTCACGTTGTTCGCGCCGGTCGGCGCGTTCGGCGCGCTGATCGCTTTCGTCGTCGTGTTCGCCGCGTGGGAATGGGCGCGCCTGCTCAAGCTCGGCGGCGCGGGTCCGGTCATCTACGCGCTGGTGGCCGCGGTTGCGCTGGTCGCGAGCACGCGGCTTGGCACCGGTGTCGAGGAGCCCCGGCCGCTCTTTCAGGCAGCCGCTATTTTCTGGGTGATCGCGGGGCCGTATGTGCTCCTGCGCAAGCCGACCCTCGCGCAAGGCGCCTGGCGCGCTTTTCTATTCCTTGCCGGCATTGTGGTATTCGTCGCGTGCTGGCATGCTCTCGTCGCCGCGCGCATGAAGGGCGTGCCGTTCGTGCTGTCGCTGCTGCTGTTGGTATGGCTGGCCGATATCGGCGCATACTTCTCCGGAAAAGCGTTCGGCAAGCACAAGCTGGCGCCTGCCATCAGCCCGGGTAAGACTTGGGAGGGCGCGATCGGCGGCTGGCTGGTGGTCATGATCGTCGCCGCGGCGGCGGTCGTATTTCATGCGTTCGAGCCAACCTTGTACTCCGCGCTGCTGGCGCAACTGGGTGCCGTACGTACGCTGCTCGCACTGACCTTGCTGGTGGCATTCAGCGTGGTGGGCGACCTGTTCGAATCAATGATGAAACGCCAGGCCGGGGTGAAAGATTCAAGCGGCCTGTTGCCTGGGCACGGTGGCGTGCTCGACCGCATCGACGCATTGTTGCCGGTGCTTCCGCTTGCCATGCTGCTGCTCGGCTAGAGAAAGAGATATGCAAAAACGTCTGACATTGCTCGGTTCCACGGGCTCGATTGGAGACAGCACGCTCGACGTCGTCGCGCGTCATCCCGAGCGCTTTTCGGTTTACGCGCTCACAGCGCATCGCAACGGCGACAAGCTCGTCGAGCAATGCTTGCGCTTTCAGCCTGAAGTCGCGGTAGTCGGCGACGCCGATACGGCCGCGCACGTCGCGGCGAAACTGCGCGAGGCCGGTTGCAAGACCGAAGTCACGTACGGGCCGCAAGCGCTGGTCGACGTGTCGAAGAACGCGGGCTGCGATACCGTGGTGGCGGCGATCGTCGGCGCCGCGGGTCTCGCGCCGAGTCTCGCGGCGGCGCGCGCCGGCAAGCGCATCCTGCTCGCCAACAAGGAAGCGCTGGTGATGTCCGGCGCGATCTTCATGGACGCGGTGCGCGACAACGGCGCCGTGCTGTTGCCCGTCGACAGCGAACACAACGCAATTTTCCAATGTCTGCCGCGCGAAGCCGCGCTGCACGGCGGCGTCTCGAAGATCATCCTGACCGCCTCGGGCGGCCCGTTCCGTACGCGCGAACCGGCCACGCTGGCCGGCGTCACGCCTGACGAAGCCTGCAAGCATCCGAACTGGGTGATGGGCCGCAAGATTTCCGTCGACTCGGCCACGATGATGAACAAGGGCCTCGAGGTGATCGAGGCGCATTGGCTATTCAATTTGCCAGGCGAGCGCATCGACGTGCTGATTCACCCGCAAAGCGTGATTCATTCGATGGTGTCGTACGCCGACGGCTCGGTGCTCGCGCAACTGGGCAACCCCGACATGCGCACGCCGATTGCTCATGCGCTGGCGTTTCCGGAGCGGATCGATTCGGGTGTCGCACAACTCGATCTGCTGCAGGTCGCATCGCTCTCGTTCGAAAAGCCGGATTACGCACGCTTCCCGTGTCTTGCGCTCGCGGTGAAGGCGCTGGCCGAGGGAGGCCTCGCGAGCGCGGCCCTGAATGCCGCGAACGAAGTCGCCGTTGAAGCGTTCCTGGCACGTCAGATCGGTTTCATGGCGATCGCCCAGGTAGTCGACGCGGTGCTCAACGCGTTGCCGAACCGTAGCGCGCACGCGCTGGAAGACGCGATCGAAGCGGATGCGGCCGCGCGTCGCGCCGCTGCCGACTTCATCGCGCGTCTGCCGGATGGCGCCCGTCGCACGGAACGCGCCGTCCAGTGAGGCGCCTATGAATCTGCTGATCGAACTGCTTGCCTTCGCGGTCGCGATTGGCGTGCTCGTGGTCGTCCACGAGTACGGGCATTACAGCGTGGCGCGTTTGTGCGGCGTCAAGGTATTGCGTTTTTCGATCGGCTTCGGCAAGCCGCTGTTCCAATGGGTGAGCCCGAAGACCGGTACCGAATGGACAATTGCCGCGCTGCCGCTGGGCGGCTACGTGAAGATGCTCGACGAGCGCGAGACCGGCGGCGCGCCGATTCCCGTTGAGGCTTTGCCGCATGCGTTCAACCGGCAGTCGGTGTGGCGCCGTTTCGCGATTGTCGCGGCCGGCCCGGTCGCAAACTTCCTGCTTGCCATCGTGCTGTTCGCCCTCGTGTTCGCCACCGGCGTGACGGAGCCGGCGGCTGTGGTCGCGGCGCCCGCTGCAAATACGCCGGCGGCGCTGGCCGGTTTCGACGGCGGCGAAACGATTGTCGCGGTGCGTGCCGAGAATGCCGGTGAATCCGAGCGCGTGCGCTCGTGGTCCGATTTGCGCTGGAAACTGCTGGGCGCGGCATTCGATCACAAGCGCGTCGTGCTGAGCGCGAAAGACGCCCACGGCACCTCGGATTTCCAGCTCGATCTGCGCGGCATCACCGAGAAAGACGTCGACGACGATTTTATGTCGCATCTCGGTTTCGAACCGGGGGGCGGCAAGCTGACGGTCGCGGGAGTGCAACCCGATAGCGCGGCGCAAAAAGCAGGTCTTGCCGTGGGTGACCGTCTGCGCGCGATCAACGGTATCCCTACCGACAATGCCACGGCCTTCATCGCCTATGTAAAATCGCACGCCGGCACGCCCCTGACGCTGCAAGTGGAACGTGGCGGACAGGCGGCGGGCAGGCTGGAAGACGTTCGCATCGTCCCGCAGTCGCAACGTGATGACGCGACAGGGCAGCAGATCGGCCGTATCGGCGCGGAACTCGCCACTCAGGTGCCTTCGATCGACGTGCATTACGGTCCGGTCGAAAGCCTGCAACTGGGCGCGCGCCGCACCTGGGATCTCGCTGTTTACTCCGTGCGCATGTTCGGACGAATGATCGTCGGCGAGGCTTCGCTGAAGAATCTTTCTGGCCCCGTGACGATCGCCGATTACGCAGGAAAGAGCGCACGTCTAGGTCCTTCTGCATTCCTGTCGTTCCTGGCCCTTGTCAGTATTAGCCTCGGCGTACTGAACCTGTTACCAATTCCGGTATTGGACGGGGGTCATCTGTTATATTATTTGGTTGAAGCTGTAACCGGCAAGGTTGTCTCTGATCGCTGGCAACTCGTTTTTCAGAGGGCGGGTCTCGCCTGCATCGTCGCGTTGTCGGCGATTGCGCTGTTCAACGATCTGGCTCGTTTAATCCATTTTTAAAGTGTCTGGCGGCGTTCACGATGGCGACCGCCCGACCTGATGCAGCTATACACACTGGGGAAGCACGTTGTTTAAACCTCATCGCTTTGTTCCAAAGACGGTTATAGCCGCGGCATTCGCCGCGCATGGGCTGGTTGCTCACGCAACGACGCCCTTCGTGGTGCAAGACATCCGGATCGAGGGATTGCAACGCGTCGAACCTGGTACCGTGTTCGCGTACCTGCCCATCAAGCAAGGCGATACCTTTAGCGACGACAAGGCTTCTGAAGCCATTCGCGCGCTGTACGCCACGGGCTTTTTCAACGACGTCAAGATCGCGACTGAAGGCAACGTCGTCATCGTGCAGGTGCTGGAACGTCCGGCGGTCGGCTCGATCGACTTCGCGGGCATTCACGAGTTCGAGAAGGACAATCTGACCAAGGCGCTGCGCGCGGTCGGCCTGTCGCAAGGCCGTTACTACGACAAGGCACTCGTCGACAAGGCCGAGCAGGAACTGAAGCGCCAGTACCTCACGCGTGGTTATTACGCCGCCGAGGTCACCACCACGATCACGCCGATCGACCGTAACCGCGTGTCGGTGCTGTTCTCGGTGGCGGAAGGTCCGAGCGCGAAGATCCGCCAGATCAACTTCATCGGCAACAAGGCGTTCAGCACGGGTACCCTGCGCGATGAAATGCAGCTGTCCACGCCGAACTGGTTCTCGTGGTACACGAAGAACGACCTGTACGCGAAAGACAAGCTCACCGGCGACCTGGAAAACGTCCGCTCGTATTACCTGAATCGCGGCTACCTCG
>NZ_JAXDPY010000075.1:0-11013 GCF_034668105.1 Paraburkholderia sp. | reverse complement strand
TCATCACGCCGCGCGTCGAAGACCCTTTATCGCGGCTCACCGGTTTCACGAAGAAGATGCAGCAACGCGGGTTCCGGCCGGATTCGGTGTGGCTCGAGCGCGATATCCGCGCCGCCAACCGTGACGAACTGGTGCACCTCGGCCTGTCACCCGGCGCGGCGGTGGCGAGTCTGCGGCGCCTGCGGCGCGCGGACGGCATCGTGATGGCGGTCGAGCATTCGGCGCTGCCGGCGGCGATCGTGCCCGATCCGCAAGCCATCGGCGTATCGCTTTACAGCTATCTCGAACAACGCGGCGCCGCCGTCGTGCGCGCCTTGCAGCACTTTCGCGCGGTCAATGCTTCAAGCGAGATCGCCTCGTTGATGGATATCGAACCGCGCTCGGCGCTGCTGGTCATCACCCGTATCGGCTATAGCGCTGACCAGCGAGCGATCGAACTGACCGACACCTATTGCCGCGACGATTACTACGACTTTGTCGCTGAATTGCGCACCTGACCGGCGCGCCTGATTTGCGCACTGAGCGGGCCGCGTGGCCCGCCCGCATGCGGCGCCATCGAGCGCATTTCAGTCACACCCGCATTACGTCTCACCAGAGAGAATCATGCTGACCGGAAACATACTCACCACCGATGGGTGGATTCACGGCACGCTCGAATACGAAAACGGCCGCATCACGGCGCTGACCGGTGAACGCACCGATCCGGCGAAGAATGACGCGCCCTACATCCTGCCCGGCTTCATCGATCTGCACGTGCATGGCGGCGGCGGCTCCGACGTGATGGAAGGCGGCGACGCGATCGAAACCATCACCCGCACGCATGCGCGTTACGGTACGACCAGCCTGCTCGCCACCACGATGACCGCGCCGCGCGACGAGCTGATGAAGGTCGTCGCGGGGCTGGGCAACAACGCGCGGATTCGCACGCCAGGCGGTGCGCGCGTGCTCGGCGTCCATCTGGAAGGTCCGTACATCAACCCCGGCAAGCTCGGCGCGCAGCCCGACGCCGCCGTCTCGGCGGTGATGGACGAAGTGCTGAAGTATCTGTCGATCGCGCCGATTCGCGTGGTCACGCTGGCGCCGGAAATCGCCGGCCACATGGAGATCATCTCCGAGATGGCGGCGCGCGGCGTGCGCGTGCAGCTCGGCCATTCGCTCGGCACTTACGACGACGCCGTCGCTGCACTCAAGCACGGTGCCTGTGGCTTCACGCATCTGTTCAACGCGATGTCGCCGTTGCATCACCGCAATCCTGGCCTCGTGGGCGCCGCGCTCGCGCACGCCGAATTCGCCGAAATCATTCCCGACCTGCTGCACGTTCATCCGGGCGCAATCCGCGCCGCGTTGCGCGCGATTCCGCGTCTCTACGTGGTCACGGACAGCACTTCGGCCACCGGCATGCCCGACGGCGAATACCGCCTCGGCAGCCAGCACGTGACGAAGTGCCTCGGCGGCGTGCGTCTCGCTGACGGCACGCTCGCCGGCAGCACGCTGACGATGGATCAGGCACTGCGCAATCTCGTCTCGATCGGCTTGCCGATCGCCGATGTTTCAAACCGTTTGTCACGCTACGCCGCCGACTACCTCGGTATCGAAGACCGCGGCCGCATTGCGCGTGGCGCGTGGGCCGATGTGGTCGTGTTCGATCGTGAACTGGCATTGAGCGCGACTTACGTCGAAGGAGAATCAATTGTCGAATATGCTTAAAGAGGCGCTGGCGTCCGCTGAAACGGTCGCCGCGCAACTCACGGATACGTCGCGCGTCGAGGCCCTCGCGGCGAAGCTCGCCGAGCAGCCGCGCCATGTCGCATTGACTGTCGCGCGCGGCAGCTCGGACCATGCCGCGAGTTACTTCGCAAGCCTGACGATGAGCCGCCTCGGTGTGCCGGTCGCCTCGCTGCCGATGTCGGTCGCGACGTTGCAACAGGCGCCCTTGCGGGTGCGCGCTCAGCTCGCGCTGGCGTTCTCGCAATCGGGCAAGAGCCCGGATCTGGTCGGCACGATGGACGCGTTGCGCAAGGCCGGCGCGTTGACAGTGGCCGCGGTGAATGCGCCGAACTCGCCGCTGGCCGACGCCTGCGAATTTCATCTGCCGCTCATGGCCGGTCCGGAACTGAGCGTCGCGGCCACCAAGAGCTACATCGCGATGCTGTCGATTTCCGCGCAACTCGTCGCATATTGGCAGAAAGACGACGCGCTGCTCGGCGCGTTGAACACACTGCCCGACGCACTGCAAGCCGCCGGCAAGCTCGACTGGTCGAAAGCGGTGGACGAACTGCGCGGCATCGAACGCATGATCGTGATCGGCCGCGGTCTGGGTCTCGCGATCGCCCAGGAATCCGCGCTGAAATTGAAGGAGACCTCGGGCATTCAGGCCGAAGCATTTTCGAGCGCGGAAGTGCGGCACGGTCCGATGGAACTGATCGACCGCGACTATCCGCTGCTGGTCTTCGCGCCGCGCGGTCCCGAGCAGGCCGGCTTGCTGCAACTCGCGCGCGACATGCAGGCGCGCGGTGCACGCGTGCTGCTCGCCGCACCGGCTGACGTGCCGGAAGCGTCGCTGCCGCTCGCCACGACCGCTCATGCGGCGCTCGATCCGATCGCCGCGATCCTGTCCTTTTACGTGATGGCCGCCGGCCTTGCCGCCGCACGCGGGCGCAATCCTGACGCGCCCCGCCATCTCAACAAAGTCACCGAAACTCACTGACGAGAAATCAGATGCGACGTGTCGAGGAGTCCCGCTTGAAGAGCCATTCTCAAGGCCATATTGTTTTGCTCGCGCCGCTGACCGGACCGGTCGTGCCGCTGGCGAATGTGCCCGACCCTGTGTTTTCGGGCGGCATGTTCGGTGACGGCATCGGCATCGATCCGCTCGAGGGGCGGCTCGTCGCGCCGTGCGACGGCACCATCACCCATCTCGCGCGCACCGGCCACGCGGTCACGCTCGCGACAGCCGAAGGTGTGGAGATCCTGCTGCACATCGGCATCGACACCGTCGAGCTGAACGGCAAGGGCTTTGCGCCGATGGTCGCGCAAGGCGCACAGGTGCGTGCCGGCGACGTGCTGATCGAGTTCGATCAGGACCAGGTCGCGCTGAACGCGCCGAGTCTCGTTTCAGTGATCGCGATTGCCAATTCTGACGCGTTCGAGATTATCGAGCGGGTGCAGGGCGGCATGCTGAAGGCAGGCGAAACGCCGTTGCTGGTGCTGCGCGCTCGCGGCGGCGAGGCGGCGCACGCATCGCGGCAGGCCAGCGCCACCAACGTGACGGAAGAAGCCCGCCAACAAGTCACGCTGATTCACGCCGGGGGATTGCATGCACGCCCGGCAGCGCGCGCTCGCGAAGCGGCGCGTGGTTTCGACGCGCGCGTCGAGGTGCGTTACGAAGGGCGCAAGGCGGCGATCGAGAGCGTGGTGGGATTGCTCGCTCTCGGCGCGGGCGAAGGCGCGACTGTCGAGCTGCTCGGCGTCGGTCCGCAAGCCAAAGCCGCGATCGAAGCGATCGCTCATGAATTGACGCGTGAAGCGCACGGCGAAGTCGAAGAAAAGCCGGCGCGCCAAAGCTCGCCGGCGCCGCAAGCGGTTGTGCGGCCGACGGGTGAAACGCTCGCGCCGAATACGCTGGCGGGTGTCTGCGCGTCGCCGGGCGTCGCGGTCGGCAAGCTGGTGCGCTGGGACGATGCGGACATCGATCCGCCGGAAAAGGCGAACGGCACGTCGGCAGCGGAAAGCCGTCTGCTCGACAAGGCGATTGCCACGGTCGACACGGACCTCGGTACGACCGTACGCGATGCGTCGCAACGTGGCGCGGTGGGCGAGGCGGGCATCTTCGCGGTGCATCGCGTGTTGCTCGAAGACCCGACGCTGCTCGACGCCGCGCGCGATCTGATCAGCCTCGGCAAGAGCGCCGGGTTTGCGTGGCGCGCAGCGATCCGCGCACAGATCGCCATCCTGACGAATATCGAAGACGCGTTGCTCGCCGAACGTGCCGCCGATCTGCGCGACATCGAAAAGCGCGTGTTGCGTGCGCTCGGTTATACGAATGCCGCGGCGCGCATTCTGCCGGAAGAAGCGGTGCTGGCGGCGGAAGAATTCACGCCGTCGGATCTGTCCTCGCTGGATCGCTCGCGCGTCACCGCACTCGTGATGGCGCGCGGCGGGGCGACTTCGCATGCGGCGATTCTCGCGCGCCAGGCCGGTATCCCCGCGCTGGTGGCAGTCGGCGATGCCCTGCACGCGATCCCCGAAGGCACGCAAGTGGTGGTGAACGCGAGCACCGGCCGCCTCGAATTCGCGCCGACCGAGCTCGACGTCGAACGTGCGCGCCTTGAGCGCAGCCGCCTCGCCGGCGTGCGCGAAGCGAATCGCCGCACGTCGCAACAGGCGGCAGTGACGTCGGATGGCCGCGCGATCGAAGTCGCCGCGAACATTGCCACGCTCGACGACGCGAAGACCGCCGTCGACAACGGCGCCGATTCCGTCGGCCTGTTGCGCACCGAACTGCTGTTCATTCACCGCGCCGCGGCGCCGACCATCGACGAACATCGTCAGAGCTACCAGGCGATCGTCGACGCATTGAGCGGGCGCACCGCGATCATTCGCACGCTGGACGTCGGCGCGGACAAGGAAGTCGATTACCTGACGCTGCCACCGGAACCGAATCCGGCGCTCGGCCTGCGCGGCATCCGTCTCGCACAAGTGCGTCCCGATCTGCTCGACGATCAATTGCGCGGCCTGCTCGCGGTCCAACCGCTCGGCGCCGTACGCATTCTGCTGCCGATGGTGACGGACGTCGGCGAATTGATCCGCATCCGCAAACGCATTGACGAATTCGCCCGCGAATCGGGTCGTACCGAGCCGATCGAAGTCGGCGTGATGATCGAAGTGCCGTCGGCTGCGTTGCTCGCCGACCAACTGGCGCAACACGCGGATTTCCTCTCCATTGGCACGAACGATCTGACGCAATACACGCTCGCCATGGACCGTTGTCAGGCCGACCTCGCGGCGCAAGCGGACGGCTTGCATCCCGCAGTGCTGCGCCTGATCGCGGCGACCGTGCAAGGCGCGGACAAGCATGGCAAATGGGTCGGCGTATGCGGCGCACTGGCGGGCGATCCGCTGGCCGTGCCGCTGCTTGTCGGCCTTGGCGTAACCGAGCTTTCGGTGGATCCGGTGTCGGTGCCGGGCATCAAGGCGCGCGTGCGCAACCTCGATTATCAGCTGTGCCGTCAGCGCGCCCAGGATGCCCTGGCGCTCGAATCGGCGCAGGCGGTAAGAGCAGCAAGTCGCGAAACCTGGCCTTTGGACTGAACCCCACGCGGTCCGCAACCAGCTTCGCTCAATCACTACGTATAGATACAAAACTCAACGACGACAGTCGACTACGAGACAAGGATTGGAGGTGTCAATGGATGGGAATCCGTTTCTGAAGATTCAGCGCCTGGGACGCGCGCTGATGCTGCCGATTGCAGTGCTGCCGGTTGCCGGCCTGCTGCTGCGATTGGGCCAGCCCGATGTGTTCAACAT
The DNA here is from genome assembly GCF_034668105.1 of Paraburkholderia sp. Lineage (GTDB taxonomy): Bacteria > Pseudomonadota > Gammaproteobacteria > Burkholderiales > Burkholderiaceae > Paraburkholderia. The sequence goes on along the minus strand of NZ_JAXDPY010000075.1, from coordinate 5,487 downwards.
CAAGATGATCGCCGACGCCGGCGGTGCGATCTTCGACAACCTGCCGTTGCTGTTCGCAATCGGCGTGGCGGTCGGCTTCGCGAAAGACAACAACGGCGTGGCGGGTCTCGCGGGCGCGATCGGTTATCTGGTCGAAATCGCGGTGATGAAGGACATCAACGACAAGCTCAACATGGGCGTGTTGTCCGGGATCGTGGCGGGTATCGTCGCGGGCTTGCTGTACAACCGGTACAAAGACATCAAGCTGCCCGATTACCTCGCATTCTTCGGAGGGAAACGCTTCGTGCCGATTGTCACCGGCGTGGTCTGTCTGGTGATCGGCATCGTGTTCGGCTACGTATGGCAGCCGGTGCAAGCGATCATCGATACGGCCGGCCATTGGCTCACCACCGCGGGCGCGCTCGGCGCATTCGTGTTCGGCGTGCTGAACCGGCTGCTGCTCGTCACGGGTCTGCATCACATCCTGAACTCGCTGACGTGGTTCGTGTTCGGCTCCTTCACGCCGCCGGGCGGCGCCGCGGTGACGGGCGACCTGCATCGCTTCTTCGCGGGCGATCCGACTGCCGGCACGTTCATGACGGGCTTCTTCCCGGTCATGATGTTCGGCCTGCCGGCCGCGTGTCTCGCGATGTATCACGAGGCCCCGAAAGAGCGTCGCGCGATGGTGTTCGGGCTGCTGGCGTCGATGGCGCTCACCTCGTTCCTGACGGGCGTGACCGAGCCGATCGAATTCAGCTTCATGTTCCTCGCGCCGGTGCTCTATGCGATCCACGCGGTGCTGACGGGCTTGTCGCTGGCGATCTGCTCGGCGCTCGGGATTCATCTCGGCTTCACCTTCTCGGCCGGCTTCATCGACTACGTGCTGAACTACGGCCTGTCGACCAGGGGCTGGTGGGCGATACCGATCGGTCTCGTGTACATGGTCGTGTACTACGGGCTGTTCCGCTTCTTCATTCGCAAGTTCAATATGGCGACGCCGGGCCGCGAACCCGCCGCCGAAGAAGAACAGGTCGAGTCGTTCACGGCCGGCGGTTTTGTGTCGCCCGTGGCGGGTGCCGCCGTGCCGCGCGCGCAGCGTTATCTCGCTGCGCTGGGTGGCGCGTCGAATCTGTCGGTGGTGGATGCCTGCACGACGCGTCTGCGTCTGTCGGTGGTCGATTCCAGCAAGGTCTCGGAAAGCGAATTGAAGACGATCGGCGCGCGTGGGGTGCTCAAGCGCGGCTCGACCAACGTGCAGGTGATCATCGGACCGGAAGCGGACATCATCGCCGATGAAATCCGTACCGTGATCGCGCAGGGTGGTGGCGAGGCTGCGAAGCCGGTGGTTGCTGCACCTTCTGCACCTGCAGTCGCTGCTGCGCCTGTCGCGGCGGCAAGCGGAGTTCAAGCCGGTGCGCTCGATCCGGATCCGCTGCGTTGGCTGGCCGTGTTCGGCGGCGCGGGCAACATCGTGTCGCTGGATGCCGTGGCGGCAACCCGTCTGCGGATCGTGGTGCGCGACCCGTCGGCGGTGGATCGTCAACGTCTCGCCACGCTCGATATGGCTTGGGTCTCGGCGGATACCTTCCACATCGTAGTGGGCGACGCTGCTCAGCGCTACGCGGCACAACTGGCGACGCGTCTGTCGCCGGCTACGGGCGCAGGTACTGCGCCGCAGCCTGCGTAATCTCGGCGAGGCTTCGGGATGCGGTGACTTCGGTCTTCCGTTCGGTTCGTGAGCCGCGTTATTCGAAAAGCCTCCGGGATTCCGGGGGCTTTTTTTATGCACGGTAGAGGCATCGTGGTGAGCGGTGCGGCGCAGCGGCGCAATTTATGAAGCAAGGCGCGGCTGGGGAGTGGGAAAGCACCGCATCCAGTCGAGTTTCGCGTCTCGCGTCAACAAAAAAGCGGCACCTTGATTCAAGGTGCCGCTTGGGCGTTTTCGAGCCTGAGCCTGCCTGCGGCCGGCTGGCAACCGATGCCTCAACGTGTTTTCTGCTTACCTGCTTCAACAGGCCGGCGCGATTCCAGCCACATCACGTTGATAATGCCGAATGCCAGCGCCACGCCAATCCCAAGAAACCAACTGAAATACCACATCACAAACTCCTGTTAATCGTATTGCCGGTCAATACATCGAATGATGATTTTCTTCGAGTGCCGCGGCGGTCACCTTGCCTCGCATTACGCGATACACCCAGCTCGTGTAGATCAGGACGATCGGCAGGAAAATGATCACGGCGATCAGCATGATCTGCAGCGTCATGCGGCTCGAGGTCGAATCCCAAACGGTCAAACTGCTGCGGCCGTCGAGCGAGGAGGGCATGATGAACGGGAACATCGAGAAGCCGGCCGTCAGGATCACGCCGATGATCATCAGCGAGGTCGACAGGAACGCGCTCTTTTCAAACCGCGAGCGCGCCAGCAACAACGCAAGTACGCCGCCTGCGAGGCCGGCCACCGGCGCGATCACCATCCATGGATAGCTTGCGTAGTTGGTGAGCCACAGGCCCGGTGCGCCGATTACGTTCTTCAGCAGCGGGTTGGCAATCGTATCGAACGGCGGCGCGTCGATGATCTGATAGCCGCCGATCATCGTGGCGATCAGCACGCCGGCAAGCAGAAACAGCACTACGGCCGCGAGCGAAGCGATCCGCAGCGCCAGCGAGGCACGCTCGGCGACGATGTCGTCCGCTTTCATCTTCACGAAGGCGGCGCCGTGCGCGGCCAGCATCGACACGCTCACAAGACCGCACAGCACGGCGAACGGGTTCAGCAGCGCGAAGAAACCGCCGTGATACGTGACGCGCAGATCGGTATCGAACGAGAAGGGCACGCCTTGCAGCAGGTTGCCGAACGCCACGCCGAACACCAGCGCCGGTACGAAGCCGCCGATAAACAAAGCCCAGTCCCACGCGCTGCGCCAGCGCGGGTCTTCACGTTTGCTGCGGTAGTCGAAGCCGACTGGCCGGAAGAATAGCGAGAACAGCACCAGCAGCATCGCGAAGTAGAAGCCCGAGAACGACGCGGCGTAGACCAGTGGCCATGCGGCGAACATCGCGCCGCCGGCCGTGATGAGCCATACCTGATTGCCTTCCCACGTCGCGCCGACCGTATTGACAACGATGCGCCGCTCCGCGTCGGTTCTGGCAATGAACGGCAGCAGAATCGCCGCGCCCATGTCGAAGCCGTCGGTGAGCGCGAAGCCGATCAGCAGTACGCCGATCAACGCCCACCAGATCAGTTTGAGGGTTGCGTAATCCATGATGATCTTTCCCTTGGAACAGAGTGGCGGCGAATCAGGCGGCCGTGTTGATCGGCAGCGGCTGATTCAGCGGCTGTTCGTGGTGATAGCGCCCGGTATGCAGCGACGAAGGCCCGAGTCGCGCGTACTTGAACATCAGCATGATTTCGATGATGAACAGCACCGTGTAGAACACGACGAAGCCGGCAATGCTCAGATACAGATCGCCTGGCGTGAGGCTCGAGGCGGACAATGCGGTCGGCAGAATGCCGGCGATGGTCCACGGTTGACGGCCCACTTCAGCGACGATCCAGCCGAATTCAGCCGCAAGCCACGGCAACGGAATCGCCCATACGGCCCAGCGCAGGAACCAGCGACGCTTCTCCAGCAGCAGGGAGCGCTGCGCACAGAACCAGAACGCCAGCACGAAGGTCGCGAGGAACAGGATGCCGAGGCCGACCATCAGGCGGAACGAGAAGAACACCGGCGCCACCGGCGGAATCGTCTTCTTGGCGGCTTGCACGATCTGGTCCGGCGTCGCATCCGTGACGTTCGGGGTGAACTGCTTGAGCATCAGGCCGTAGCCGAGGTCCGCCTTGTGAGCGTCGAAGGCCGCTTTGGCTTCGTCCGTCGCGTCGCCTAACTTCAGCTGTTGCAGTGCGGCGTAGGCGAGCATGCCGTTCCTGATCCGCACTTCGTTCTGGGCCATCAGGTCTTTCAGCCCGACCACCGGTTCGTCGATCGAACGCGTGGCGATGAGACCGAGCGCGTATGGAATGCGGATCGCGTAGTCGGTGCGTTCTTCCTTCTGGTTCGGAATGCCGATGATCGTGAACGGTGCGGGTGCGGGCGCCGTTTCCCATTCGGATTCGATCGCGGCCAGCTTGACCTGCTGAACTTCGCCGGTACGGTAGCCGGATTCGTCGCCGAGCACGATCACGCACAACGTCGATGCCAGACCGAAGCCCGCTGCGATCGCGAACGAGCGCAGCGCGAATTCGGTGTCGCGACGCTTCAACAGATACCACGACGACACGCCGAGCACGAACATCGAGGCGGTCACATAACCGGCCGATACGGTGTGCACGAACTTCACCTGCGCGACCGGATTGAACAGCACCGAGAAGATGCTGTCGAGTTCCATCCGCATTGTCTGGTAATTGAAGGTGGCGCCGACCGGATTGTTCATCCAGCCGTTGGCCACCAGAATCCACAGCGCCGACAGGTTCGAGCCGAGCGCGACGAGGAACGTCACGCTCACGTGCTGCACCTTCGAGAGACGGTTCCATCCGAAGAAGAACAGGCCGACGAACGTCGACTCGAGGAAGAACGCCATCAGACCTTCCACGGCCAGCGGCACGCCGAAAATGTCGCCGACGTAGTGCGAGTAGTACGACCAGTTGGTGCCGAACTGGAATTCCAGCGTGAGACCGGTGGTGACGCCCATCGCGAAGTTGATGCCGAACAGCTTGCCCCAGAACTGGGTCATGTCCTTGTAGATCTGTTTGCCGGTCATCACATAGACGGACTCCATGATGACGAGCAACCAGGACAGACCGAGCGTGAGGGGCACGAACAGAAAGTGATAAAGCGCCGTGATGGCGAACTGGAGGCGCGACAGTTCTACGACTTCGCTAACGGGCATGTTGATCACCTTGGGACGGATGCGTGGCAGGCGTGGACAGCAGCGCCTGCGCGACTTGCTCAGGCGGCAGCGACATATGCTCCGCCTGCGGATGATTGAAAAACGTGTACTTGAGCGCCATCAGCAGTGCGAATTTGATGGCAAGGACGATGGCGATATCCCGCGCCAGCGTCGGACCGCGTACCCAGGCGGCGAGCCGTTTGCGCAGGCTCGGGCGAGGGTGGCTATGGCGATTCAGGGCTAGGGTCATGATCGGTCGAAGGCGACTTCACGCCGGTGAATCCGGCTGGATCCAGGCCGCCTGAGCGGTCTGGCGAGTGCATCCCGATTCTAGGAGCAGTGACTTGGCGCCGTGAGTCCGGCGCTGCGACATTGGGTCGCGAGTTTCGCCCCGTCTGGACAGTATTGCGATGGGGTTTGTGATACGTCAAGAAACGCGTGTCTGGCGAGGGTGTTCTTGAGCGGCGGCCGCGTGGGTCTGCGAGGGGCGGATGTGGCATTCCGTGGGCACAAAAAAGCCCTGCCCTCTTTCGAGGGCAGGGCTCTGCGGCTAACCAGCGCGCGCCGGGCGAACCGCGGCGCGACTCAGGCTTTTAAGCGTTAAGCGTACTCGGTCAAT
>NZ_JAXDPY010000074.1:0-19311 GCF_034668105.1 Paraburkholderia sp. | reverse complement strand
GTGGATCCGTTGCGAGCGCAACAACAAAGCGCCCGCTGCAATACAGATCAGGACAACGGCGTCCCCCGGATTCAGTCATCGACTGGGTTCGCGGGACGCCGTTTTTATTTCCGGAATCGCTTTCGCGCAGCAGCCTGGCAGCGGCAAAGCCGCAGCTAGCCCGCAGTTGAGTTGCAACCAGGCCGCAACTCAAGCCGCAGCGATTCCAGCCCAGCACATCGAGGAAGCCGCGCTCATGAGAATCATCGTTATCGGTCACGGGATGGTCGGCCACAAACTGGTCGAGTGCCTTGCACAAGACGCCGCGCATGGCCTCGACATTACGGTGCTGTGCGAAGAATCGCGGCCCGCCTATGACCGCGTGCACCTGTCCGAATTCTTTTCAGGCAAGACCGCGGATGATCTGTCGCTGGTCGAACCCGGCTTCTTCGAGCGCCAGAACGTGCGGCTCATGCTGAACGCGAAGGCCGTCTCGATCGATCGCGATGCGCGCACCGTGACGGTGTCGACGGGCCAGACGCGCGACGAACTGCCCTACGACAAGCTCGTGTTCGCGACCGGCTCATATCCGTTTGTGCCGCCCGTGCCAGGGCGCGAGCGGGCCGACTGTTTCGTCTACCGCACCATCGACGACCTCGAAGCGATGCAGGAGTGCGGCACTCGCTCGAAGACCGGCACGGTGGTCGGCGGCGGTTTGCTCGGTCTCGAATGCGCGAAGGCGTTGCGCGACATGGGTTTGCAAACGCATGTGGTCGAATTCGCGCCGCGCCTGATGGCCGTGCAAGTCGACGAGGGCGGCGGCCGCGTGCTGCGCGGCAAGATCGAAGAACTCGGCGTGACGGTCCATACGCAGAAGAACACGACAGCGATCGTCGACGGTGAGAACGGCACGCACCGCATGCAATTCGCCGACGGCAGCTTCCTCGACACCGACATGATCGTGTTTTCGGCGGGGATTCGTCCGCGCGACGACCTCGCGCGCGACAGCGGCCTGACGCTCGGCGCACGCGGCGGCATCGTGATCGACAACGCATGCCGCACCAGCGATCCGCACATCTATGCAATCGGCGAATGCGCGCTCTGGAACGGTCAATTGTTCGGCCTTGTCGCGCCGGGTTATGACATGGCGCGCGCCGTGGCGAAGCAACTGCTCGGCGAGTCGGCGGAATTCGCCGGCGCCGATATGAGTACGAAGTTGAAGCTGATGGGCGTGGACGTGGCCAGCATCGGCGACGCGCATGGCAATACGCCGGGCAGCCGCGCCTATCGGTTCAGCGACGAGCGCAAGCAGGTCTACAAGAAGCTGGTGGTGTCCGAGTGCGGCAAATATCTGCTCGGCGGCGTGATGGTCGGCGACGCGAGCGAGTACGGCACGCTGCAGCAGATGATGCTCAACCGCATCGAGCTGCCGGCTTCGCCTGAATTCCTGATTCTGCCGTCGTCTGACGGTCAGGCTAAGCCCGCACTCGGCGTCGACGCATTGCCTGCCGGCGCGCAAATCTGCTCATGCAACAACGTCTCGAAGGGCGACCTGTGCGGCGCCGTCCGCGCCGGCGCGACCGACATCGGCGCGCTGAAATGCGCGACCAGCGCGGGCACCTCGTGCGGCGGCTGCGTCCCGCTCGTCACCCAGATCATGAAGGCCGAGATGAAGAAGCAGGGCATGGCCGTCAACAACCATGTCTGCGAGCACTTCCCGTATTCGCGCCAGGAGTTGTATCACCTCGTGCGCGTGGAGGGCGTGCGCAGCTTCGGCGAATTGCTGGCGAAGCACGGACACGGTCTTGGCTGCGATATCTGCAAACCGCTCGTGGCGAGCATCCTCGCGTCGTGCTGGAATGAATTCGTGCTGAAGAAAGAGCACGCCTCGCTGCAGGACACCAACGACTACTACCTCGCCAACATCCAGCGCGACGGTACGTATTCGGTCGTGCCGCGTATGGCAGGCGGAGAAGTGACGCCTGACGGTCTGATCGCGGTCGGCCAGGTCGCGAAGAAATACGGCCTCTATACGAAGATCACCGGCGGTCAGCGGGTCGATCTGTTCGGCGCGCGCGTCGAGCAACTGCCGCTTATCTGGGAAGAACTGATCGCCGCCGGTTTCGAATCCGGCCATGCGTACGGCAAGTCGCTGCGCACGGTGAAGTCGTGTGTCGGCTCGACGTGGTGCCGCTATGGCGTTGGCGATTCGGTGGGCCTCGCCGTTGAAATCGAGAACCGCTACAAGGGCCTGCGCACGCCGCACAAGATCAAGTTCGGCGTGTCCGGCTGCACGCGCGAATGCGCGGAAGCGCAGGGCAAGGACGTCGGCATCATCGCGACAGAGAAGGGCTGGAATCTCTACGTATGCGGCAACGGCGGCATGAAGCCACGGCATGCCGAACTGCTCGCCGCGGACCTCGATAAGGCCACGCTGGTGCGCTACATCGATCGTTTCCTGATGTTCTACGTGCGCACCGCGGACCGTTTGCAACGCACCAGCGTGTGGCGCGACAACCTCGAAGGCGGACTCGACTATCTGATCGACGTGATCGTCAACGATCGCCTCGGCGTGGCCGCCGAGCTCGAGGCGGAAATGCAGCACGTGGTCGAGACCTACGAATGCGAATGGAAAAAGGCCGTCACCGATCCTGAGACGCGCAAGCGCTTTCGTCACTTCGTCAACAGCGGCGAGTCGGACGGCAACGTCAGATTCGTCGAGGAACGCGGCCAGATCCGGCCCGCGACACTCACCGAGCGGCAATCGAAACTCGCGGCGATTTCCGTGGTGGCCGAAACCGTTTGATCCTTTGTTAACGTCATTCATCGAGGACTTGCGCCATGAACCTTGACCGTCTTCCGCTTGCCTGGACGCCGATTTGCCCGCTAGACGAGATCGTCCCCAACACGGGCGTGTGCGCGCTCGTCAACGGCGAACAGGTGGCCGTCTTTCATGTGAACGACGGCAGCGCGGACGGCGCCGTGTACGCGATCGAAAACTACGATCCGGGCTCGCACGCAGCGGTCCTCTCGCGCGGATTGATTGGCAATCTCGGCGAGCGCCTCGTGGTCGCTTCGCCGATCTACAAGCATCACTTCGATTTACGCACGGGCGAGTGCCTCGAAACACCGGCGTATTCCGTCAACGCGTTCGCCGCGCGAGTGGAAAACGGCCAGGTGTGGGTCGCGCTTTGATCGATCGATTGCTTGCAACTTCTTATCACGATGCCATCGGCCATGTCCTCCTATAACGTCAAGACTGTGTGCCCCTACTGCGGCGTTGGCTGCGGCATGGTGCTGCACGTCGAGGACGGCCAGATTGCGAAGATTTCCGGCGACAAGGAGCATCCGGCGAATTTCGGACGGCTCTGCACGAAGGGGCAGTCGGCGCACGTCGCATTGCGCAAGTCGGGGCGTCTCGAAAGCGCGTTCGTGCGTCACGCCCGTGATCAGGATCCCGTGCCACTGCCGATGGCGCAGGCGATCAGCGCCACCGCAACGCGTTTGCGTGGCCTGCTCGACGAACATGGACCGCACGCGTTGTCGTTCTACGTGTCGGGCCAGATGTCGATCGAGGCGCAGTACCTCGTCAACAAGCTCGCCAAGGGTTTTGTCGGCACCAACAACATCGAATCGAACTCGCGTCTGTGCATGGCGAGCGCGGGCAGTGGCTACAAGCTCTCGCTCGGCGCGGACGGCCCGCCCGGATCGTACGAAGATATCGATCATGCCGACCTGTTCCTCGTGATCGGCGCGAATATGGCCGACTGTCACCCGATTCTGTTTTTGCGGATGATGGATCGCGTGAAGGCCGGGGCGAAACTGATCGTAGTGGATCCGCGCCGCAACACCACCGCCGAGAAGGCCGATCTCTTCATGCAGATCAAGCCCGGCACCGATCTGGCGCTGCTGAACGGTTTGCTGCATCTGTTGCACGAAAACGGCCATACGGATGCGTCTTTTATCGCCGAGGCAACAGAGGGCTGGGACGCGATGCCCGCTTTTCTCGCGGACTACCCGCCCGAGAAAGTGTCGGAGATCACGGGCCTCGCCGTCGCGGACATCCGTGAGGCCGCGCGGATGATCGGCGCCGCGCCGGAGTGGATCAGCTGCTGGACCATGGGCCTGAACCAAAGCACGCACGGCACGTGGCACACCAACGCAATCTGCAATCTGCATCTGGCGACGGGCAAGATCTGCCGCCGCGGCAGCGGGCCATTCTCGTTGACTGGCCAGCCCAACGCGATGGGCGGCCGCGAAATGGGCTACATGGGGCCCGGTTTGCCGGGACAGCGTTCGGTGCTGGTCGAAGAAGACCGCGCGTTTATCGAAGACCTGTGGGGCATTCCGAGCGGCACGCTCAAGCCCGAGGTCGGCAACGGCACGATCGATATGTTTGCCCGCATGGCCGCGGGTGAGATCAAGGCGTGCTGGATCATCTGTACCAATCCGGTGGCGAGCGTCGCGAACCGTCAGAACGCGGTCGCCGGTTTGCGCGCCGCGGAACTCGTCATCTCGCAGGACGCCTTCCTCGACACCGAGACCAACCGTTACGCCGACGTGCTATTGCCCGGCGCGCTGTGGGCCGAAGCCGAAGGCGTGATGATCAACTCCGAGCGCAATCTGACACTGATGCAAAAGGGCATCGAGCCGCCGGGCGCTGCGTTGCCGGACTGGCAGATCATCGCGCGCGTCGCTTGCGAAATGGGGTTCGCCGCTGCGTTCACTTATGCGAGTGCCGCGGAGGTTTTCGCGGAGATCACTCGGGCGTCGAATCCGAAAACAGGCTACGACTTGCGCGGCGTGAGCCATCGCCGTTTGAAGGACACGCCGCTGCAATGGCCGCTTGCCGCCGCTGACGGCGCGGATCGCAATCCGGTTCGCTACCTCAACAACGGCGTCAGCCAGGCGCTGAAGCAACAGCCGGACGGCAGCCGTCCGCGGCTCGTGTTTCCGACCGCAAGCGGCAAAGCAGTGTTCTTCGCGCGTGCCTTTGCAGCCCCGGCCGAATTGCCCGACCGGGAATTTCCGATCGTGCTGAACACGGGCCGCTTGCAGCATCAATGGCACACCATGACCAAGACCGGCAAGGTGGCGATGCTTAACAAACTCAACCCTGGCCCGTTCGTCGAGATTCATCCCGAAGACGCCGCCACGCTCGGCATCAAGGCAAAAGATCCCGTCGAGATCCGTTCGCGCCGCGGACGTGCCGTCTTGCCGGCCGTCGTCACCGAGCGCGTGCAAGCAGGCAACTGTTTCGCGCCGATGCACTGGAACGACGTGTTCGGCGACGACCTGTGCGTCAACGCCGTGACGAGCGATGCGATCGACCCGGTCTCGCAGCAACCGGAACTCAAGTTCTGCGCGGTCGCGCTGAGTCCGGTCGCGGCCGAGACCCTGGCGCCGGTTGCAAATGCCGGCGATGAGACGTTCAGCGAAGCATCCGTTGGGGCAACTGCCGCCGCGCCGGCGCGCGCGATATCGACGAAGTCCGAGGAACTGGAAATGCCCCGCATCGATGCACTGACGAGTTTGTTGCAGCTTGCGCAGACACCCGTACCATCGCTCACGGACGCCGAGCGCGTGTACCTCGCCGGGTTCGTGAGCGGCCTGCGTTCTTCTGAAGCACCCGGCATCGACAGCGTGCCGGTCCTGCCGGCCGGCGCACCGTTTGATCCGGCGAGTCGTCTGTATGTGGATGGTTTGTTGGCCGGACTGTATAGCCGCGGTGGGACGCGTGCGGCCGTGCCAGCGGGTTCGATAGCTGCGCCGCCGCAGTCCGCGGCGGCGCAGGCAGCCGGCGTGCGCATCGTGCGCGCACGGCCCAAAGTGACCTTGTTATGGGCCTCGCAAACCGGCAACACCGAATCGCTCACTGAACGTTATGCCACGCGTCTGATGGAGTCGGGCTTTGAAATCCGCACGTCATGCATGGCGGACTATCAGGCCTCGGCGCTAGCCAAAGCGCAATACGTGTTGCTGATGTCGAGCACGTTCGGCGACGGCGATCCACCCGATAACGCGCAAAATTTCTGGTCGCAACTGGCCGGCGACGCAGCGCCTCGCCTCGACGGCCTGCGCTATGCGGTGCTCGCGTTGGGCGACCGCAACTACGATCGGTTCTGCGGTCACGGCCGCCGGCTCGACGAGCGTCTCGCGGCCCAGGGTGCGTTGCGTCTGATGGAGCGCGTCGACTGTGACAGCGAGTATCAGGCAAGCGCGGACGCGTGGCTCGAACGCATCATCGCGCGCATCAACGAAGAAGATGCGGCGCTGCACGCGGTACCAGCGGGCGGCATGATCAACGCCGTGGTGCCAGGCGCCGTGCCCACCAAAACGCGGCCAGCCGCCTTGCGGCTCGTCACCAACCTGCGCTTGAACAAGCAGGGCGCCGCGAAGGATACGCGCTACTTCTCGTTGAGCACAGCCGACGCCGGCCTCGAATACGAAGCCGGCGATGCACTGGGCGTATGGCCTTCCAATTGTCCCGAACTGGTCGACGAATTGATCGGCCTGAGCGGCGTGAGCGCCGACGCCGCGGTAAGCGTGCCCGGCGCCGGCGACATGCGCCTCGCCGAGGCGCTCGGCAAGCACTATGAGATCGCGCGTGCCAACCCTGACGCGCTCGCGTTCATTGCCGCGCGTACCCGCGACGGCGCACTGCGCGATCTGCTTTCGGCGGAACGTAAAGCCGACCTCAAGCAATGGTTGTGGGGCCAGCAGCTCGCCGACGTGCTGCACGAATTTCCGGTCAAGCTGACGGCTGCCGAATTGATTGGCATGCTCAAGCGCCTGCAACCGCGCCTGTATTCGATTGCATCGAGCCCGAAGGCGCATGCCGGCGAAGTTCATCTGACGGTTTCAGCGGTTCGCTACAGCAATGGCCGCCGCCATCGCAAGGGCGTGTCGTCGACATTTCTCGCCGACCGTGCCGGCGCCGCAAATGTGCCGGTATTCGTGCAGAAATCCGCGCACTTCCGGCCTCCTCATGGTTCCGACACGCCGATCATCATGGTCGGTCCCGGCACCGGCGTTGCACCATTTCGTGGCTTTCTGCACGAGCGGCGCGCGAGAGGCGACAAGGGGCGCAACTGGCTGTTCTTCGGCGAACAACATGCAGCCACGGATTTCTACTATCGCGACGAACTCGAAGCGATGCGCGACAGCGGCGTGCTGACCCGGCTCGATGTCGCTTTCTCACGCGATCAGACGGACAAGGTCTACGTGCAGGACCGCATGCGCGAGCACGGTGCGCAACTGTGGGCATGGCTCGAAGACGGTGCGCATTTCTACGTCTGCGGCGACGCGAACCGGATGGCGAGAGACGTCGACGCGACCCTCAGGCAAGTGGTTGCCCGGCACGGCGGCATGAGCGAAGAAAAAGCCGCTGACTACGTGAGCCGTCTCGCGCAGGACAAGCGCTACGCACGCGACGTTTACTGATTTCTAAAGCGGCCGGTACAGGCGCCGTTTTCAAGGTTTCAAAAAGTACGCAGCAAAGCTTCACAAGTCGGACCCGGATGGCATGGAGGTTGCATGTTCAGACCGGTATTCAACCTCGCGATCATTCAGGTGCGCAGTTCCAGCGCAATGCGTCAGCGCCACGCACCCGGCAAGCGAGCAACCAGCATATATGAGGATGTCTAATGAAAAACGTGATGAGCTCTCTGAAGCGTGGAGACTGGCGCTCGCTAGTGGCGTGCTTCCTCTATTTCGACACCGGCTTCACCGTGTGGGTGCTGTACGGGCCGCTCGCACCGTTCATCAGCAAGAGCGTGGCGATGACACCCGCGCAGCAAGGTTTGCTGGTCGCCGTGCCGGTGCTGTCGGCGGCGATCCTGCGCGTGACGCTCGGTAACCTGTATCAATCGGCGCATGGCAAGCGCATTGCGTTGATGGGCGTATTGCTCTCGGCGGTGCCGACGATCGTGCTGCCGCTATTGCCGTTCGTGCCGTCGTACACCTTGCTGCTGGTGCTCGGCGTATTCCTCGGCGTGGGTGGCGCGAGCTTCGCGGTGGCGCTGCCGATGGCCGGCAGCAACTATCCGCCCAAAGTGCAGGGCCTGGTGCTCGGTCTTGCCGCTGCCGGCAACATCGGCGCCGTGCTCGACGGTTTCCTGTTCCCGCAACTGGCAACGCACTATGGCTGGCAAATGGCGACCGCCGGCGCCTTGCCGCTGCTCGCGATTGCCGCGCTCACACTGTATTTCTGGGCCAACGATTCCGGTATCAAATCGGGCAGCGCACTGCGTGCGTTCGGCAGCTTTGTGGTGACGCTCGCTGGTTTGATCGTGCTCGTGCTGTTGGTCGAGGCGGGTCTGTTCGGTTCGGGCAAGACCGGTGTGCTGCTATTGCCGGTGATCGGCGCACTGCTGGCGATCGCGGTGCTGCCCAAGCGCTATCGCTCGGTGCTGGCGGAGCGCGACACGTGGGCGATCATGCTGGTGTACAGCATCACGTTCGGTGGCTTTGTCGGTATGTCGTCGTATGTTTCGCTGCTGCTGACCAACCTCTATCAGCTCTCGAAGATCGACGCGGGTCTGTTCATGGCGCTGCTGGCCGCGACCGGCGCGATGGTGCGGCCGCTCGGCGGCTTGATTGCCGACAAGGTATCCGGCGTGCGCGCGCTGACAGTTCTCCTCGCGATCATTTCGTTGTGCGATTTCGTGTTCGCTGCCGCGATGCCGTCGATGGTGGGCGGGATTGCGCTGCTGCTATGCCTGTACGTGGCCTTTGGTCTGGGCAATGGCGCGACCTTCCAGTTGGTGCCGCATCGCTGGGCGGGCCGCACCGGCTTGATGTCGGGGATCGTCGGCGCCGCGGGCGGCATCGGCGGATTCTATCTGCCGGTCGTGATGGGCATCGCGAAGGAAAGCACGGGCAGCTATCAGATGGGCTTCGCGACCTTCGGGGCGCTGGCGGCTTGCGCGTTCCTCGCGATCGTCGCGCTGCGCCGTCCGTGGATGGCGTGGTCGATGCACACCGGCGTGATGCATGCGCACGCAACGGAGTGAGGGTGGAGTCCGCGGGTTCGTGAGGGAAGGTGCGGCGAGGTAAGCGTGTTGCGTTAGCCGTGCCGCCTGTTGCATTTGTTTCGCTTTCTTTTCGCTTCCTTTTCGCTGCCGTTTTGCCTCTATCTGCCCGACGGATGTGTTCACGCGCTATGCTTGGCACATTTCCGAATGTCAGGTAAATGTAATGGCCAACTGGTGGCACATCGTCTGGACAACCGCCAAAGCGGAATTCTCCGATCTCGGCAGCCTCTCCGAGGTCACTCAGGTGCTGATGCGCCTCGGTCTCGCACTGATCCTCGGCGGCATCCTCGGATTCGAGCGCGAGATGTCGAGGCGTGACGCAGGCATGCGCACGCACATGATGGTCGCGGTCGGCGCCGCGCTCTTCGTGGTGGTGCCGCTGCAGGCCGGTTTCTCGCAGGACAACATGAGCCGGGTGCTGCAAGGCCTGGTGTCGGGTGTCGGCTTTCTCGGCGCGGGCGCCATCATCAAGCTCAGTGCCGAGCGCGAAGTGCGCGGCCTGACCACGGCCGCAAGCCTTTGGCTCAGCGCGGGCGTGGGTGTGGCAGCGGGTCTTGGGCGCGAAGCCACCGCGATTCTCAGCGTGGCGATTGCGCTGGCGATTCTGTCCAGCGCGCGCCTGTTCAAGAAGCGTGAGCCGGAAGAGCAGTAATTCGCCGGGGCGGTTTGCGGCGTGCCGGAGATTTGTGAAATACATCCGTCGACTATTCGTCGGAGCCCACCACGCTGGTCGTATTCGAGTTGAGCGAGGTCGATTCGAACACGTTGCTGCGCGTGGTCGAATCGGGTTTTGACCGGATTCCCGCTGCGCGCCGCCTGCACGCCCGGAATGAACGCGTGGTCGAGAATCGAATTCGTCGAATCCCCCCGCGACCTTCTGATATTCGCCCTGCACATAAAGGTCCGTGCGCTTCGACAGGTTGTAATCCGCCATCAAACCGACCGAGTGAATCTTCGGCTTCACGCTGCCCGTCGACGCGTCGTAGTTCTCCATGGTGTACACATACTGGCAGCGCGTCGACACGCGTGCATCAGGTCAACCTGGGGGCGGTGTACAGCTTGTCGAAGCGGACGGCGGTCTATGCGGTGGCGATCGGGCAGAAATCTTCCGGCGCGGGGCTGGGGATCAATCCGTCGACGGGGCAGACGGAAAATCTGGCGCAGATTGCGAATCTCGTCAATTCGGACACGGATAAGCAACTCGCCGTGATCGTCCGCGTGCGGCACAATTTTTGATCCGCCTACGCGGCGTTGGCAATCAGATTGACGCGTGGACCGATACAGAGATTTTCGGAGCCAGCGCCGCCCGGCGAACCCTCTCAGCGTGCAACGCGGAAAAGACGCTAATCCGCGAGCCGCTTGTCGGCCAGCGCGCTCTGGCAATCCGCCAGCACCTGCTTGACCAGCCGCGCCTGAGGATCGAGTTCGTCCGTATCGAGAATCTCCTCGACGGCGTCGCGCGCCCAATCGGCATCGACAAACTTCGCGTGCCGCCGCGCGATCTCCAGCGCGGTTGCCGACAACCTGGCGATACTCAACCAGTCTGCCTCCCGCGAGCGGCGGTCGAGCCATTTATGGGCTGCCTGCACGTGAAACGCCGCGTCGGGCCAGTCCTCGTTCAGGTAATAAGCGCCAAGGCAGCCGCATGTGAGCCAGCACAACAGCTCCAAACGGTCCCGTGGACTCAGATGATGGCGTACATCACTCATGGCGACGCTCGCTGCTGTAATTTGCGTTCCAATGAGGACGGCAGGCCGTCCCCCGCTTCGTTACACAATATCACGCAGAATTCGCGAGCGGCAATTGCTGACACACCCTATGCGCTCCGTACCACAAACGCCACGCTACGCCACGCCGCAACCCGCAGCGGGGCGGTTCCGCTAGCGCGTCGCGACGATAAACAGCCGCGGGAACGGCAGCAGCACGGTGCCGTCGTCGAGAGCCGGATAAGCTCGCGCGACCGCCGCCCGGTAGCGTTGCAGGAAGGGCGCCTTCTGACTGTCGCCGAGCGCGTCCAGGAACGGTCTCAGCGCGCTGCCCTTGAACCATTCGACCACCGCGTCCGCGCCGCCCGCGAGCGGGTGATAGTAGGTGGTGCGCCACACGTCGACCCGCGCGCACAGCGGCACGAGCCGCGCGTAGTACCAGTCGGCGCCATGGCGCATGGTGCGCTCCACGCCTTTGAGCTGGTTCGCCCACGGGCCGTCCGACGCGATTTCGCGCAGCAGGCGGTGGGCGGGTTCGTCGAGGTTGTCCGGCATTTGCACGGCGAGGTTTCCGCCCGGCGCAAGTTTGTTCACGAGCGCCGGAAACAGTTGCTCGTGATCCGGCACCCACTGCAACACGGCATTGGCGAGGATCAGGTCGTAGGAACCGGTGGCGTCCCATTTCGTAATGTCGCTCACCTCGAACTGGAATTGCGGCAGGCGCTTGCGGGCGGCCTCGATCATATCGGCCGAACTGTCCAGACCGCTGACCGTTGCCCCCGGCAGGCGCGCCGCCAGCGCTTCGGTGGAATTGCCGGGGCCGCAGCCGATGTCCACCGCCGTACGCACCTCGGTTGCCGGAACCGCCGCCAGCAGATCCCTGACCGGGCGCGTGCGCTCGCTTTCGAACAGCACGTACTGTTTTGCATTCCAATTCGTCGAAGAAGTCATGTCACGCTCCTTTGTTTTGTCCTGAGGGCCGTTGCGCTGACACCCGCATATCTTGGGCGGTGTGGAACCGAACCAGTCCGCTCATTCTGTGCGGTGAGTGGGGGTAGAGTAAAATGAATTTATCATTTCGATTCGTTCATTTTTCTAATGAAAATCGACACGCTAGGAGTACAGGCGTTCGTCGCGATTGCGGATCGCGGCAGCTTTCAAGGCGCCGCGGCTTCATTGCACGTCACGCAAACGGCCATTACGCAGCGTCTGCGCAAGCTCGAAACGTTTCTCGGCGTCACGCTGATCGAGCGGACCACCCGTTCCATGGCGTTGACCGAAATAGGGCGCAGTTTTTTGCCGCAGGCGCGCCGTCTATTGGGCGAGCTTGCCGATGCGCTGGTGGAGATTCGCGAGACGGGCGTGGCGCGTCGCGGCGATGTGTCGATTGCCTGCGTGCCGACCGTGGGCGTGCAATATCTGCCGCGCATTCTGCAGGCCTACGCCGCCCGTCATCCGCATAACCGCATCAAGATTCTCGATCACGCGTCGTCCGCGGTGGAGGAGGCGGTGCTGCGCCGCGAGGTGGAGTTCGGCATCAATATCGCCGGCGAGCATCATCCGGATCTTGCGAGCGTGCCGTTGACGGAAGATCGTTACGTGTTGATCTGCCATGAAGATCATCCGCTGGCGAAGCGGCGGCGTATTGCCTGGCAGCAGCTGCAATCGTATCCGTTGATCTTTGCCGGCGAAGTCAGCGGCAATCGCGCGCTGCTCGATGTCGCGCTGGAAAAAAACGAGCTGGCGCTGCGCTCGTTTTATGAAGTGCAACGCAGTTCGACGGCTGTCGGCCTCGTCGCACAGGGGGTGGGCGCGGCCGTCGTACCGGCGCTCGCGATTCAGAAGGGGGCGTATCCGACAGTCCGTACCGTCGACCTCACGCATCCGGTGGTCTCGCGCACGCTCGTGCTCGTGACGAGAAAGACCGCGCAGTTGTCGCCGGCGGCGCAGGCGCTCTACGACATGATTCTCGAACAGGCGACGCTGAAAGTTTGACGGCGGCTCGGAGCCGCCACGCGAATGTGCTGACGGGGTTTGAATCGGTGTGAGGCGCCATCGCCGAACGCTATCTCCGTCCGTCGAACTGGCCCAATTCGAAGGACTGAAACTGTATCTGTCCGCTTGAGCGAAGCATCGATACCCTACGATTTGCGGCCGGATACCCGGTGAAAACTTATCTACAGCGATTGAACGAGCGGCCACGATCCCATGCTCCAGATACTAGGCAAAGCCTCATCCATCAACGTGCGCAAAGTACTGTGGGCCTGTGCCGAACTGAACCTGCCATTTGAACGGGAAGATTGGGGTTCCGGTTTCAAGGCGACCGACGCCCCCGAGTTCGTCGCGTTGAATCCCAACGCGATGGTTCCGGTGATCAGGGACGGTGAGTTCGTGCTGTGGGAGTCCAACTCGATCATCCGTTATCTGGCGGGGCGCTATGGCGGCGAGTTTCTCTATCCTGGCGATCCTTGCGAGCGCGCGAAGTGCGATCAATGGATCGACTGGCAGGCGAGCGAGATGAACCGGGCATGGAGTTACGCGTTTCTTGCGCTGGTGCGGCGCTCGCCGGCGCATCAGGACCGTCAGCAGATCGACCGGTCGTGCGCGAATTGGGCCACGCATATTGCGATTGTCGACAGGCAACTGGCGACTACTGGCGCCTTCATCGCTGGACCGGCGTTTTCTCTCGCGGACATTCCGATCGCGCTGTCGATCAACCGGTGGCTCGAGACGCCTTTGCAGCACGCCGATTTTCCAGCGGTAATGGCTTACATGGAACGTCTTGCCGCGCGGCCGGGCTATCTGGCGTACTGCCGCAACGGCACGCCGTGAACAGCGCATTCGTGCTGCATTCTTCACGCCATAAAATCATGGCGGCGGCTCTGGCATGAGGGGCCTGCTTCGCTCGCCGATTCTTTCAAAATAGCTTCTAGATACTTGCAAAGTATTTGATAAAAATCTGGACACTGAGCGTTTGCGCGCACGATGATCCGACTCACCTACAATGGCCGCTTTTGCGACATGAATTGAAGGTTCAAAGATGCGGGTATCGAAATTTGTACTGGCTTTGCTGACGGCCTGTTTCACGCTCAATGCGAGTGCCGAGATGACGGCCTCGCAATACAGGATCTGGGCTCATAGCGACAACAACTCCGTCTACGCGGCCTACATTACTGGCACGATCAACGCGCTAGGGTGGGCGAACGGGGATCTGGTGTCGAAGAAACGTCCACCGCTGTTCTGCCCGCCGGAAAACCTCGCGATCGGCAATCAGAACGTCTATCCGCTGCTCGATCGGTTTTTCACCAACCATCCGGGCATCTCGGACGACTTTCCAGTCGGCCTCGCTATTCTGCGCACGCTTCAGGCGGCGTTTCCCTGCTGATCCTGAGGCACCAGGGCGATTTTTCGCCGACGCTTCCATTCACGACGCCTTACCGGTCAGGACGCCGCCAGCGCGTCCCGCTTGACGTTGCTCGCAAAGGCGTTTTCCACGCCCGGCAAAATCTCGACGATGTCGAAGAAGCGGTCCCAGAACGGCGTCTCACGCAAAGCTTCAACCAGCAGTTCGTACGCGTGATGGCTCGTCGCGTCCCACACCCAGATGTCCGTCACGCGCGCCGAATAGAATTCGACGTCGTAGAAACGCAGGCTGACTTCATCGGCGTGCCGCTCGAGGATCGGCTCGACATGTTCGCGCAGCAGGCGAAAACGTTCGTCGGCGGAAAAGCCGAGCCATTCCGGCGTTGTTTTGACAAGCATGAATACGGTCAATACGGTTTTTTTCACAGACGAAGTCATGTCGTTCGATTCCAGTTGATGGGTGAGCGGTGGTCGCTAAGGTTGCGCGAAAAACAGGTTTAGAATACGAGCGATAACTCACATTTAAAACTCGCATTCCGGCCATGTCCACATCGACTGCAACCCAACGCCTGAAACCCCGTAAAGCGCCGGTTCAGCGGCGTTCGGCACAAACCGTCGAAGCCGTGCTCGAAGCGGCGGCTCGCATTCTGGAGACGCAGGGACTTGCCGCGTACACGACCAATGCGGTCGCGGAGCGTGCCGGCGTCAGTATCGGTTCGTTCTATCAATACTTTCCGAATCGCGACGCGTTGACGGTCGCGCTGATCGAACGCGAAACCGCGCAACTGATGGCGGACATCGAATCGGCAACGTTGGTGGAACATTCGCGTGGCAGCGTGCTCGCGATGGTGCGCGCGGCGGTAGCGCATCAGATGCGCAGGCCGGCGCTGGCGCGCGTCATCGATTCCGAGGAACGCAGGTTGCCGCTCGGCGAGCGTGACCGGCGGGTTGCCGACACGATTCATGCGGCGCTTGTGGTGGCGCTGACCGACAAGCCCGAGGCGCCCGATCTGGAAGATGCGAATCTGGTCGCGCACGATTTGCTGGCGATCGTGCACGGCATGGTCGACTATGCGGGCGAGCGCGAGGAATGCGACGCCGCGGCGCTGGAAGTGCGGGTGATGCGCGCCGTGGATGGCTATGTGGCGCAGTCGAGGCGGGAGAAAGACAGCGGCGACGCCTTGTCGCGGTCGTGAGCCCGCGGGCCCGCTAACGCAACCATGGCTGAACGAGGCGGGCCCGTGTGACCCGCTAACGCAACATGGACGGAATCAGACCGGCGTGCGGGGCCGCTAGGGCCCCGCGTGCAAGCCTCAGAGTTGCACGAGCTTAGGAATCTGCACGTCCGGATTGACGTCGGCCTCATAGTCGACGCCGGCGATCTCGAATCCGAAGAGGCGCAGGAAGTCGGTCTTGTAGCCGCTGAAGTCGGTGAGTTCGTAGAGATTGTCGTTGGTCACCTGAGTCCAGAGTTCCTGGACGCGGCCTTGCACCTCGGGATCGAGTTCCTTGTAGTCGGCGCGCAGACGGCCTTCTTCGTCGAGGTGCGGCGTGGCGCCGTACAGGCTGTCTTTGTAAAGCCCGTAGACCTGTTCGATACAGCCTTCGTGCGTGCCTTTTTCCTTCATGACCTTGAAGAGCAGCGACAGGTACAGCGGCATCATCGGGATCGCGGAGCTCGCTTGCGTGACGACCGCCTTGAGCACCGAGACGCGCGCATCGCCGCCCTTGGCCGCGAGTTTCTCGCGGATCCCGAGCACCTTCTGGTCGAGATCTTTCTTGGCCGCGCCGATTGAACCGTTCCAGTAGATGTCGCGCGTGATTTCTTCGCCGAGATAGGTGAACGCGGTTGTCTTCGCGCCGTCGGCGAGCACGCCGGCCTCGAGCAGGGCGTCGATCCACATTTGCCAGTCTTCGCCGCCCATCACCGCGACGGTGTTATCGATTTCGGCTTGCGTGGCGGGTTCGAGGACGGTTTCCTTGATGACTTCCTTGTCGGTGTCGATGCCGCGCAGGTTGACGGCCTTGCCGACCGGCTTCAGGGTCGAGGTGAAGACTTCACCGGTTTTCGGATGCGTGCGCTTGGGCGCCGCGAGACTGTAGACGACGAGATCGACCTGGCCGAGATCGCGCTTGATGACCTCGATGGTGCGTTGCTTGACTTCATCGGAGAAGGCGTCGCCGTTGATGCTGGTCGCGTAGAGGCCTTTTTCCGCGGCGAATTTTTCGAAGGCGGCGGTGTTGTACCAGCCTGCGGTGCCTGCTTTGGTTTCGCTGCCGGCGCGTTCGAAGAACACGCCGAGGGTGGCGGCGTCGGCGCCGAAGGCCGCGCTGATGCGGGCGGCGAGGCCGTAGCCTGTGGATGCGCCGATCACGAGGACCTTCTTCGGGCCGTTGGCGATGGGGCCGCGTGCCTTGACGTATTCGATCTGTTCCTTGACGTTGGCCTCGCAGCCAGTCGGGTGGGTCGATACACAGATGAAGCCACGCACGCGCGGTTTGATGATCATGAAGCACCTCTTGTGTCGGAATGGCGACATTATAGGGGTTTGGGGGTGGGGCCTGGTCGGCGGGGGGGCTGCGGTTGCCTGCGGCGGTGGGGGCTTGGGGTTGGGTGCTCGCGCTGTGGTTTTGGTTTTTGTGCCTTTGCGGTGGGTGTTCGTCTGGTTGTTCGTCTGGTTGTCTACGGCGTTGGCCTTTCCTTGATTTCTTATTGGTCTATTAGTGTTGCCCCTGTGCGGGGCAGCACTTACTTTCTTTGCCGCCGCTGCCCGCAAAGAAAGATAAGCAAAGAAAGCGGCTCAACCCCCGGCCACGCGAGTTCTTCAATAGACCTGCGCAAAGTAAGGTATGCGGAATAAACCTGTTGTTACAGTTCATGCATCCATTTCCTTGCGACTCAAAGCCACGCACCCCGCGATCCGATCGGGCGGTACACTGGAACAGCCAATTCAGAGCTAACTACAATTTTCAGCGCAAGCTTTTAACCCGTATTCGACGCAACGCATTTCGCAATCTGACGACTGTTCTGATCGGGGACGCGTTCAGTTAAAAATTGAATGTCCGATTTTCCAGAACGACAATTATTGGTAGCTACTCTGTTCTGTAATGCATATCGTTTTTTGAAAAATTCAATGGACGGAAAGGAAAGATACGCTGCGTTTAAATCCTGGTGAGCATAGCTTTGCTGCGGTGACGCCATATCTTCCAGACGATGTGACGCGAGTCGCTGAACGCGCGAATTTTTCGAAAATTTTTTTTTAGGAGCGTCTCGTGCTCGGTCTGATTAATAGTTTTGCAGACGGATTCGTGGCAACGCCCGTGATCGAGGCCTGTCGTCGGCACTTGCTGTTCGCGATTCTGGATAGGCATACGGATCTGACCATCGAGCAATTGGCTTTGGCGACGGGGGCAAATGACGGGCAACTGCGAGTAGCCATGCGGCTGTTAATGGAGTTGGACTGGGTGCAATCGATAGGGAGGGACGCCTATCGGGCGACGCCTGCAATGAAATCGGCATCGCGGTTGCCCGCCGACATTGACGAGTTGATGCGTTTGTCGACTAGTGCTGTATTCCAGGATCCGGCGAGTGTGGCTTTGCGCAAATGGTTGGAACGTGCCATGAGCAATTGGGGCGACGTAGGGGAGCCTATGGCCGGATTGTTGACTGGAGCGTTACTGTCCCCGCTGCTGGTACAGATCGATCGGGTGGGTGGCGCAGCGGTATTGGAAGAAAACGCACATCCGGATGTCTCGTCTGCTTCTCAGGCAATGCTGCGCCGTTATTTCGAAGTGCGTGGCTGGGGAAGTATGGAGGGCTCGGAGTTCAAGCTGAATAGTGCCGGTCAGTACTTGATCAGGAACGGAGCGGCGCTCGGGACGGTGGTGTCCTATCAGCCGATGCTGGCACGCACGGAAGAGTTGCTATTTGGAAATGCCGTAGAGGTGTTCGGTCGTGATACGGAAGGGCACGAGCGCCATATCGAGCGCCAGTTGAACGTGACGTGCAGCGGCTTTCAGCATCGTCTGTATTTCGAGGCATTCAGCGATCTCATCGTGGATCTGTTTGATCGGGACGCGCTCGATGTGCAACCACGTTATATCGCCGACATGGGGTGCGGCGACGGGACATTGCTGCGCCATCTCTACGATGTGATCCAAACGAGAACAAAGCGTGGTAAGGCGTTGGAGAGCTATCCGTTGTTGTTGATCGGTGCGGATTTCAATGAGCGTGCGCTGGAGGTGGCCTCACGAACTCTGGCGGGCCTGCCGCACGTCCTCGTGGTCGGCGATATCGGCGATCCGCACGGATTCATCGAATCCCTGAGCGAGCGCGGGATAACCGACCCAGAGAAGATCTTGCATATCCGTTCCTTTCTTGACCACGACAGAGACTTACGCTCTCCGCTAGACGGGGCGGCGGTGGTGCGAAGGGGCAATCTTCCCTTCACGGGCGTGTACGTGGACCAGGATGGCAAGAGCATCGAGCCGGCAGCCGCATTGCAGAGCCTGGTGGAACATCTGGAACGTTGGCGAGAGGTGACGTCGCGCTATGGGTTGGCAATGCTTGAAGTGCACTGCCTGAGTCCGCAAATAGTGCGCAGGCTGGGGAGTCGAACCGGAGCCCTCCACTTTGATGCATACCACGGCATGTCACGGCAGCACCTGTTTGAGGCCCCGGTGTTTTTGATGGCAGCGGCCGAAGCGGGACTCTATCCCGAACGAGTATCTTTTCGGCGGTATCCGCGCGCGGCGCCTTTTACCCGTATCACGCTGAATCGGTGGCTCGCACGTCCCTATCGGATACGGCATCCGGTTGAGGCCGATATCGCTCGTTTGCGAGAGTTGGACCAGATCTGCTGGTCAGAAGATCTGGCTGTGTCCGAGGTCGAACTACGGCGTCGCATAGGTGTTTTCCCAGCAGGGCAAATGCTGGTGGAACAGGATGGTCGGCTTGTCGCGGCCTTGTATTCGCAGAGAGTGGATGCGTTGGCGCAATTGCGCCATACCCCATTCGCGGATTTTGCGCGCCTGCACAAACCGGACGGTGCCGTTGCTCATCTGCTCGGAACCTGCGTCTTACCGGAAATGCAAGGTACCGGAATAGCGGACGAACTGCTCGACTTCGCACTTGTTTACTTTGCCTGCTGTGAAGACATCGAAACGGTTGCCGGCGTTACGCGCTGTCGTGATTATGCGCGATCGAATCCGGCCATTGCCTCAATGGA
>NZ_JAXDPY010000073.1:0-4770 GCF_034668105.1 Paraburkholderia sp. | reverse complement strand
GCCGGTTTGCAGCCGGCGCTTTCCGGCAGCGTCGAAGTGGACGGCAAGCCTCTCGCTGCATACCGCCGACGCGCATTGGCGCGCACGCTGACGATGCTCGCGCAATTCAACCAGATTCCCTCTGGATTGACCGTGCGCGAGTTGGTCGCATACGGCCGCTACGCCTATGGTGGCTGGCTGCGCGGACTGTCGCGCGCGGATCACGCGGCCATCGACGAAGCGCTCGTCACCAGCGGTCTGGCCGACGACGCCGCGCGCGACGTCGCCGCGCTATCGGGTGGCGAACGCCAGCGAGCATGGATCGCAATGGCGCTCGCACAGCAGGCGCCGATCGTATTGCTCGACGAACCGACCACCTACCTCGACATTCACCATCAACTGGACATCCTGCGAGAATTGCGCCGCCTGAACCGTGAGCGCGGCCTGACGATCGTCTGGGTGTTGCACGACCTGAACCAGGCCGCGGCCTACAGCGACGAAATCGTGCTGATGCGCGCGGGCCGCGTCATCGCCCATGGCTCGCCCGACGCGATGCTCGACCCACGTCATCTGCACGACACCTTCAGCGTGCCGATGCTCAAGATCGCGCACCCGCAGACGGGTGTGCCGATGTGCGTGCCGGCCTACGAGGGCGACGCCGCGGATCGCGCCGGCGTCCAGTTTCAGCACGACGCATTGAGTGCTCCCGCGTCCACGAGCAAGGGCCTCGCCGCATGACGACGCTTGCAGCGCGCAAACGCCTGCGCCGTCGCAAGCCGGCGAGCGATAGCTGGCGCGCGCCGGTGAAAAGCCGCGCGGGAATGATCGGCGGCGCGCTCATCGCGTTGATCGCGGTGGTAGCGGCATTGCGTCTCGCGCCGGGATTTCGCACGTGGCTGGCCGCGCCGGCAAGCAGCCACGCCGCGCAGCTCGCCGGCATTCTGCTGTTCGACCTGAGCATGCCGCGCATCCTGGCGGCGTTGGTCGCAGGCGGCTGCCTCGCGATCGCGGGGACGTTATTTCAGTCATTGACGCGCAATCCGCTCGCTTCGCCTGATCTGCTCGGCATCACTGGCGGCGCCCAACTCGGCTTGCTCGCCGCGATGCTGGTGCCCTCGCTCGCGGGCGTGGCGTCGGTGCCGCTGCTGTTCGTTTGCGGTCTCGCCGCTGCCGCCTGCGTGGGCGCCGCAGCAGGCGGCTGGCGCGCGACGCCGTTGCGCCTCGTGCTCGCCGGCAGCGTTTGCATGCTGCTGTTCTCCGCGCTCTCCACGCTGATTCTGGCGTTCTTCGAGCAAAGCATTGTCGGCGTGTCGCTGTGGGCGAGCGGGAGTCTCTATCAGCCGGGCGCGGCGGGTCTGAAGATCGCCGCTGCCTGGCTCGTGTTGCCGCTCATCGCGTTGCCGTTCGTGATCCGCCCGCTCGACCCGCTCGCGCTCGGCGACGACGCTGCCGCGGCGGCGGGCGTGCGCGTCGATGCGACGCGGCTGGCGGCGATGGTGGTGGCGGTCGGTTTCGCGAGCGTCGCGGTGAGTGTGGCCGGACCGCTGTCGTATGTCGGCCTGATCGCACCGAACCTGTTGCGGCAGGCACGCGGCGCGAAGGCCTCGCGTCTGGCCGCGCTCGTGCCGTTGTCCGCGCTGGTGGGCGGCGCGCTCGTGCTCGTCACCGATAGCGCGGTGCAGGCGCTCGATCTCGACGCCACCCTCTCGACCGGCGTCGCGATCGCGTTCGTCGGCACGCCGCTGATGCTGGCGATGATTCGCAGCGGCGCGGCGTGGTCGGGCGCCTTGCATGCCGGGCAGGATCGTCCCGCCGTGCGTGCCGCGACGCGCTGGGTGCGGATGCTCGATGCGTGGCCCTGGCCGCTGACGGCGGCGGTATTGCTGTTATTCGGCATCCTGATCGTGGGCGCGGGTGCCTCCTTTGGCCCGACGCCGATCGGCATGCATCGCTGGTTAGCCGCATTGGATCAGCGCGACGAACTCGCGCGCATGCTGCTCGATTTGCGTCTGCCGCGTCTCATCTGTGCGTTGCTGGCCGGCGCGTTGCTCGCCGCAAGCGGGGTGTTGATGCAGAGCATCGTGCGCAATCCGCTTGCCGGGCCGGAAGTGCTCGGCGTCACGCAAGGCGCGGGCCTCGCCACGCTTGCGGCGCTCGTCGCGTGGCCGCTCGCAGCGCATTCGACGCTCGCGGTTGCCTCGCTCGCCGGCGGCGGTGTGACGCTGGCGCTCACGCTGCTGCTCAATCGACGGCATCGCTATGCGCCGCTCGCGGTGGCGCTGACCGGCATCGTGATCGGCACGCTGTGGACCACGCTATCCCAATGGCTCATCACGCAGCAAAGCGTGCAGCCCGCGCGTTTCGTGGTGTGGCTGGTCGGCGGCACGTACGGGCGCAGCTGGGGCGAAGTGACGACGCTGCTGCCGTGGTGCGTGCTGGCGGTCCCGGTGCTCGCGCTGCTGGCACGGCCGCTCGATCTGCTCGCGCTAGGCGACGACCAGGCCGCCGCGCTTGGCTTGCCCATCGGCGTTTTGCGTCCTCTGGTGCTGACGGTGGCGACGCTGGCCGCCTGTGCCGCGGTGGCCGCGGTCGGGCCGGTCGGTTTTATCGGTTTGATGGCGCCGCATCTTGCCTCGATGCTTGGGGCGCGCGCCCATCGCACCCGTTTATGGCTTGCGGCCGTGTGCGGCGCGCTGGTGCTGGTGGTCGCGGATATCGCGGCGCGCACGCTGCTCGCGCCGCGCGAGATTCCTGCGGGCGTGCTGACAGCGTTGATCGGCGCGCCTTACCTGCTTGCGTTGCTGATCGTGGAGGCTCGGCGCGAGAAGCGGGGAAAACGGTGATGGAAACGCCAGCCGTGCTGTCGACGATCGCAAACGGATGCGACCCGCTCGCGCAGTGCCTCGCCGATTTCGCGCCGGAATCGATGGCGCATTATGTGGAGCACGTGTAGCTCGGCACGCCTGACGCGAGCGACGAACCCGTGCTCGCGGAAGACGAAACAGGCAAGCCGATTGTCGTCGCCGTAACGGAACTGGCGAGCCATCGCGCCGTCTTGCTCGATGCGATGGTCAAGCTCTACGGCGGGAACAACGCGCGCCGTCATTCGATTTAACCGACGCCGCCGCGTGGCTGTTTGGCCCGCTCGCCGCAGATGGCGCTGCGAATCCTCTGCGCATGCCGGTGCGTCTTGCGCCGCCGCGAGTTTGCCGAACCCGTTTAGTGCACGGCGCGTGTGCTGCGTCCGTTATGAAATTCCTGGAGAGACGCAACTGTGTGGACGCTGCCCCTTGCTATTGACGATGAGCGATGCGGAGATCGCCTTGCAGGACGCTTCGCATTGACGGGCCGCGCGAGGCAACCCCAACCGCAACCCCAACCGCAACCGCAACCGCAACCGCAACCGTTCAGACGAGTGTGCGCAGCCACGGCGATGGCAGTCGCGCTGCTCGCCCAGTCCCACGCGTTCGCGCAGGGCGGTGCAGGTCATGCAACGCAGGCCGCGAACGCAAGCCGTGTTGCAAACGGAGCAGAAGCGTTGCATGCAAGCCTCGTGGCTCGTGCTGCCGATGCAGGGGACACGCAGCAAACCTGCGCACCGCTCGCCGACAACCCAAGCGTCTCGCAAGCAAGCCCCTCGTTGCCCGCACGACCGAAGCGCATCGTCGTACTCGAATTCATGTTCGCCGAAGATCTCGCCGCGCTGGGCATCACACCGGTCGGCATGGCGGATCCCGAGTACTACCCGGTGTGGATCGGTTACGACGAAGCGCGCCTTGCATCAGTGCCGGACATCGGCACGCGTCAGGAGCCGAGTCTCGAAGCCATCGCGGCAGCCAAACCGGACCTGATTCTCGGTGTAGGCCTGCGTCATGCGCCGATCTTTGCGGCGCTCGAACGGATCGCTCCCACTGTGCTGTTCAAATACGGCCCGAACTTTGCCAAAGACGGCGCCCGCGTGACGCAACTCGATTGGGGCCGCGCGATTCTGCGCACGATCGGCTGCCTGACGGGCCGCGAAGATGCGGCGCGCGCTGTCGAGGCCACGGTGGATGCCGGCTTTGCCCGCGATGCGCAACGCCTCGCGCAAGCCGGCCGACGAGGCGAGCAGATAGCGTGGCTCCAGGAGTTGGGTTTGCCCGACCGATACTGGGCCTTCACCGGCAACAGCACGGCTGCCGGCGTCGCTCAGGCGCTTGGACTCGAGTCGTGGCCCGCCGAGCCGACGCGAGAAGGCACGTCGTATGTGACCTCGGAGGATCTGTTGAAGAAGCCGAACCTCACGGTGTTGTTCGTCAGCGCGACCGAAGCCGGCGTGCCGCTCGCGGCCAAACTCGATTCGCCGATCTGGCGCTTCGTGCCGGCCCGCAGCGCGGGGCGTGTGGGTCTCGTCGAGCGGAATATCTGGGGGTTTGGTGGGCCGATGTCCGCGTTGCGGATGGCCGATACGATGACGGAAGCATTGTTGTCGCTGCCGGTGCCGGCCGTGAGCAAGTAAGCGGTTGCAATGGTTTGGCGTTATTCGACCGGCCTGATCTCTGAGCTCTGAGTGCAGCGAGGAGCGTAAGGTCAAGGACCGCGAGATCGAAGTGCTCGTCGAGTACGTCGGCGTCGCTCGGTACGCGTATTGCCGCACGCCGGGCGTTTGAGCAAACACACCCGGCGTCGATTTCATATAACTCGACTCAGCCCGCGGTGCCGTTACCAACGGCACCATTCTGCACGGCCTGCGCCACGCCATAAGTCTCGCTGACGATACTGCCGTTCTCCAGCTTCAACACGCGATCCGCG
>NZ_JAXDPY010000072.1:0-11515 GCF_034668105.1 Paraburkholderia sp. | reverse complement strand
AAGGGCTGTTTTTCCCGGACACCTATCTGTTCGACAAGAACACCAGCGATCTGGACGTCTACCGCCGCGCGTACCGGCTGATGCGGCTGCGCCTGGATGAAGCGTGGACCGCGCGCGCACCGAACCTGCCGTACAAGACTCCGTACGACGCATTGACCATGGCGTCGATCATCGAAAAGGAAACCGGCAAGCAATCCGACCGGCCGATGGTGGCGGCCGTGTTCGCGAACCGTCTGCGGGTAGGCATGCCGCTGCAAACCGACCCGACCGTGATCTACGGCATGGGCGACAGCTACGCCGGCCATATCAGGAAAAAAGACCTGCAGACCGACACTCCCTACAATCCGTACACCCGGATGGGGCTTCCGCCAACCCCCATCTCACTGCCGGGAGTCGCATCGCTGCAGGCGGCGATGAACCCGGCGCAATCCACCGCGCTGTACTTCGTATCGCGCGGCGACGGCAGCAGTATCTTTTCTGACACCCTCGGCGATCACAACAAGGCCGTGGACAAATACATTCGAGGGCAATGATGGCGCGGGGCAAATTCATAACGTTTGAAGGCATCGACGGTGCCGGCAAAACCACCCACCTGGGCTGGTTTCGCGAACGCCTCGAACAGAAGGTCGCGAGCACCGGCCGCTCGGTCGTGATGACGCGCGAACCGGGCGGCACGCCGCTTGGCGAGCAGATTCGCGAGATCGTGCTGCATCAGAAGATGGACCTCGAAACCGAGGCGCTGCTGATGTTCGCGCTGCGCCGCCAGCATCTGGCCGAAGTGATCGAGCCGGCGCTCGCGCGCGGCGATTGGGTACTGTCCGACCGTTTCACCGACGCGACCTTCGCCTACCAGGGCGGCGGCCGCGGCCTGCCGCGCGACAAACTGGAAACGCTGGAGCGCTGGGTGCAGGGCGGTTTTCAGCCAGATCTGACGGTGCTGTTCGACCTCGCGCCGGAAATCGCCAATGAACGGCGCAGCGCCGCGCGCGATCCGGATCGTTTCGAGAGCGAGTCGGAGGCATTTTTCAACCGTACCCGTGCCGAATATCTGCGCCGCGCGGAAGAGGCACCGTACCGGTTCGCTATCATTGACTCCGCGCAGAGCATCGTCCGTATTCAGAAGCAACTTGAAGAATTGATCACAGTTCTTTGATTTTAAAAGAATATAATCCGGAATTATAACGCTAGGCAAAGTTCGTCGGATGCCTCATAAAACGCCGTCAACTGATTGATTTAAAAGAGAAACGATGATTTATCCGTGGCAAGCCGATGACTGGAACCGCCTGCAGCAATTACGCGGACACTGGCCGCACGCCTTGCTGCTGCATGGCCAGGCGGGGATCGGCAAGCTGCGCTTCGCGCAGCACCTGGCGCAAGGGCTTCTGTGCGAAGCCCAGCAGCCCAACGGCGAACCCTGCGGCGCGTGCGTCGCGTGCAACTGGTTCACGCAGGGCAATCATCCGGACTACCGGATCGTCGTGCCTGAAGCGCTGGCGGCTGAAGCCGGTCTTGGTAACGCCGCCGACGAAAAAGCCGAGAAGGCCGACGGCGACGAAGGCAAGAAGACCCGCGCGCCCAGCAAGGAGATCAAGATCGAGCAGATTCGCGGCTTGCTCGATTTCGTCGGCGTCGGTTCGCACCGGGGCGGCGCGCGCGTGGTCGTGCTGTACCCGGCCGAGGGGTTGAATATCGCCGCGGCCAACGCGCTTCTCAAAACGCTTGAAGAACCGCCGGCGGGCGTGGTGTTTTTGATGGTATCGGCGCGCGTCGACCGGCTGTTGCCCACTATCATCAGCCGCTGCCGCCAATGGCCGATGACCATGCCCGCGCCGGAAGCCGCCACCCGGTGGCTCGCCGCGCAAGGCGTCGCGGAAGCGCCCGCGCTGCTCGCCGAGGCAGGCGGCGCACCGCTCACGGCTCTCGCGCTGGCCAGCGACGAAAACCGCGCGTTGCGTGACTGGACCCTCAAGCAACTGGCCGCCGGCGCCGGGTGCGACGCCTTCGCCTGCGGCGAGGCGCTGCAGAAATTGCCGGTCCCACTCGTGCTCGGCTGGCTGCAACGCTGGATGTACGATTTGCTGGCGCAGCGCACGGCCGGCGCGCCGCGCTATTTTCCGCAGGCGTCGGCGGCGTTGACGCGCTGTGCATCGCAAGCCGACGCCAGCGCGTTCGCGCGCTTCATGCGCACCGTGACGCGCCAGCGCGCTGTCGAAAACCATCCGCTGAATGCGCGGCTAGTGTTCGAAGAACTCTTTATCGGCTATCGCGAACTGTTCGCGTAAGTCTGTTGATGGCGAACGCATGCATGGACAGGCCCGCCTTAACGCGCCGCCCATGCATGCGTCCGCCGATCCGTCTTCCATTTCACGTTCAAAGCACCATGAGCCTTTCCTACCGCGATGCCACGCTCGACGATCTGCCCGCGATCGTCGCCATTTACAACTCGACCGTGCCGTCGCGGCTCGTCACTGCCGATCTCGAGCCGGTGAGCGTCGAAAGCCGTCTGACGTGGTTTCACGCGCACGGTCCGCAAAAGCGTCCGCTGTGGGTGGTTGAAGATGCGCAGCAGTCCGGCCGTGTGATCGCATGGCTGAGTTTCTCCGATTTTTACGGTCGCCCGGCTTATCAACGCACCGCCGAAGTCAGCATCTATCTGGACGAAAGCGCGCGCGGCAAGGGGCTCGGTAAGCAGTTGCTGGCGGCTTCGCTGGCGGCGGCGCCGGCGCTTGGCATCGACACGGTGCTGGGTTTTATCTTCGGCCACAATGACGCAAGCCTGCGCCTGTTCCGTGGCTTCGGTTTCGACACGTGGGGATCGCTCCCGCGCGTTGCGGTGCTGGACGGGGTGGAGCGCGATCTGGTGATTCTCGGCAAGCGGCTCGATGTGGCCGGCGGCTGAGTCTTAGCTAGTTCCTGGTCAGCTGCGCGGCGGGATTGGCGGTCCGGGTTCACGGGCAGATTCACGACCGAATGCAGACCCAGATTCACGACCGGATGCAGAACCAGATTCACGATCAGATTTACGGCCAGATGCAGGGCCAGATTCACACTGAGCTACTTATCAGCAGGACACCATCATGTTTGTCGATTCGCACTGCCATATCAACTTCGAAGGACTCGCCGACCGCCTGCCGCAGGTGCTTGAAAACATGCGCAGCCATTCGGTCACGCATGCGCTGTGCGTCTCGGTCGATCTTGAGACGCTGCCTTCGGTGCTCGATATCGCCAGCCAGCACGAGAACGTCTACGCGTCGGTGGGTGTGCATCCGGATCACGAGGACATGCGTGAGCCGAGCCTCGCTGAACTGATCGAACTGGCCGAACATCCGAAAGTGGTCGCGATCGGCGAGACCGGCCTCGACTACTACCGCCTCGAAGGCCGCACGATCGCCGATATGGAGTGGCAGCGCGAGCGCTTTCGCACCCATATCCGCGCGGCGCATGCCACGAAAAAGCCGCTGATCATTCACACGCGGTCGTCGTCGGAAGATACGCTGCGCATCATGGCCGAGGAGCGCGCGAGCGAGCCGGGCGGTGTCATGCACTGCTTCACCGAGCCGTGGGGAATCGCCGAGCAGGCGCTAGCGCAGAATTTTTACATTTCGCTATCGGGCATCGTCACGTTCAAGAGTGCGACCGACGTGCAGGACGTGGCGCGCCGCGTGCCGCTCGACCGTTTGCTGATCGAAACCGATTCGCCGTATCTCGCACCCGTGCCGCATCGCGGCAAGCCTAATGAACCTGCGTACGTAAGTTATGTCGGACGGTTCATCGCGCAACAACGCGAGATGCCGGATACGGCGCTTGCCGCCGCGACCACGCAAAACTTCTTCCGGCTCTTCAAGATTCCCGTACCGGCTGGTGCGTGATCAATAAAGCCGATAAATATCAAATGGATAGGGAAGTTTCCTAAAGCAAAATATGATGAATCATTCGACTTCGACCGCAGCATTCCAGCAGGCTTCGGCCGTGCAAATCGCCCTCGCGTCGGCACGCCGCAGGGTGTCGCGGGCGGCGCTGGCCGCGATGCTCGCCTGCGCCGCGCTGACCTCGCTCCTCGCTTCGCCGGTTCACGCCGCGCCCATCGATTCGCTTATCAAGTCGGTCAAATTCGACGACATCGACGGCGTCAACAAGCTGCTCGCCAAGGGCATGGACCCGAACAGCGTCGACAACCAGGGCATGCCGCTGCTGGTGATCGCCGCACGCGAGAAGTCGGACAAGGTGGGCGCCGCGCTGGTCGCGAATCCGAAGACCAACATCGAGATCCAGGACAAGGCCGGCGAAAACGCGATGATGATGGCCGCGCTGAATGGCGACCTCAATTTCGTCAACCTGCTGATCGCGAAAGACGCCGAAGTCAACAAGAAGGGCTGGGCGCCACTGCACTACGCGGCCGCGAACGGCCACGACGACATTGTCCAGCTCCTGCTCGACCATTCGGCCTACGTCGACGCCGGCTCGCCCAATGGCACCACGCCGCTGATGATGGCCGCGCGCGGCGGTCATGTGTCGACGGTGAAGCTGCTGCTCGACAACGGCGCGGACCTCACGGTGAAGAACCAGATCGGGCTGACGGCGCTGGATTTCGCCAAGACCTACAAAGAGCCGGACGTGGTCGAAGGACTCACCGCGCGCCTGCAGCAGATGCAGCAGAAGTGAGCGGTGCGACGAACCGGAGTGCCGGCCAACGGAGCCGCCGGCCCCCGGAGCCGCCGGCCGCTGGTACGCCGGTCGCCGGAGCGTCGGCCGCCGGAACGCTGAACGCTGAACGCCGGGACATAAACCGTGGGATTGCAGGCAGCCAACGCCTCAAATTACACAAATTTGCCGGAAGATAGCGCTTGCAGGCCTGCTGCGGCTTCGCAAAACAGTGCAGAATGACGACTCGGCGCGCCCGATGGCGCGCCGTTTCGATGCGGCACAAGACCGCCTGATAAACGACCCTGGAAAGGAACACCATGCTGCGGGCTTTGATTTTCGCCAGCGCGCTCGCCGTACCGCTATCGGCAGCCGCGTTTACGGGAGGCGACCTCAACAAGCTGTGCACGAAGACCGATGTGGCATCGCGCAGCGCGTGTGCCGCATACATCGAAGGCGCGGCCGACGGCATCTTCAATACGATCGACGCGATCGGCGGTACCACCGGGCCGCGCGTCGGCCAGTACTTCTGCCTGCCGCCGGACGCGCGTTCGGCGCAGCTCACCGACGCGGTACGCAAGTACATCGCGGAAAATCCGATCGTGGCGGGATACAACGCCAGCACGGCGATTTCGCTGGGGCTCGGCAAGGCGTTCCCGTGCAGGAGCGGTAATTGATCGCGTAGTTCCAGTTTGACGTGCATCGCGGCTGGCGCCTGCGCCGCGGGCCCGCATCGGGCAGGTGAGGCGTTTCAGCCGCGTTGACATTCGCTTCCATACCAGTCGCGGCCAGACCGCGGGCTTCACGAGCGCTTGCCGCCTGATGGCCTCGGTCCATGCAATACCTCCTCTAGCGTCACGCCCACGCCACGTCATCCCACTACTCGTCGCGCGCGGATCGACGCGCTGCCGCCGCTGACATACGCCGCTGACATACGCCGCTTGCGCACGGATCCAGATTGCCATCGGCGCGCAGATGAGTGCAACTGATCGGACACCAAAGCGGTCGAACCGTCCATCTGACTCACGAACCTGGCGCGGTCTCATACTTTCATACGCTGTACTTGCCTGAGTTCATTGAAGCGTTACGGCGCTCGAGACACGCCAGCCATCTGAAGCGCAAAACCTGCGCTGTGCGAACCAAGGAGGACTACCAACATGGGCCGACTGATCGTCGTGTCGAATCGCGTTGCAACGCCGACGGAAACCAAAGGATCAGCAGGCGGTCTCGCGGTCGGCGTATTCGGCGCGCTGAAGGACGCGGGGGGCGTGTGGTTCGGCTGGAGCGGCGACGTGGTGAGCGAGACCGTCGCCAACGCCGGTCCAACGCTTGAGCAGGACGGCGCGGTGACCTTCGCGACCGTCGGGCTCACACGCAAGGATTACGACCAGTACTACCGGGGTTTTTCGAACGCGACGCTGTGGCCGGTGTTCCACTACCGCAACGACCTCGCGCGCTACGAGCGCGAAGAGTACGCAGGCTACCGGCGCGTCAACGCATGGCTTGCGCACAAGCTGATCAAGCTGCTCGAACCCGACGACGTGATCTGGATTCACGACTACCATCTGATCCCGTTCGCCGAGGCGCTGCGCGCCGCGGGCATCACGAACCGCATCGGCTTTTTCCTGCACATTCCGTTTCCGGCGCCGCAGATTCTGCTCAACATTCCGCCGCACGAAGAGCTGGTGAAATCGCTATCGTGCTACGACCTGCTGGGCTTCCAGACCGCAACCGATGAACTCGCTTTCCACGACTACGTGACGCGCCACGCGCGCGGCACCGTGAGCGGCGGCAATCAGGTCGAAGCCTTCGGCCGCAAATTGCGCACCGGCGTCTACCGGATCGGCGTATTCCCCGATGAAATCGCCGAACAGGCGCAACGCTACGAAAGCCGCCAGCACGTGCTCGACCTGAAGCAAAGTCTGGAAGGCCGCAAGCTGATCATGAGCGTCGACCGGCTCGATTATTCGAAAGGGCTCGTCGAACGTTTTCGTGCGTTCGAACAATTGCTGGAACGCTCGCCCGAATGGCGCGGCAATGTCACGCTGGTGCAGATCGCGCCGCCTACCCGGTCGGACGTGGCCACCTACCAGAAGATCCGTCAGGATCTCGAATACGAAGCGGGGCGCATCAATGGCCGTTATTCAAGCCTCGACTACACGCCGATTCGCTATCTGAACCAGCAGTACGACCGCTGGAAGCTGATGTCGCTGTTTCGCGAGTCGCAGATCGGCTTTGTCACGCCGTTGCACGACGGGATGAACCTGGTCGCGAAGGAATATGTCGCCGCGCAAAATCCCGACGACCCGGGCGTGCTAGTGTTGTCGATTTTCGCGGGCGCGGCGGCGGAGTTGAGCGGCGCGCTACTGGTCAATCCACACGATGCGATCGGCATGTGCGAAGCGTTGCAGCGCGCGCTGCAAATGCCGCTCGACGCGCGTCAGCGGCGCCACGAGATCAACATGGCGGCGCTGCGCAAGAACGATCTCGGCGTGTGGCGCGATACCTTTCTGAACGATTTGCGCAATGTGCCCGTGCAGCAGCCGGGCAAGGGCGGCGGACATAAGTGATGATGCGTTTGAACGAAGTGGTTTTACAGGGTGCGCGGCAACGCGCGTTTGACCGAACGGCGGCCACATGCTGAGAACCTTGGCCATCGCGGGGTATCGGTCGTTACGCGAATTGATCGTGCCGCTCGGGCAGTTGAATGTGATCACGGGGGCGAACGGCAGCGGTAAATCGAGTGTGTATCGCTCGCTGCGTCTGCTCGCGGAGACCGCGCGCGGCGGTGTGATTACGTCGCTCGCGCGTGAGGGCGGTTTGCAATTCACGTTGTGGGCCGGACCCGAACGCTTTTCGCGCGCGGTGCTGGCCGGCGAGCTGCCGGTTGAACCGCTGCGCCGCAAGGAGCCGGTGAGTCTGCGGCTCGGTTTTTCCGGCGATGAATTCGGCTATGCGATCGATCTGGGATTGCCGCCGCTCGATCACGCCACCTGCTTTCCGCTCGACCCCACGATCAAACGCGAGTGCATCTGGAGCGGGCCGGTGCTGCGCCCGTCGGCCTTGCTGGTCGACCGGCACGTCGCCGCGCTGCGCACGCGGGACGAGCAGGGCGACTGGCAGACCATCCCGCAACCCGTCGCCAGTTTCGACAGCATGATGACGGAGTTCTCCGACCCGCGCACCGCCCCGGAGATGATCACGGTGCGTTCGGCGCGACGCGCATCGCCGATACGGACGATCTCGACCTGCCGGCGTGGAAGTGGCCGGCGCGGTAAGCGTGGCGCTCGGTCGTATGTAAGCTTGTTGTAACATCCCACAGGAATTGCAAGGGCAAGGGCTTTTTGTTGCGCCCTGATGAATAATGCTTCGATGCGCGTGGTGCAGGCGGACGCGCGGCGGCCCCTGAAAGCGGCTGGAGAAAGACTCGCGCTGCCGCACCCAGCGCCGCTGACGCGCACCGCCATCGGCGTAAGCCCGTCAGTTCACGGAGACAAAATATGAAGATTGCGCAGATCGCCCCCTTGACCGAGTCGGTGCCGCCCAAGCTGTACGGCGGGACGGAGCGTGTCGTGTCCTA
The DNA here is from genome assembly GCF_034668105.1 of Paraburkholderia sp. Classification (GTDB taxonomy): domain Bacteria; phylum Pseudomonadota; class Gammaproteobacteria; order Burkholderiales; family Burkholderiaceae; genus Paraburkholderia. Next base: position 3,294 of record NZ_JAXDPY010000072.1, on the reverse strand, counting down.
TATCACCGAGGCGCTGGTCGACCTCGGACATGACGTGACGCTGTTCGCGAGCGGCGACTCCGTCACCAGCGCCAAACTCGAACCGGTATGGCCGCGCGCGCTGCGTCTGGATCCAGGCATTCGCGACCGTGTCGCGCCTCATATGCTATTGATGGAACTGGTGCGCCGCCAGGCGGAAAACTTCGACGTACTGCATTTCCACCTCGACTACTACTCGTTTTCAGTTTTCAAGCGTCAGGACACCCCCTTCGTCACAACAATGCACGGCCGTCTCGACTTGCCCGAGCAACAGCCGGTGTTCGACACCTTCAACACCGCGCCGGTGATCTCGATCTCGAACGCGCAGCGTCATCCGTTGCCGCAGGCCAGGTGGCTCACCACGGTCTATCATGGTCTGCCGGAGCAGCTCTACACACCACAGCCCGTCGAGCAGAAGTACCTCGCATTTCTCGGCCGTATCTCACCCGAGAAGCGCGTGGACACGGCGATCCGGATTGCCGGCCGCTGCGGCATGCAGATCCGCATCGCCGCGAAAGTGGATGCCGCCGACCGCGAATACTTCGAACGCGAGATCCGGCCGTTGCTGGACTTGCCGTATGTCGAGTTCATCGGCGAAATCGCGGACAACCAGAAGGCCGAGTTTCTGTCGGGCGCCCATGCGCTGCTGTTCCCGATCGACTGGCCGGAGCCGTTCGGCCTCGTAATGATCGAAGCGATGGCGTGCGGCACGCCGGTGATCGCGTTTAATCGCGGCTCGGTGCCGGAAGTGCTGGAAGACGGCGTGACAGGCTTTATCGTTGAAGATGAGATCGGCGCGGTGGCGGCGGTCAATCGCCTGCATAAGGTGCCGCGCACGGGCGTGCGGCAACGCTTCGAGGAGCGTTTCACTTCGCACCGGATGGCGCAGCAGTATGTGGACGCGTATCAGTCGGTGATTCGTGCGCAGAAGCGTGCGCGCTTCAAGGTGATCGATACGTCGGGAGGTTGAGCGGCGCTTCGCTGACGGGGGCGCCAGCGTAAGAAAGAACGGCGGTGCAGTGCGCATCGCCGTTTTTTTATTGCCGCCGCAACGAGGCTAAAAGTCTTGAGGGACCACGTCAGATCTGCCAGGGCTGGCACGCAGCTGCGGGAAGCGGCGGCCGCCTGAGAACGACCCCAGCGGCACCGAACTCATGCAGCACCGGCGGCCGCCTGACGGATTGGCCAGCGTCCGACCCAGTCCTCGCCGCGTGCGAAACCGGCGGGTCAAACGCAGACCGGCAAGCCGATAGCGCGTTTAAATCTTCAGGCGCGATACCTTGGTGCCCTGCAGCGAGACATCGGCCATCAGGCCGGCATTGGTCAGAATGAATACTTCGACCGGGGCCGTTGCCGTGGTGGTGTCGATCGCACCGTTGGCGCCCATCTTCACCAGCGCGACGGAGGCATCGCCGCCCGCCGACCAACCGTCGGCACTGCGGAATTTGTCGAGCGCGTCCTGCGTCATGAACAGGAAGATGATGGCCTTCGACTGCGCGCCCGCCTGCAGCCCGAACGAACCGGAAATCGTGCTGTAGTAGCCCACCGTGCCGCCGCCTACGCGCAGCGAACCCTCGCCATACTGACCGCCGACGACGAAGCCCACTTGCAGAACCGACGGGAACACCAGTACACCGCGCGCCTTGGAGACGAGTTCGCGCGAACCCTTCACGGTCGTAAACAGCCGCGACATGGTGCCGTCGACGCTGGCGTCGATCGACTGGCGTTTGGATGAATCAGTGGCAGGCGTGCTGGGGTTGCCGCTGTTAGTCGTACAACCAGCGAGTGCAAGGCCTCCGAAAGCGAGCGCAGCGGTAGTTTTCAACATGAAGTTTCGTCTTTGCATCGTTTTTCTCCATCATGGTTCCTGGGCACAACCTCATGTGGTGTTGCCGGGTTGCCTTTGTGTTATATCACACGCAAGCGTAAATAGCGTACTTCGTCGTTTGGCGAAAAGCCTTGTGGGGCGGGGGTTTGCGTCCAATCGTAAGGCGCTGTGATGTAATTTTGACCGGTGTCAGAAGCGTGTCGAAAGACGCGTGGACAGCGCGTTCGAGCGTGCTCCCGCCGAGCTGTGCGCGGCCCGGCTCAGCTCGGCGGCGCCGAGGCCGAACGCGTATCAAGTACCCGTTTTTACCGATTTTGCGTCATTGCGATTCGCATTGAAATCAAACTGAAAGTGTTGCCTCGACGCCGCATCGCGTTTTCACCCATGATTCGCCGGACTCTTGACCGGCGGACGCCGCAACGCACGGCGAATCATGCCGATCAATACGCCAATCACAAACAGCGTGACAGCCGGCACGATCCAGTAGCCGACGAATGCATGCCAGAGGTAAGCCATGAGTGTGGAGCGGCGCACGCTGTATTCATCGCGGGCATCCTGCTGGCGTGGCGCATTGGCGGCCAGCACAGCAGCCGGACAGCCGGCGGCTTGCGCCTCATCGGGCTTGCCATGGCAGTGCGCGGGCGCGCCGGCGGCGCGTTGGGCGTCGGTGAAATTCCAGGTGGTCAGCGCACGGTCGAGGTCGACGGCGTTGTACGCCATTTCCTCGCGGATTTCGCTGACCGCAACGATCGCCACGGGCACGGCCCAGAATACGATGACGACCAGCCACCGCCTCAACCAGCGGTTTTTATGCTTCGATACCATCCTTGCCTCCGATCGATGCTCTGCAGCACCAACGACAAGATGGCGGCCCGTCTAATGTTGTATATGGGGGTGGGCCGTCTCCGCAGCCATCATAGAAGAAAAACGTTGCGTTCGGGCGGATGCACGCTCTGCGGCGGCTGGCGCGAGGGCGAAGCGTTATGGCGCAGAGCAGGGATAGGCAAGAAGAAAGGCAGCAGCCGCGCCGGACAATGGCGCGGCCCCGTTCGAGCAAAACGTGGCGGGTTGCGCAGCGTGTGGGCCGCGCCGATGGTCCCGCGTTTAGTTTAGTTAGCGGGCTTCGACGACAGGCAGGTGCTCATGAAGGCCTTGCGGTCATCGCCTTTCTTGCCGGTAGCCTGGACATTGCACGCCTTCATCTTGTCCTGCTGGCTCATCGGCGCGGCAGCGGCCGGCTTGGCCGACAGGCAGGTCTTCATGAAGGCGGCGCGGTCGTCGCCTTTCTTGCCCGTGGCCTGCTTGTTACAGTCGGCCATTTTCGTTTGCTGGCTGTTCTCCGCGAACGCCGGCGAAACGAGAACCGCACCCAGCACCAGCGTAGCGATAGCGGATTGGATTTTCATGTGACACTCCATCGGTGGTGAAAACGTTTTTGGTCGTTCGTG
>NZ_JAXDPY010000071.1:0-8987 GCF_034668105.1 Paraburkholderia sp. | reverse complement strand
AGTTAATATGGCCCTGATTGGGAAACTGGCTGCCGTCAGCCAGCAAGACAGTCACGGTGAAATCGTTATTAGCCGGAAACCGGAGACTGCCCTTGTTGATCTCGTCGCGGTATCTGAGCAACTCGTTCTCGGAGATGCTGAAGTTCACCCACATCGGATCGAGCTGGTAGACATACGTCAGCAAGCCGGCGGTTCCGGCCGTCACATAGCTGCCGTCCTGCTGTCTCGCGAAGCTCGACAGACCGTTGAGCGGCGATTTGATGGTGGTATAGCCAAGGTTGAGCTCTGCCGTCTGCACCTGCCCTTTGGCGGCGATCACGGCCGCTTCCGCGCTCTTCTCGTTGCCGGTCGCGTCGTCCAGATCCTTCTTGCTCAAAGCGTTCTGCGCAGCGAGCGGGATCACGCGCGTGAGATTCGCCTTTGTCACATAGAGCCGCGCCTGCTGTTGCGCGAGCTGGCCCTTGGCCGTCTGCAGCTCGGCTTCAAATGGTTTCGGGTCCATCAGGAAGAGCGTCTGCCCGGCATGAACCAGTTGCCCCTCGGTATAGACCCGCTTATCGAGAAAGCCGTCCACGCGGGCGCGAATCTCCACTTCGCGCGAACTCTGCGTTTGCGCAGTGAATTCGAATTCCACGGGCGTATCGCGCGGCCCCGTCGTCATGACGGTCACGTCGGCCGCTCCGGCTTGCGGCGTCGGAGCCGGCTTGTGGCACGCAGCACACAGCGCCAATGTTGCGTAGGCCAGCAACCGCGCAGATGAGCGCGCCCGCTGCCGTCGCGAATGGCGCGAGGGCAGCGGGTGCAGGAAGAAATCAGGCGTTGCTTGTTTCATGAGATCACCCGTCGCGACTACATGGCGGTGCAAGCACCGAACAGCACCAAGGCGTCTTCACGGTTGAGGAGCGTCACGCTGATCGCGCCGTCCACCTTGTCGAGCACGATCGTCCACGCGAAGCTGAATTCGGTTCCCTGGAGAACAATCTGACTCTCGTCGGCTTGCATGAAGCGGATCGGCGTCACGCGTTGGGGACCCGTAATGGTCTTTTTCGCAACGTCGATGCGCAGGAATTGCGGTGCGCCCAACTCCGACGGCAAGGCGCGCAAACAGGTTTCCCCTGGATCGCAGGCGTGCGCGTCGATGGTGGCGCACAGCAACGGCTTGCTGCCGTCGAAGTCCGCCGCCGATAGCGTGGCCGAAGCGAAGCAGAAGAACACTGCGAGCGCCATACGGAGGGTGTTCTTTTTCATGGTCGCGTCCCCTGCTGCCTGATGAGGTTACTGAACCGTATATCCGCGGCCGGTCATACATGCCCCGACCGCCCGGTTGAAAGTAGCCAGTTGTTGCGACGTCTGCTGCTGGTTCGACTGGGACTGCTCGGCGGCCGCCTGCTGCGAGCGACGCTGTCGCATGCCGCCGGCCGCGGTACCGGCAACCGCGCCGATCGCCGCGCCCTTTCCCGCATCGCCCGCAATCGCACCAATGGCGGCTCCGCCCGCTGCACCACGTGCAGCTCCCCTCAGCCGCTCACCCTGTGGCGGCGGCGCGCCGGGTTGCGTTGACGCCTGCTGAGCGAGCGCGACGGGGTCCACACCCGTCGTCTGCTTTGCCCATCCCTGACACGCCGCGGTGTCGCTCTGTTGCTTCTGGGCACTTTGGCCCTTAGCCGGATAAAAGATGGGTTGCTGGGCTGCCACTGGGTATCCCAGTGCCACCATCACAAGCCCGATCGACACTCGCATTAGAGGGTGCATAGCGGAAAGCCTCCAGGTTGATCCTGTTGCGGCCCTGACTCACGACAATCTCACGCCGACGCGGCGAGCCGCCCCTCGGTCGGGAAGTCGGGGACTGAGTTGGGTCGCGTTGCAATCCGATGTCTGCGGTATCCGGAGACACAAGGACTGCAGTTACCCTGGTCGCGAGTTCACCCACCTTTGGCGTTGTCGCAACCAGTGTCCGATACGCACCAGGTGTCTTTTTCTCGAGCTCAGGACGTGATGTCCCGGATGCGGATGCGTAACTGGATGTGTCCGTGCCCGAACAGGCAAACGCCGCGCTTCAGGTACTAGTAGTATTGGTAGCGGACCTGTCCGATGACAATTGAACTTTGGTCCAATACTGACTCATCGGCGAGTCCTCACTGCGGCGGCCGTCCGCCTTCGAGGGCCGCACGTACCGTCCGCACAAACAGCTCGTCATTAAACGGCTTGCGCAAATAGGCGACCGCACCGGCTGCGAAGGCTTGTTCGCGCACGCTGACGTCATCGTGGGCGGTGATGAAAACGACTGGCGTGCCACTGCCGGACAGACGCCGCTGTACCTCGAGTCCATTGAGCCCGGGCATTTGCACATCCAGAATGACGCAGTCAGGACGGTATGACGGCAGGGACGACATCACGTCGAGGAACGCCTCACCGCTTGCAAACGTTTCGGCAGCGATCCCCACAGAGCGCAGAAGTCTCTTGATCGCGCGGCCCACCGAGTCGTCATCATCGACGACGACAACGAACGGTTTGAGTTTTCCCATTGCACGTAGTCCGGTCTGCGGAATGCACGATAACTGCGCTCCCTAAACCCATAGACTACGAGCCGGGCGAACAGGCCGATAGTGGACCTTGGTGCTATGCCAGCCAAAAGGCAGACCACTTGCCCGGACTATCACCGGTTCTGACGCCGGATTTCCGATGCTCGGCGCGCTACGCGAGATTCGGCATTGCCAGGAAGGCCGATCTTGTCTGCGATACGGATAAGCTGGGCGAGCGACGTCGCTTCCATCTTGGACATCACGCGCATGCGGTGGGCCTTGACCGTCTGCTCGACGGTGCCGAGTTCGCTTGCCACCTGTTTGTTCAAAAGGCCGGTCACGACGAGCGCCATGACTTCCCGCTCACGCGGCGTCAGCCGTTCGACGCGAACACGGATCGAATCCATTTCCTGCCGGACGGCACGCGTTTGCACCGAATGCTCGAGCGCCCGTTCGATCGCACGCAAAAGGTCGGTGTCGCACACGGGCTTGGGCAGAAAGTCAGATGCCCCCGCTTTCATCGCCCCCACGCCCATCGCGATGTCGCCGTGACCGGTGACGAAAATGACCGGTAGCGCTCCATTGAGCTCACGCGCCAGTTCGAGCCCGCTCAGATCCGGCAATTGAATGTCCAGTACCACACACGCTGGACAGACATCGGCGGGCATCCTGTCGAGAAAGGCGCGCGCCGAACCGAATGTTTCCACCCGATAGCCCGCAGATTGAATAAGACGCGCCAGCGCGCGGCACACGGAATCGTCGTCGTCGACAACGAATACAAGCGAACCGGAATCTGTCATGGTCTCTATCGCGACTCATCTCGCTCCGTCGCATCCCCTACCGGCAATGTGACAAAGAACGTCGCGCCTCGGTCGATGTTGTTTTCGGCCCAGAGTCGCCCATGGTGCATGTCAATGATGGAACGGCTTATCGACAGTCCCAAACCGAGCCCCTGGGGTTTCGATGTAAAAAACGGCTTAAAGATCTTATCCAGCTTGTCCGCGGTCAACCCGTGACCACGATCGCTTATGGCGATGCCAACCCTATCCTTTCCCTCGCGGGTGAGCGTTACCGACACCACGCGATCGATCGGCGGCACGTTATTCATCGCGTCGAATGCATTGAGCAATAGATTGAGCATGACTTGCTGCAATTGCACCTTATCGCCGTGCACCGGCGGCAGATCGTCGTCTATTTCGAGCGTGACTTTTGTCCCACGCACAATGGCATCGCTGCGCACCAGAAAAACCACGTCACGTACGATTCCTGCGAGATCAAGTGATGCGACTTCCAGATCGCCCTTCTTGACGACCGCGCGAATGCGCCGAATCACTTCGCTTGCGCGATAGTCATCCTTGACGACGTCCTTCAGTATCTCCCCCACCTCGGCGAGATCGATGGTATCGGCCGCGAGAAAGCGCTGCGCAGCCTGCACGTTACTGAGGATCGCGGTCAGCGGCTGATTCAGTTCATGCGCCAGCGACGAAGCAAGCTGGCCCACTGTGCACACGCGTGCCAGATGCGCCAGATCCCGGTGATTGCGCTCCAGTTCGTTTCGCTCTGTCCTGTCGATGATGGATGCGAGCGTCACGCAGTCGTCACCGAAGTGAAATGCCTTCAGATCAATTTCCACCCGAAACTGCGTGCCGTCGCTGTGCCTCGCAGAGAGTTCGTGCGACGGCGGGCCGTTGCGCGATTCATGCAACGCGAACTGGTCTGCCCAATGCGGACCAGTAGTGTCGAAGCGAAACCCAGGCGCGAGCAGTTCGAAAGGCTTGCCGATCAATGCGTCGCATTCGTATCCAAACATCTTTGCGGTTTGCGGATTGACCATCAATATCAGGCCACGCTTGCCCAGCATCAGAATGGAAATCGGCAGCAATGCGAGCGCTTCACGAAAGTACGCTTCACCGCGCCCTCGTTCCGCATCTTGCGCAGGAGAATCGTTTAGCTCTGTCGGCCGTACCTTACTGTCGTGTGCATGGCAGCGCACAAAAGCGATTGCGTGGACTTTGTCCGAGAATGGACGCTCCGCACGCGAGGCGCGTTGACCGGGTTGCCGCGATAAGGGTTCTCTCGCGACGTAAGCATTTTCGTCAGGCTCTCCTGACGAAAATGCCCGCGTCGCCCGGGCGAACGAACTGCTCCTGCTCGAATGGGAGAAAATACGAGACTTCATTGCATCGACATGAGCTTTGGCGTGCTCAACGTGGTGCATGCCGACATATGGCGGTTTAAGACTAGAAATCGACACTGCCGTTCGTCGTTGCCGGGCGAACACGATTAACAACCACAGAACGACAGCCGTTTCCAGAACAATGATGGCTGGCATGACGATGCTCATAGCCGAAATTCTCTCATGGGTTCGCACCGAGTGATGCGACTGGCGGAAAAGCTCTCTCTGGATTTCGACGGGAGATACGCGCCTTGATAAGGCACATACCGCCGCTACGTTTTGCGAAGCGGGCAAGATGCTCAGGACTGCAGTTCGCCTGCGAGTGCGCTTTCCCGGGCGGCGGCGCCCTGGCCGGAAAAGCGGTTTGTCACGTCGTGGCGCATTGTGCCGGCGACAATTCCGGGTTCAGCCAGCGCAGATACTGCGGGCCTGCCCGATCCCATGACAAGTGAGGTCACTGCTGCACACGAACATCAATGTTGTAGTGCAATCGTAGTCATGATGCAAGCAATAGTAAATGTCGGGCTCGTGCGCTCTTCTATTTCTCGACTCGAACGGCAGGTTGCCGGGACATTCATTGGATTGAACCAAAGGCCAATTGTCCACCCGCAAATGCGCATGTAGTCTCGTTGACCTCACCGTCGTTTTAAGAAGCAACGATGCCAGGGCGTCGGTTCGGTACTGGTAAACGCGCGTCAGCAATACGCCCACAATGCAAAGACTTCATGGCGTTAAAGCTTCAGCATTTCAAAGGAGACGTTAATGAGGAATAGAAAATTTCTGGTCATCGCCGCCCTGGTGGCCATGTCGAATATAGCGTGGGCACAGCCGGAAACCAGCGTGGAAGTGACGAAAGCGCCAGGTAAGGCAACCATCCGGGGAACCACCCGGGTGACCGCCACGGTGCAGGAAATCGACCCCGCGACGAGGACCGTCCTGCTGAAAGGCCCTAATGGCAAGCTCGTTGAAGTGATCGTCGGTGACGAGGCGCGTAACTTTGATCAGATCAAGGTCGGCGACGTCGTCAAGACCGTTTACCGGGAAGCCCTCACCCTCAGCCTCAAGAAAGACGGAGACGGCGTTCGGTCTGTCGAGGAACAGCCGATGATGGAACGCGCGCCAGCCGGGGGCAAGCCCGGAGGCACCGTGGGCAGACAGGTGACAGTCGTGGCTGACGTCGTCAATGTCAACTCGAAAAGCAAGATCGTCACCCTGAAAGGTCCCAAGGGCAACATGGTAGACCTGAAGGTGGAGGATCCCGCTCAGTTGGCAAACATCAGGAAGGGCGATCAGGTCGAGGCCGTGTACACCGAAGCCGTCGCCATTTCCGTGGAGCCAGCAGTCAGGAAATAAGGGCCTCGCCGGCCACCTCCGCCGAAGCGGCCGGCCTGGGGCTAACCGGAAATGGAAGACTCTCATGCAGGTCCTGCTGTTCGCGGACTGGGTCGCATGGCACTGCACCAGCCGTTGGCGACGGAGACCCAAGTTTGTGGCGGTGTGTGGCCCTCCCGGATGGGAGCGCACTGGCCTCGCGCGAAGCGCACTCCCCGTACGGCGCTCGACATGGTCAAGGTATTGAACCAAGGTCCTATTGTCTTGCTGGAAAAGCGGGAGCAGAGTTCCTATGAGAGTTTGAGCACCCTTGTCGCTCGCTCCCGAAAACTCGGAATTGTCCAGGGGCGATAAGGGCTAAGCAGGGAGCAACCTACATGCACTAACGTACTAGCCTGCGCCGTCGAGGCAGACCGGCGATCTCTGCGGGATTTATCATGGTTCAACTGGAGCGAGCAATGAAAGCAATCAGCACATTCAAACTGATGGGTGGCGCATTGATCGTTGTGGCTTCCGTCAATGCATGGTCGCAGACTAGCGAATCCGCTGCGCCGTCGACTGAATCCAGCATGGCGCCGGCAAGCGGGGGAAGCGCAAAAGCCACCAGACAGGCGAATCGCGCACTCAGCAAGAAAGTGCTTCACGCGCTCTCGAAGGGCGGTGTCAACACTTCCAGAATCAACATCATCGCAAAAGGCAGTGCAGTGACGCTGGCGGGATCCCTCACTGACTCGACCCAGATCGACAAGGCGGCAGAATTAGCGAAGGGTGTGCCCGGTGTTACGTCTGTGAAGAATTCGCTGACACTTAAGGATGCGGGTCAGTAATCCCTCTTGATTGGGTCGGCGGGTCGCGCCGACCGGATGATTCCCTGGAAAACCGGGTGCGCGGACATTTCTCCAGGCCGAAGTACCTCCGCAGGTGAAACTGAGGCCAGCGCCGCTACCAATATTGATTTCATCGGACTCTGCCTGTGGCATGGACCACGAAATAAGTGCAGCACTACAGAGCTGGTACTCACGGCTGCGTCGCAAGCAACGACGTGGCTGTGGCACGCCGCTGCATCCCCGGCCACCCGTTGAGCCAGCGGCCTGCTTCCCGGTGTGAATCTTGGCGACCTGCACGGAGACAATTGATGTTGCCCACGCCCACCTCCGAAAAGGCGCTGTCCCGTGGACTGCTCGAGGTACTGATCCGTGCCGGCCTGATCGCCGTCCTGGCGATCTTCTGCTTCGAGATAGTCCTCCCGTTCCTCAGCCTGATCGTCTGGTCTCTGATCCTGGCGATTACCCTTTACCCTCTGCAGGTGAGGCTAAGGCGCAGTTTGGGCAACAAGGACGGTCGCACCGCCGCGCTGATTGTTCTGATCGCGATCGCCATCATCATCGTGCCGGCCTATCTGTTGGGCGTCGCCATGGTCGACTCCGTGGAGCATGCCATGGCCATCGTCAGGAGTGAGGGTTTGCACATTCCGCCGCCGGCCGAGTCGGTAGCCAGTTGGCCGCTGGTAGGCCAGCGTCTGTATGACTTCTGGCTACAAGCCGCCACCGACTTGACCGGCCTGTTGCACAAACTCGCACCGCAGCTCAAGGACGCCAGCCGTGCGCTGCTGGGCGCGGCCGCGGGCGTGGGCAAAGGCCTGCTGATATTCGTGATCGCCCTGATCATCGCGGGCATCTTCATGGCTTATGGCGAGAAAGGCAATCGCAGCGCCGTGCAGATTGCCTCGCGCATCTTCAGCCCGCAGAAAGGTCCGCACATTGCCGTGCTGTGCACCGCCACCATTCGCGCGGTAGCGCAAGGCGTGGTAGGCATCGCTTTTATCCAGATGCTGTTGATTGGCGTCGCCTTCGTGGTCAAGGGCATTCCTGCCGCCGGCCTGCTGGCGCTGGCGGTGCTGCTGCTCGGGATCATGCAACTGCCGGCCACGCTGATCACCATCCCGGTGATTATTTTCGTGTTTGCCACGGAGGGCGCGAGCGTGGCGACCATTGTCTTCTCCATCTATGTCTTCATCGCGGGGCTGGCCGATAACGTGCTCAAGCCGCTGCTGCTGGGCCGTGGCGTCGATGTGCCGATGCCGGTGGTGCTGATCGGCGCGCTGGGCGGCATGGTCACAGGCGGCGTCATTGGTCTGTTTATTGGTCCAGTGGTGCTCGCGGTGGGGTACCAGCTGTTCTGGCAATGGGTTGAGGACCCGCCGCAGAATGCTGCAGCAGGCGACGAGAAGCAGATTTGATGCGGCCAGTCTCGTCCATGCCGCCCTTGATTCGTTCGCGCCACTCACTGCTGACCGGCGCACCCGGCCTCAGCCGCTGCGCACGCCCACCTGACACCCGACTATTCCGGGTCGCGCCAGGCGCGGTTCGACGCCGATCCTCGAGCGCGTCGAATTCTCCGGGCAAGCGCCGGTCCGGGCAGTCTGGAAAGACAGGGCATCTTACGAATCTGGAAAAGACAACAGCCGTGACGGCGAGGGCACCTGCGAAGCCCGCGTGATGCCATGCCTGGCCGGCAACTGATCAAAGGAACACACCATGCACAATTACTACGTCAACAGGAACCTGCCGCAGCCCGCGATCCCGGCCCTGAAGTCGCTGGACTTGCTCAAAGGCCAGACCGCGCTGGTGACCGGTGCCAATTCCGGCATCGGCCGCGCTATCGCTGTCGCGCTCGGCAGGGCTGGCGCCAACGTGATAGTCAACTACGTGGCCAATCCAGCGGACGCCGAGGCGGTGGCAGAAGAGATTCGCGGCGGCGGGCAACGCGCGATAGCCGCACAGGCCGATGTTGCCGACGAGGCGCAAGTGCAGGCCATGTTTGCCGCAGCGGTGCTTGAGTTTGGCACCGTCGATATCCTGGTCAGTAACGCAGGCATGGAGCGCAACGCACCGTTCCACGAGATGAGCGTCGGGCAATGGGACGCGGTGATGAACGTCAACCTGCGCGGCGCCTTT
>NZ_JAXDPY010000070.1:0-7250 GCF_034668105.1 Paraburkholderia sp. | reverse complement strand
CCGCCGCCCGCACCCGTAAGCGCGTACCAGCGGATGCAAAAGGAGTTGGGCTTGACGCGGGTCGTCGTGGTGCAACCCACGGGCTATGGCTTCGACAACAGTTGCACGTTGTCGGCATTGGCAAGGTTCGGCGACGCGGCACGCGGCATTGCAATGCTCCCGCCGCAGGCGCAGGCACAGCACGGCGACGCTGAACTTGCCCGTCTGCACCAAGCGGGCATTCGCGGTCTGCGTTACATGATGCTCGCCGGTGGTCTTAGTTCATGGAGCGACCTCGAAGCCGACGCCGCCCGCATCGCCTCGCTCGGCTGGCACATCGATCTCCAGCTCGACGGACGCGACCTGCCCACTCACGAGTCGGCGCTGAAGGACTTGCCCTGCAAGCTGGTCATCGATCACACCGGCAAGTTCATCGAGCCGGTGCAACCGGACAGCGAAGCGTTCCGCTCGCTGTGCCGCCTGCTCGATCGCGGACAATGCTGGGTCAAGCTGTCCGCACCGTATGAAACCTCTCGCCATGGTGCACCGGACTACGAGGACGTCGCGCTGCTCGCGCGCACGCTCGCCGCGCGCTATCCGGAGCGCTGCCTATGGGCAAGCAACTGGCCGCACCCTAACGCGCAGCCGCGTCCCGTCGATGTGTTGCTGCTGGACTGGCTCATCCGCTGTGCCGGCAATGAAAACACCGTGGAAAAGATTCTTGTCGGCAATCCGGAAGCGGTCTACGGCTTCCCGCCATCGTCGAGCTCAGGTCGGAGTGTGGCTGGCGCCTCGTGACGAAACGGCGCGGCAGTCAACGTTATCGTCATCGTCACGAAGCGGGATCGCCGAGACTGGCCGCGCGCAACCGGTCGAAATCCAGAATGGCGATTTCTGATGCTGCGCAACCATGGCTTGCTGACGGTGGGCGCGACGGCGGCGGACGCCTTCGTCGCCATGTACTTCTTTGAAGCGTCCTGCATGATTCAGGTGCGGGCGCAGGCCGGTGGCGGAAAGCTCACGTCCATTCCACTGCCGATTCTCAGCGGCATCAAGGAGCAGCTTGGACTGGTGACGAGAGGCGTCACGCTAGGTGCGCTGGCATGGCCCGGACTGCTGCGCCGGCTCGATCGCCGCAACCCCGGATACGCGGATTGACGCGGTCCATTCGCGCCTTGCGCTTCGCACGATGACAGGTGCTGAGCGAACGGCGTAAGCGTCATCGCCCGCGTTTGTCGATTCAAGACATCGCGGATGGACGAGAAAGTCACCTGAGAACCCATATGGCAAAGATCTTTATCTACGGCGCCGGCTCGATTGGCTGCTATGTCGGCGGACGGCTTCTGGCCGGCGGCAGCGACGTCACTTTCATCGGGCGTGCGCGCATCGCCGACCAGTTGCGCAGTCAAGGCATCACGCTGTCGCGGCACGACAATTGTCGCTGGTATGTGCCACCGGAGCACACCGACGTGTCGACGGACGCGGCCAGCGCCGCCACCGCCGACCTCGTGCTGGTCACCGTCAAGTCTGCCGCGACACCCACGGCCGCCGCGGAATTGGCCGGCGTGCTTCGGCCTGGCGCGATTGTCGTGAGCTTCCAGAACGGCGTGGGCAATGCCGACATATTGCGTGCCGCGCTGCCGCAACACACGGTGCTGGAGGGGATGGTGCCCTTCAATGTCGTCGAGCGCGGCCCTGGCGCGTTTCATCAAGGTTCAGCGGGCCACCTGGAGATCAGACATGCGCCGGCCATGCAGCCGTTCGTCGACGCATTCAGGCAAGCCGGCTTGCCGCTGATCCAGCACGTCGACATGTTGCCGGTGCAATGGGCGAAGCTGTTGCTCAACCTCAACAATGCGATCAACGCGTTGGCGAACCGTCCGTTGAAAGAGGAGCTCTCGCAACGCGCCTACCGGCGCTGTCTCGCGATGGCGCAGAAAGAAGCGCTCGCGCTACTGAAACGGGCCGGCATACGGCCGGCCAAGGTGACGCCGCTTCCGTCAAGCTGGATACCGCATGTGCTCGCCGTACCCGACGCGGTGTTCGAACGGCTGGGCCGCAGGATGCTGACGATCGATCCGCTCGCGCGCTCGTCGATGTCCGACGACCTGGCGGCAGCGCGTGCCACGGAAATCGACTGGATCAACGGCGAGGTCGTGCGTCTCGCCCGACGCCTTGGGCAAACGGCTCCGGTCAACGCACGGCTGTGCGAACTCGTGCGGCAAGCGGAACGGGCGGACACGCGCCCTGCATGGTCAGGCGACGCACTGCTGGCTGAATTGCGGGCTGCGGCGGACGCGCGTTTGTTATCGCACGGCAATATCTGAACGCTGGCGTACGCGCAGCGGTCTTTCACTATTCGTCGTCGAAGCGCGTCGAACTCCGCGTGGCCCCGGCTAGCCGGCCGTGCCCGCATAGGCGGCTCTGAGCGTGGCGAGGTCAAGCTTCACCATTTTCATCATGGCTTCGGCCACGCGCGCGGCCTTCACCGGATCAGGGTCGGCCATCATCCGGAGCAGCTCGGTCGGACAGATCTGCCACGAGACGCCGAAGCGGTCTTTCAGCCAGCCGCACGCATCCGTTGAACCGCCGCCCTCGAGCAGAGCATTCCAATAGCGGTCGACTTCCGCCTGATCCTCACAGTTGACCAGCAGGGATATCGCATGGTTGAACGAATCGCCGCCCCCGGAGCTCATGGCGATGAAGGGCTGCCCACACAGCACGAAATCGACCACCTTCGTGGAACCGGCGCTCGGCACCGCCGTGACCCGGGTGATGCGCGAGTCGGGAAAGATCGCCGTATAGAACGCTGCGACCTCTTCGGCTTCAGTGGCGTACCAAAGGAAAGGCGTGATCTTTTGAATCGTCATGGCAAATCTCCTGTCAGGGATGGCTATATGTGCAGGCAAGTCGCATGCCGCTACTGAGACGACGAAGCAAGAGCATCACGATCGACAGGCGGGGAGGAAAAATTTCACTTTTTTATCCATCCCTGTATTCCTGATACTCGTTCAGCGGCGGAAGCGGCGCCCTTTCCTGCCGCTGCCGCACTCGCGATGATCGTCTATGCGATGGCGTTGCCGGAGCGCTACGACATCGCGTGCGGTGCGTTCGCTTTTACGTTGATCGTGACGCTTGCGGCAAGCGGCGTGCATTCAATCCCGCTGCTTGCAGCACGCGCCTGGGAGACGCTTCTCGGCGGGTGCCTCGGTCTGCTTGCCGCCATGTTTGTTTCCCGCTCAGAACCTCCGGCCCCGACAAGTAGCGTTCGATTCGCGTATGCACGCAGCCACGCGCCGGCAAGCCGATATCGTTGACGATCGGATCAGACAGACGATGCTTCGCGGATAAAGTTTCGTGCTACCAATGGAAAACGTCGAAACGAAACTGCTGCGCTGGTAAAGTGCCTGTGACTTTCTTGCTTCCATTACTTCCTCGCCACGCTGCCATGCCGTTTATGCCAGATCAAAGCAGCGCCCGCGCCTCGATCGTGCCGCGCACGCGGCGCCTTCCGGCCATCGCCGTCCTGAGCGTGTGCTTGCAGGGATGCACGCTGCGTGGCGCACCATCGTATGAAATTTCCGGCGCCTACTTTCCGCTCTGGTTGGTGAGCGCCGTAGCGGGGTTCGTCGGTGCACTCATCGCGCATCGAATCTTCGTGTCCACCGGGTGGGCGCAGATCGTGCCGTTTCAACTGTCCGTCTGCGTCGCCATCGGCATGACGGTTGCGGTGCTCTTCTGGCTTGCGGGAACAGGACAGCTCTTATGAAAATCGCCGGCAAGCGCCAGGCTTCCGTCAAAGGCCGCGTGATCGCGGGCGTGATTGTTTTGCTTGGCATCGCGGCAGCCCTTTACGGCTACGACCGCACCACCCGCTTTCCATCTACGGATGACGCGACGATCGACGCCGACGTGGTGCACGTCGCGTCGCCGGTCGGCGGCCGGATCGTCAGGCTGGCGGTGCAGGAAAACCAGCGGGTCGCCAAAGGCGACGTGCTCTTCGAGATCGATCCTGTGCCGTTCCGTCTCGTGGTCGCGCAGACCCAGGCCGACCTCGAACTCGCCCGCGCGGCGCTCGAAACACGACGCCGGACGATCGTCGGCGAGCGTGCCAACGCGACCATCGCGGACGACCAGACCGGCAAGGCGGCCCACAACTACGAACTGGCATCGCGCACCGTGCAGCGCCTCACACCGCTCGTGGCAAAGGGCTATGTGCCGGTCCAGCAGCTGGATCAGGCGCAGGTCGCCGAGCGCGATGCCGCGTTGTCGCTCAAGCAGGCGCAGGCTCAGAAGCAGGCAAGCGCGAAGACGATCGGCGACGAGGCGGACGCCATCGCCGTCGTCCATGCGCGCGAGGCCGCACTCGCGCTCGCGCAGCATAGTCTCGACGACAGCGTGGTGCGCGCGCCGCAGAATGGTTTCGTCACGGGGCTCTCGGTGCTGGCGGGCGAGACGGTTGCGCCGCATCAGTCGATCTTCACGCTGGTGCATGCGGACGAATGGTTCGCCGTCGCCAACTTCCGCGAAGGAGCGCTCGCGCGGATCCAGCCAGGTGATTGCGCAACCGTCTATTCGATGATCGACCGAAGCCAGGCGATTCACGGCCAAGTGGTCGGCATCGGAGCGGGCGTTGCCGATTCGGACCGCATCAATCTGCCGCGCACCTTGCCGATCGTTCAGCAATCCGTGAACTGGGTACGGGTTGCCCAGCGCTTCCCTGTCCGTGTGCGGCTCGACGAACCGGCCGCCCGGCTGGTGCGAATCGGTGCGAGCGCGATAGTCGAGGTCCGGCATGGCGCAGCCTGCCGGTGATCTTGCCCGACCGGGCCCCGCCGACATCCTGAAGCTGCTTGCGCCCTATCCCGGGCGAGCACAGATGGCGACCCGGATCGCGCTGATCTGCGCGCTGACGGCGTTCGCGACGAGCGCCTACGGCACGCCGGAAGCCGCCATCTCCGCCTATGTCGTGTTCTTCCTGAACCGGCCCGACCGGGTGCTGAGCGTGGTGCTGGGCTCGGCGCTGCTGGTGCTGGTCACGCTGGTCGTCGGGCTCGTCATGGTGGTGGCCATGTTCGCGCTCGACGAGCCGCTCTGGCGGGTCTCGTGCATCGCGGTGCTGTCGTTCGGTTTGTTGTTCGTGACATCGGCGAGCAAACTGCGGCCGGTGGGCGCGATCATCGCGATGATCGTCGGCTTTGCACTCGACGAACTCGGCATGGCGCCGTTCGGCGAAGCCGCGACGCGCGCCCTGCTCTACGCGTGGTTGATGGTCGCGATTCCTATTGGCATTTCGATCGGCGTCAACCTGTTGGTGGCGCCTTCGCCGCGCAAGCTGGCCGGCCGCGAACTGGCGAGGCGCCTGCGGCTCGCCGCGCGCAGCCTGGCCGGACCCGAGTCGACCGGCGACGCGCTCAGCGCGTGCCTGCGCGAAGGGGATGCGCAGATCGGCACGTGGTTGAAGCTCTCGGCGCTGGACGGATCGTCGCGGCGCGCCGATATCGCGCCGCTGCGGCAGGCCGTGTCGTCAACGCTGGCGATCCTGGTCGCGGTCGATCTTTCGGTGCACGAACCGTCGGGACGGCTGCCGGCATCGTTCGCCGGACCGATCGGCGACACGCTCGAGAACATGGCTCGCATGCTCGAGGCCGGTGGCTATCCGGTCGAGATCGAACTCGCGCCGCCTGCCGTGACGGAGTTGACGCCGCTCGCGCGCGTCGTCGTCGAGGATCTGCGCGATGCGATTGTCCGGTTTGCGGTGGTTGAAAGCGCGGGCGCGGTGGAGGCTGAAGGCGTGGTTCGAACCGAAGCTCGCGTCGAAGCCCGTTCTGGAGCCGACGCCGAAACCCGTGCTGAAGCCCGCGTCGAAGCCGACGCCGAAACCCGCGTCGAAGCCGACGCCGAAACCCGTGCCGAAGCCCGCGCCGAAGCCGACGCCGAAACCCGCGTCGAAGCCAACGCCGAAACCCGTGCCGAAGCCAACGCCGAAGCCCGTATTAAAGCCGATATCGCGGCACCGGCAGCCCCTAAAGGCGGCGGCTTCTTCCTTCCGGATGCATTCACCAATCCCGATCACGTCCGCTACGCACTGAAGACCACTGTGGCGGCGATGTTCTGCTATCTGCTCTATTCGCAGATCGACTGGCCCGGCATCCATACCTGCTTCATCACGGTCTACATGGTGTCGCTCGGCACCACCGCCGAGACCGTCGAGAAGATGACGCTGCGGATTGCCGGGTGCATGGTCGGCGCGCTGCTCGGTGTTGCGGCGATCATGTTCGTGGTGCCGGTGTTGTCGTCCGTCGTCGGGTTGATGGCGCTCGTGCTGGTGGGTGCATGGTTGTCGGCGTGGGTCGCTTTCGGTTCGCCGCGGATTGCTTATGCCGGCTTCCAGATCGCGCTGGTGTTTTTCATGTGCGTGTTGCAGGGCGCGGCGCCGGGCTACGATCTGACGATCGCGCGGGATCGCACGATCGGGATCCTGATCGGCAATGTGGTCGTTTATCTGGTTTTCACGCGCGTGTGGCCGGTGAGCGTGGCCGAGCGCGTCGACAGCGGGCTTGCCGCGCTACGGCAGCAGTGGGCGCGGCTGGCTGCCCTGCCCGATGCCGTCACGCGGCGGGCGCAAGCCGCGAGCGCCATGGCGCAGTGCGGCGCGTTGGAACAGGACCTCGCGCTGATGCATTACGAGCCGTCGTGGGTTCGTCCTGACTCGACGTGGATCGCCGAACGCCGCGGCGCGTTGGCCCGGCTCGACGCGCTCGAAGGGCCGATGTTCCTGCTTGCGGAACGACGACCGGTCGATGCTGTGATCGATGGTTGGCTTGGGCGCGTCGTGGGTGGGTTGCCGCCAGGGCTCGCGCCTGCTGAAAACGCGGTTGAGGGTAATGCAGTCGTAGGAGATTCAGATTTGCCAGCTGCTCAGCACTCGCCTTTGCCGCTTAAGCGGGACCCCGCCTTGCCCTTTGCGCCCAACACGATTGGACCAAACGCAGCCGCTGACGACAGCACTCGCACCGCGTTGATCAATCTCGGCCATGCACGCCTCATTCAACTTGAACACGTTGCGTCGAATGACGCGGCGAAGGATTTCACTAGTCATGCGCCGGCTTAAGCCTCCATTCGCAGTGGCGATCCTGGTCACGGCGGGTCTGGCCGGATGCGCCACGTCATCCATCGACATCGCGCCGGACAGCCCCGACCGTCCGTGGCAACCCCGGACGGACGCGACGGGCGCCATTGTGTCGGGGCCAGCTGGCTCGGCTGGCTCC
>NZ_JAXDPY010000069.1:0-5659 GCF_034668105.1 Paraburkholderia sp. | reverse complement strand
AGGCGCGGGCAGCAGCGGCGCGACGCATGTGCTGGTCAAGCGGCGCGGCGACTTCTGGATTACTCTGCTCGGTGAAGTGCCCCAGACCACGTTGCAGCAATTCGCGTCTGCCATAGAATACAAGGCTCCGAAGTAATCCTCCGAATTCTGAATCCCTCGGCTTCCTACGATATGACGACTTTCTCGGTGCGCAAATTCCTCGCGGCCGCGGTGGTAGCGGCGTGTTTGCCGCTCGTGCCGCACATGGCGTCGGCGGCTCCCGCTGCCAATCTGCCCGACTTCACTGACCTCGTCGACAAGGTCGGCCCAGCAGTCGTCAACATTCGCACGACTACGCGCGTGTCGAACAGCGGTGCCCGGGGCGGATTGCCGCCGGGCATGGACGACGGCGACATGTCGGAGTTTTTCCGCCGCTTCTTTGGTATTCCTTTGCCACAGTCGCCGCAATCTCCGGGTGCCCCAAGCTCCCCGCGCGGCGACGATAAAGGCGGGAGCGGCGGCAGCCAGGATTCGCCGGACAACAGCGATCCCGAACAAAACAGCGGCGTCGGCTCGGGCTTCATTCTGTCGGCTGACGGCTACGTGATGACCAACGCGCACGTCGTCGACGACGCGGACACCATTTACGTCACGCTCACTGACAAGCGCGAGTTCAAGGCGAAGCTGATTGGCGTGGACGATCGGACCGACGTGGCCGTCGTGAAGATCAGCGCTGCTAATTTGCCGACCATCACGATCGGCGACTCGAACAAGGTTCGCGTGGGCGAGTGGGTCGTCGCGATCGGCTCGCCATTCGGTCTCGAGAACACGGTGACGGCCGGTATCGTCAGCGCCAAGGGGCGTGATACGGGCGATTATCTGCCGTTCATTCAGACCGACGTAGCCGTCAATCCGGGTAACTCGGGCGGTCCGCTGATCAACATGCAAGGGGAAGTGATCGGCATCAACTCGCAGATCTACAGCCGCACGGGTGGTTTCATGGGCATCTCGTTCGCGATTCCAATCGACGAGGCGATGCGCGTGGCCGATCAGCTGAAATCCTCGGGCAAGGTCGTGCGTGGCCGGATCGCGGTGGCGATCGGTGAAGTGACGAAAGACGTGGCCGATTCACTCGGGCTGCCGAAAGCACAGGGCGCGCTGGTCAGCAGCGTCGAACCGGGCGGTCCGGCGGATAAGGCGGGCGTGCAGCCAGGCGACATCATCCTGAAGTTCAACGGCCATTCGGTCGACACGGCGACGGATTTGCCGCGCATGGTCGGCGACACGAAGCCGGGCACCAAGTCGACGATTACGATCTGGCGCAAGGGCCAGACGCGTGATCTGCCGGTCACGATTGCCGAGATGCAACCGGACAAGACCGCCAAGGCGGATCAGAAGTAGCCGCCGGTGCCGAAGCAGCGCGCCACGAACGTGCTGGGTCTCGCCGTCAGCGATATTCCTGCTGACCAGTTAAAGGCGCTAAAACTGCACAACGGCGTGCAGATCGACGCGGTAGACGGGCCGGCCGTGCGCGTTGGGCTGCAAAAGGGCGACATCGTCCTGCGCGTCGGCGACACGGACATCACGAGCGCGAAGCAGTTCGACGATCTGACCTCGCATCTCGACTCGCAAAAGATGGTGGCGTTGCTGGTCCGTCGCGGCGAGAACACGCAGTTCGTGCCGATTCGCCCGCGCGCGCAGAAATGAAGCAGGTGGCGCCGCTCACGCTCTACGGGCGCGCGTGGTGCCACTTATGCGATGACATGCGCGCCGCGCTCGAGCCTTTGCTGGCTGAATTTGGCGCGCAAGTCGTCGTGATCGACGTCGACACCGATCCGTTGCTGGAAGCGCGTTATAACGAATGGGTGCCGGTTCTCGTCTGCGACGGCGTCGAACTGTGTCACTATCACCTCGACGCGCCGCGGGTTCGTGCCGCACTTGCCGCACGCCTGGCAGCGGCGCAAACGGAATCCCCGTATTCGGGGTCCAATTAAAGGCCCAAATCGCGCACGAACGTGCGTTGTCGCCCGCCTGTTTCACGTCTTTCTTGAGCCGTCTTTTCTGCCCGAGCTTCGCAAGGTGCGCCGGGCGATAGCCTTTTCGGCTAAAATAGATAGGTTTTTCACCTACTTACAAGGCGTGCTCCGCTATTGTCCGAGCGCGCCTTTTTCGCTTGATCGGTACTGAATGGATCATATTCGTAACTTCTCGATCATTGCGCACATCGACCATGGCAAGTCGACGCTCGCGGATCGCATCATCCAGATCTGCGGTGGCTTATCCGACCGCGAGATGGAATCCCAGGTGCTCGACTCGATGGATCTCGAGCGCGAGCGCGGCATCACCATCAAGGCACAAACCGCCGCACTGACGTACAAGGCCCGTGACGGGCAGATCTATAACCTGAACATGATCGACACGCCGGGCCACGTCGACTTCTCGTACGAAGTCAGCCGCTCGCTGTCCGCATGTGAAGGCGCGCTGCTGGTCGTCGACGCAAGCCAGGGCGTGGAAGCGCAAACCGTTGCCAACTGCTACACGGCAATCGAGCTTGGCGTCGATGTGATCCCGGTCCTGAACAAGATCGACTTGCCGGCCGCGAACCCCGAGAACGCGATCGAAGAAATCGAAGACGTGATTGGTATCGACGCCACCGACGCTACGCGTTGCAGCGCGAAGACCGGCCTCGGCGTGGAAGACGTGCTCGAAGCGCTGGTCGCCAAAGTGCCTCCGCCCAAGGGCGATCCCGAAGCACCGCTGCAAGCGCTGATCATCGACTCGTGGTTTGACAACTACGTCGGCGTGGTGATGCTGGTGCGTATCGTCAACGGCACGCTGCGTCCAAAAGACAAGATCCGCATGATGGCGACCGGCGCGCAGTACCCGGTCGAGCATATCGGCGTGTTCACGCCGAAGTCGAAGAATCTCGAATCGCTGTCCGCCGGGCAGGTGGGCTTCATCATCGCGGGCATCAAGGAATTGGCCGCCGCGAAGGTGGGCGACACCGTCACGCTGGTGAACCGTCCGGCCGCCGAGCCGCTGCCGGGTTTCAAGGAAGTGAAGCCGCAGGTGTTCGCCGGTCTCTATCCGGTCGAAGCGAACCAGTACGACGCGCTGCGTGACTCGCTGGAAAAGCTGAAGCTGAACGACGCGTCGCTGATGTACGAGCCGGAAGTATCGCAGGCGCTCGGCTTCGGTTTCCGTTGCGGCTTCCTCGGCCTGTTGCACATGGAAATCGTGCAGGAGCGTCTCGAGCGCGAATTCGACATGGATCTGATCACCACGGCGCCGACCGTGGTGTATGAAGTCCTGCAGCGCGACGGCACGGTCCTCATGGTCGAGAATCCGGCCAAGATGCCCGAGCCGTCGAAGATCGAGGAAGTGCGCGAGCCGATCGTCACCGTCAATCTGTACATGCCGCAAGACTATGTCGGCGCGGTGATCACGCTGTGCACGCAGAAACGCGGCAACCAGATCAACATGCAGTACCACGGCCGCCAGGTCCAGTTGACGTACGAAATCCCCATGGGCGAAGTCGTGCTCGATTTCTTCGATCGTCTGAAGTCGATCTCGCGCGGCTATGCGTCGATGGATTACGAGTTCAAGGAATATCGCGCGGCAGACGTCGTGAAGGTCGACATGCTGATCAACGGCGACAAGGTGGATGCGTTGTCGGTGATCGTGCATCGTTCGCAGAGCCAGTATCGCGGCCGCGAAGTCGCGTCGAAAATGCGCGAACTGATTCCGCGGCAAATGTACGACGTAGCGATTCAGGCCACTATCGGCGCGAACATTATTGCGCGCGAGAACATTAAAGCGTTGCGTAAGAACGTGCTGGCAAAATGCTACGGCGGCGATATTAGCCGTAAGAAGAAACTGCTTGAAAAACAAAAGGCAGGCAAGAAGCGAATGAAGCAGGTCGGGTCCGTCGAGATTCCGCAAGAGGCTTTCCTCGCGATCCTGCGTGTCGAAGACAAATAAGACGAACAACGGATCTCTATGAATTTTGCGCTGATTCTTTTTGTGCTCGTCATTTTGACGGGCGTCGCATGGGTCGCAGACAAACTGGTTTTCATGCCGCAACGGCGCCGCGCGGCGCAAGCCGCGGTTGCTGAGTTCGACCGCCAGCAGGCACGCGTCGGCGAGCGTTTCGCCGACGAAAACGCGGCGCAAACGCGCGCCCGTCTGCGTGACGACAAGCTGCGTCAACCGTGGTGGCTCGAGTATTCGGCGAGCTTTTTCCCGGTGATTCTGGTGGTATTCCTGGTGCGCTCGTTCGTGGTCGAGCCGTTCAAGATTCCGTCGGGTTCGATGGTGCCGACTCTGCTGGTGGGCGATTTCATCCTCGTCAACAAATTCGACTACGGCATTCGCCTGCCGATCACCAACACGAAGATCACCGAAGGCCGTCCGCTGGAACGTGGCGACGTGGTGGTGTTCCGCTACCCGAAAGACGAATCGGTCGATTACATCAAGCGCGTGATCGGCTTGCCGGGCGACACCGTTGCTTATCAGGACAAGCAACTGACGATCAACGGCAAGCCGGTGCCGGAAACGGCGCTGCCTGACTACCTCGACGAAGAGCGCCTCGGCTACGCGAAGCAATTCGAAGAAGATCTGGACGGCCGCAAGAACGCGATTCTGAACAACCCGGCCGTGCCGCCGTTCATCGTCGGCGCAGAAGATTATCCCTATCGCGATAACTGCACGTACAACGCACGCGGCGTGATCTGCAAAGTGCCGCCGGGCAACTACTTCATGATGGGCGACAACCGCGATAACAGCGCCGATAGCCGCTACTGGGGTTTTGCGCCGGACAAGAATGTCGTCGGTCGCGCATTTTTCATCTGGATGAACTTCAGCGATCTGAAGCGCATCGGCTCATTCCACTGAGCCCGCATGTCTTGAGTGCACGACACGCCGCGCAGGTGGCCCACACTTCGGTCACATCAGTCGCGGCGTGTTAGCACGCTACTTTAAGAATCCGCGGTAACGTCGCTTCACCACGCTTTTTCCGCTGGCCGTCCCGCGTTTTCGCCGGGGCAGGCGCCCGCGTTATACTCTGCCCATGCCCCTATCTCCGTTGGAAAGCCGTCTGCGCTACGAATTTCGCAATGCGGAATTGTTGCGCCAGGCTTTAACGCACCGCAGTCATAGTTCCACGCACAACGAACGGCTCGAGTTTCTCGGCGATTCCGTTCTCAATTGCGCGGTGGCTGCGCTTTTGTTCCAACGTTTCGGCAAACTGGACGAAGGCGATCTGTCGCGCGTGCGCGCCAATCTGGTCAAACAGCAGTCGCTTTACGAGATCGCTCAGGCCCTGAATATTTCCGAAGGGCTGCGTCTCGGTGAGGGTGAACTGCGCAGCGGTGGCTTCCGCCGTCCGTCGATTCTTGCTGACACGCTCGAAGCCGTGCTCGGTGCAGTGTTCCTCGACGGTGGCTTCGAAGCAGCTCAGACGGTCATTAAACGCCTCTACGTGCCGATTCTGGACCACATCGACCCGCGCACTCTCGGCAAAGACTCCAAGACGCTGCTCCAGGAGTATCTGCAAGGTCACAAGATCGCGTTGCCCACATATACGGTGGTCGCGACTCATGGTGCGGCGCACAATCAGCAGTTCGAAGTGGAATGCACGGTTCCCAAGCTGGACGTGAAAGTGTCCGGCTCCGGCGCGAGC
>NZ_JAXDPY010000068.1:0-12029 GCF_034668105.1 Paraburkholderia sp. | reverse complement strand
GCTGGGTCAACTCGGCGACTTGCGCACGCACACGTTCGATCGTGGCGGCGTCTTCCGGGTTGTCCAGCACGTCGGCGATCAGGTTGCCCACCTGCTCCGCTTCCTTGACGCCGAAACCACGCGTGGTCATGGCCGGCGAGCCAAGACGCACACCGCTCGTGACGAACGGCTTTTCCGGGTCGTTCGGGATTGCGTTCTTGTTGACCGTGATGTGCGCCGCGCCCAGCGCAGCTTCCGCTGCCTTGCCGGTGATCTTCTTGGCACGCAAGTCGACCAGCATCACATGGCTTTCGGTACGGCCCGAGACGATGCGCAGGCCACGCTTGACGAGCGTTTCGGCCAGCACGCGCGCGTTCTCGACGACTTGCTGCTGATACGCCTTGAACTCCGGCGACAGGGCCTCCTTGAACGCGACGGCCTTACCGGCGATCACGTGCATCAGCGGACCACCTTGAATGCCCGGGAAGATCGCCGAGTTGATCTGCTTTTCGAACTCGGCTTTCATCAGGATCACGCCGCCGCGCGGGCCGCGCAGGCTCTTGTGCGTGGTGGTGGTGACAAAATCGGCGTGCGGCACCGGGTTCGGATAGACGCCCGCGGCGACGAGGCCGGCGTAGTGCGCCATGTCGACCATGAAATACGCACCCACCGACTTCGCGATCTTCGACATCCGTTCGAAGTCGATGCGCAGCGAGAACGCAGACGCGCCAGCCACGACCAGCTTCGGCTTGTGTTCCTGTGCGAGCTTTTCAGCCGCGTCGTAGTCGATATCTTCGGCTTCGTTCAGGCCATAGCTCACCACGTTGAACCACTTGCCCGACATGTTGACCGGCGAACCGTGAGTCAGGTGACCGCCGTGCGCGAGGCTCATGCCCATGATCGTGTCGCCCGGCTTGAGCATGGCGAAGAACACGCCCTGGTTCGCCTGCGAGCCGGAGTTCGGCTGCACGTTGGCGGCTTCGGCGCCGAACAGTTGCTTCACGCGGTCGATCGCCAGTTGCTCGGCAACGTCGACATATTCGCAGCCGCCATAGTAGCGCTTGCCCGGATACCCTTCGGCGTATTTGTTGGTAAGTTGCGAGCCTTGCGCAGCCATCACGGCCGGGCTCGTGTAGTTTTCCGACGCGATCAGTTCGATGTGCTCTTCCTGACGGCGGTTTTCCTGCTCGATGACCTTCCAGAGTTCAGGATCGACGTTGGCGATGGTGCTTTGGGCTCTGTCAAACATACGGATTCCGTTGAATGTGTTCAGGTTGACCGGATCGTGCGCCGAATCTTGCGTAGAGGGTACGCAGCACTGCTGGCGGCTGGGCCAGCCCTGACGTGGCGGATGGAGAGTCGCCGCACACGCGAGGCAGGACAGCCACCGCCAGCGCAGTTCAATGCGCGCGGATCACGGCTGCCCAGGCGAACGGCAAAACGGCACCCTGCGCTTCACGGTGGGTTGTTCCACCTTGAATCCGATTGCTTGAACCGGTTCTATCGCCAGTCACGCAGGGATGAGCGCGTTAGTTTATTGGAAGAGGATCGAATAGGCAACCGGCTTGCCGCCGGCCCCGCGGGCGCTTGCCAGGCGGGTTACGGCAGCGCCGCAAGCGGCGCGCAAACATCTGATGAAAACGCGCCCGCAACCCGCTCCGCGTCGCTGCCCCGGCCACTTGTACGGCTGGTTCATCCTTGCCGCAGCGCCGCATTGGAAGTAGGCTTGGGACCTTTCTCCTTTACCAGCCAGGGAACTGCAATGATCGTGTTTGTCACCGGAGCGTCCGCGGGATTCGGCGCCGCTATCGCTCGCGCCTTCGTCAAGGGCGGCCATCGGGTCGTCGCCACCGCGCGCCGCAAAGACCGCCTGCAGGCACTCGCCGACGAACTCGGCGACGCCCTCCTGCCGTTTGAGCTCGACGTGCGTGACCGCGCCGCCGTCGAAGCCGTGCCGGCCTCGCTGCCCGCCGATTTCGCCGCGCTCGACGTGCTCGTCAATAACGCCGGTCTCGCGCTCGGCATCGAGCCGGCGCAAAAGGCGAATCTGGACGAATGGAACACCATGATCGACACCAATTGCACGGGCCTCGTGCAGGTCACGCATGCGCTGCTGCCCGGAATGGTGGAGCGTAACCGCGGGCACATTTTCAATCTGGGGTCGGCGGCCGGCAGCTGGCCGTACGCGGGCGGCAATGTCTATGGCGCCACCAAGGCGTTCGTACGCCAGTTCAGCCTGAATCTGCGCGCCGATCTGGCCGGCACAGCCTTGCGCGTGACCGACATCGAGCCGGGCCTGTGCGGCGGCACCGAGTTTTCGAACGTGCGCTTTCGCGGCAACGACGAAAAAGCGGCCAAAATGTACGAAAACGTCCAACCGCTGACGCCCGAAGATATCGCCGACTCGATCTACTGGATCGCGACCCGGCCTGCGCACGTCAACATAAACACGATCGAGCTGATGCCGGTGGCCCAATCCTTCTCCGCTTTGTCGGTTCATCGCGGCTGAAATTGCGGCTGAATTTCCGGCTCAGGCAAGCCAGGCGGGGCGCACATCTTGAAACACACCTCGGGGTATGCGTTCCGGTAAAATGCGCGGCATGAATCTGTCGACCATCCAGCCCGGTACGGAAATCGGCTTCACGTGGCCAATC
The DNA here is from genome assembly GCF_034668105.1 of Paraburkholderia sp. GTDB lineage: Bacteria > Pseudomonadota > Gammaproteobacteria > Burkholderiales > Burkholderiaceae > Paraburkholderia. The sequence goes on along the minus strand of NZ_JAXDPY010000068.1, from coordinate 9,396 downwards.
CGCGTGTACTACGAAGATACCGACGCCGGCGGCATCGTGTTTTACGCGAATTACCTGAAGTTTTTCGAGCGGGCGCGCACCGAGTGGCTGCGCGCGTGCGGCGTCGATCAGAACCGGCTCGCCGACCAGGCGGGCGCCATTTTCATCGTGCGCAGCACCGCAGTCGATTATCGGGCGCCGGCCCGCCTCGACGACGTCGTCAAGGTAGTGAGCCGAATCGAGCGTCTAGGCCGCGCTTCGGTCGATTTTGCACAGGAAGCGTGGCGTGACGGCACGTTGCTTGCTACCGGTTCCATCCGGGTCGGCTGTGTCGACCGCATTGCACTGCGTCCGGCCGCGATTCCTCCGCCGGTTCTCGCTGCGTTGCGGCGCGGGCCGAACGTGAACGACGGCGGCGTGTCAACGAACAACGACTGAACCCCGTTGTTACGGGGCCAGTGAACTCGTAACGATCAAGCAACACAAAGCATGGTTCGGCTTGCGATATCGCCGATGCTTCCGTTTTGCTCACGGCAAGCTTCGAGTGGCCTTGCAGCCGGACGCCCCCTTCCGGGACGTTAAAACGAACCTTTATGAACACTACACAAGATCTGTCGATCGTTTCTCTCGTACTCAATGCGAGCCTGCTGGCGCAGGCCGTCATGGCACTGCTGCTTCTGCTGTCGCTGTTGTCGTGGACTTTCATCTTCCGCAAGTGGTTTGCGATCCGCCGGGCACGCGCGCAAACTGAACGCTTCGAACGCGATTTCTGGTCGGGCGGCGACCTGCAGGCGCTGTATCAGAGCGCCGCCAACAACCGCCACACGATCGGCGCGCTGGAACGGATTTTCGAATCCGGCATGCGCGAATTTCTGAAGGGCAAGGAAAAGCGCCTGAACGATTCCGGTGCGATTCTCGACGGCGCGCGCCGTGCCATGCGCGCCGCGTTCCAGCGTGAAATGGACGTGCTCGAAGCAAATCTGGCGTTTCTCGCGTCGGTCGGTTCGGTCAGCCCGTATATCGGTCTGTTCGGCACGGTGTGGGGGATCATGAATGCGTTCCGCGGCCTCGCCAACGTGCAACAGGCAACGCTTGCGAACGTCGCGCCGGGCATTGCGGAAGCGCTGACCGCCACGGCAATCGGCCTGTTCGCCGCGATTCCGGCCGTGGTTGCCTACAACCGCTACGCGCACGACATCGACCGTCTGGCGATCCGCTTCGAGACCTTCATCGAAGAGTTCTCGAACATCTTGCAGCGCCAGGCACAGTAAGGAATCCACGATGGCAGGCTCTTCCTCCAGCATGCGCGGTTCCCGTCAGCGCCGCGCGATGGCCGACATCAACGTCGTGCCGTACATCGACGTGATGCTCGTGTTGCTCGTGATCTTCATGGTGACCGCGCCACTCGTCGCCCCGTCGATCGTCAATCTGCCGACCGTCGGTGGCGCCGCGCCGCAGCAGCAAACTCCGCCCGTGATCGTGAACATCCGCGCGGACGGCAATATGAGCGTCAAATACAAGGACGATTCCGGCGCGCAGCAACAGGAAAACATGAGCAAGGCCGATCTGCACGGGTTCATCGCCGACCGAGCGCAGTCGCACCCTGATCAGCCCGTCGTGATCGCCGCCGATAAGACCGTGAAGTACGAAGTCGTGATGAACGTGATGTCCGAACTGAAAGCTCAGGGCGTCAAGCGCGTTGGATTGCTCGTCAAATCACAATGATCCGCAAGAATTCCGAATACCCGCTTCAGCCGCCGCGTGAACGTGGCACCTGGCGAGCCTTTCTGTTCGCCCTGGTCATGCACGCGCTGCTGGGGTTCTTCCTGTATCACGGCATTCAATGGCAGAACAGCACGCCGGCAGGAGCAGAGGCAGAACTGTGGACCGAAGTGCCGGATTCGGCGATTCCCCGCCCACCTCCGCCGCCGCCTGTTCCGGTCGCCCCTGCCCCGCCGCTGCCGGACGAACAGGCCGACATCGCGCTGCAGGAAAAGAAACGCCAGCAACAGGAAGCGGCCCGTCAGGCGCAACTGGCCGAGCAGCAGCGTCAGCAGAAGCTGCAAGCCCAGCAGGAGGCCGAGGCGAAGCGTCAGCAGCAACTGGCGGTTGATCAGGCCGCGCAAAAAGCAGCGGCGCTCAAACAGAAACAGTTGCAGCAACAGCAGCAACAGCAGGCACAGAAACAGTTGCAGCAACAGCAGGCCGACAAGCTGAAACAACAGCAATTGGCCGACCAGCAAAAGCAGCAGCAGTTGAAGGAACAGCAGCAGGAGCAGCAGAAACAGGCCGAGGCTGACGCGCAGAAGAAGGCCGATGCGCAGAAAGCAGCGAAGGCCAAGGCGCAAGCCGATGCAGCAGCGCAAGCGAAGAAGCTGGACGCGGAACGTCGTGCGCGGCTTGCCCAGTTGCAAGGTTCGGCGGGTGCCGAAGGCTCGACCGGCAATGGGCTTGCGAAGAGCGGCACGGGTAGCGGTTCGGGTGGCACGGCGACATCGCCGGGTTACGCGGACAAGGTGCGTCGCGTGGTGCGTCCGAACATCTCGTGGGGCGGCGAAACGGACGGCCTGGAAACGGTCATCTCCGTACGCTGCTCGCCGAGCGGCACACTGCTCGATGCGCAGATCGCGCGCAGCAGCGGCAATTCCGCGTGGGACGATGCAGCACTGCGGGCTGTCCAGCGTTCGAATCCGATGCCTCAGGATATCGACGGAAAAACGCCCACCAGCTTCAAGATTACGTTGCGCCCTGCAGGGTGATTGCAACAGTTTGACAGTCAGTTGACAGCAGACGCAGCGCCCCGCCCAGCGTGGCGCGCCCGGGAACGAATTAGGTGTTTGCGGGTCTGTCTGCTGTCGTGAAGTGTTAGTAAAACCGTTTTTGGGGAAACCATACAGCATGAGTTTGATGACCAAGCTAGGCCTGCGGACACTTGTAGCGTCGTGCCTGATCGCCGTCGGCGGCGCCGCCAACGCACAACTCAACGTCCTCGTGACAGGCGTCGGGTCCACCCAGTTTCCGATCGCAACGGCGAACTTCGCCAATGAAGCGAATTCGCCGCAGCAGGTCAGCACGATCGTGCGTCAGGATTTGCAACGCAGCGGCAAATTCACCAATATCGACGCGGGCAGCACGCCCGTCTCCGAAACGGATTCGGTCGACCTCGGCAGCTGGAAAGCCAAGGGCGCCAACGCATTCGTGTCGGGCAGCGTCAACCGTCTGCCGAACGGCCAGTACGAAGTGCGCTTCAAGCTGTACGACACCGTCAAGGGCGAAAGCCTCGGCGGCCTCGTACTCGTGAGCCCGGAAAGCGGCTTGCGCATGAGCGCGCACAAGGTCGCGGACTACATCTACGCGAAGCTGATGGGCGGCCGCGGCGTATTCGCCACGCGCCTGTCGTATGTGATCAAGACGGGCGGCCGTTATCAGTTGCAGATCTCCGATTCGGACGGCCAGGACGCGCACATCGCGCTGTCGAGCCCCGAGCCGATCATCTCGCCGGCCTGGTCGCCTGACGGCACCAAGGTCGCTTACGTTTCGTTCGAAAAGAAAAAGCCGATCGTCTATATCCACGACCTGCCTACGGGCCGTCGCGTGGTCGTATCGGACCAAAAGGGTAACAACAGCGCGCCGGCCTGGTCGCCGGATGGGCGCACGCTGGCCGTCGCGCTCTCGCGCACCGGCAACACGCAGATCTTCGCCGTCAATGCGGACGGCAGCGGCCTGCGGCGCCTCACGCAAGGCAGCTCGATCGACACTGAACCGTGCTTCTCGCCTGACGGCCAGTCGATCTATTTCACCAGCGACCGTGGCGGCCAACCACAGATCTACAAAATGTCGGCCCAGGGCGAAAACGCCGGCGCCGCACAACGCGTGACCTTCACGGGCAGCTACAACACCAGCCCGCGCGTGAGCCCGGATGGCAAGCAGCTCGCCTATATCTCGCGGGTCGGCGGCGGATTCAAGCTGTACATTCAGGACCTGCAAGGCAATACGGCCACGGGCCTGACCGACACCACACATGACGAATCGCCGAGCTTCGCGGCGAACGGTCAGTACATTCTTTACGCCACACAGGTGAACGGCCGTGGCGTGTTGGCCGCAGTGTCGACCGACGGTCGCACTCGGCAGGTCCTGTCCGTTCAGGGCGGCAGCGTACGCGAGCCGTCCTGGGGCCCATTTATGCAATAACGTTCATGCAACAACACAAGGAGAGTTACCAAATGATTTCAAAACTTCGTTTCGCATTTGCCGTACTGATGGTTGGTTTGCTGGCCGCGTGTCACTCGGGCGTCAAGCTCGACGAAAACGCCAACAAGGGCGGCACTGTTTCCACGCAACCGAACCCGACCGATGTCGCTCAGGTCAACGTCGATCCGCTGAACGATCCGAACAGCCCGCTCGCCAAGCGCAGCATTTACTTCGATTTCGACAGCTACTCGGTCAAGGACGACTACCAATCGCTGCTGCAACAACACGCGCAATACCTGAAGAGCCATCCGCAACGTCACGTCCTGATCCAGGGCAATACCGACGAACGCGGCACCAGCGAGTACAACCTGGCACTCGGCCAGAAGCGTGCTGAAGCTGTGCGCCGTTCGCTGTCGTTGATGGGCGTGACGGACTCGCAAATGGAAGCCGTGAGCCTCGGCAAGGAAAAGCCGCAAGCCGACGGTCATGATGAATCGTCGTGGGCACAAAACCGCCGCGCCGACCTCGTGTACCAACAGTAAATAACGGGTGATGAGCCGAATGACGCATCGTTTCTCCTGGCTGCGGTTCGCCGCAGCGGCCTGCGTCGCAGGCATGGCCTTCACAGCTGTGCCCGCGCACGCGGGTATGTTCGACGACGATCAGGCCCGTCAGGCCATTCTCGATCTGCGTTCGAAGACCGATAGCCTGTCGAGCCAACTGTCGGCCGCACAGCGCACGATCCTCGATCAGTCCAACCGCCTCGATCAGCTGAATCAGCAGGTCGCGACGTTGCGTGGGCAGAACGAAGATATGGGCAACCAGCTCACCACGCTGCAAAAGCAGCAGAAGGACTACTACACGGATCTGGACACGCGGTTGAAGAAATTCGAGCCGCAGCAGCAGACCGTGGACGGCGTCCAGGGCGAGGTACAGCCGGGTGAAACCGATTCGTTCAATGCGGCCTCGCAGCAATTCCGCAGCGGCGACTTCAAAAATGCGGCGGCGTCGTTCCGCACGTTCATCTCCAAGTATCCGAACAGCCCTTACCAGCCGACCGCGCAATACTGGCTCGGCAACGCGCTGTATGCGCTGCGTGACTACAAGGGCTCGACGGCGACCTGGCAAGGTGTGGTGAAGAATTACCCGCAGCATCCGCGTGCGCCGGAAGCGCTGCTCGCGATTGCGAACAATCAGCTCGAGCAAGGTCAGAAGGCTGCGGCCAAAAAGACGCTGGAGCAGATCGTCGCTCAGTACAGCGGTTCGGACGTCGCGCAGTCGGCTCAGAGCAAGCTGTCGCAGATCAAGTAGTCGTACAGGCTTTAGCAGTTGGTGTCACGCGCAGTGGCCACGCAGTTCTCACCGTGGTTCAAACCGCGGTTTGAACATTAACCAGCCCCGCGCGCCTCTCGCTGGAAAGCCCTGGGTAGCAATACCCAGGCTTTTCACTATCTGAAGTAGGGATAGCCCGGCTTACCACCATGAGTTGACAGCCCACACTTGCTATCGCTATAATTTCGCTTCTCTTTTGGGTCGTTAGCTCAGCTGGTAGAGCAGCGGACTTTTAAACCGTTGGTCACAGGTTCGAATCCCGTACGGCCTACCAAAAGATTCAAGGGCTTGCACGCGTCAGCGTCGCAAGCCCTTTTCTTTTTCTGCCCCCCGCGCCGCCCTCTTCGCTCGATCCCTCCAATAGTTCGACACCCCACAGACCGCCCCCGTCTTGCGCAAGCATGATCGCTTCACGGGCCATAAGAGCGCCGCAAAAACGACCATAAAACAGGGCTGCCACGGGACAGACGATCCCGCCGCCCAACCCGCCCAGGGGGGCGCCCATGAACACTGCAAAAGTAATCTGGGTAGTAGGTCTGGCGATCTCGATGGAAACGGTGCACGCTCAGGAAATATTTCTGGAGGGCGGAACGCTCGGTGCCGGCATTGGCGCGGCAATAAACGTCACGTCCTGGTTCGGCGTGCACGCGGACTTCAACGCGATCACTTTTTCGCATGACTTTACGGTGGGCGGAAATCGTTATGCCGACGACGTGAAGCTTCGCCAGGGAGGCATCTACGGCGATCTGTTCCCGTGGTCGAACAGCGGCTTTCGCCTCACCGCCGGCCTGCGCTTCACGGACGACGAAGTAAGCGGCCAATCCGTTCCCACGAACGGCACCTACATATTCAAAGGCCAGAGAACGCCGGCCTTTCCGGGCGAGTATGCGACCGCCACCGTCAAGTACCCGACCGTCATGCCCTATCTGGGGGTCGGCTATGGCTTGCGACCCGCGGCCAAGGGGTTTGGCCTGGTAGTCGATCTCGGCGTCGCGTACGGCATACCGCACTCGTCCTATATGTTGTCACCGGCCTTGGCTCAGGCCGCGGGTCCAGCCATGAGCCAGGAAATTGCCACGACGGGACTGCAGCAACTGAGGGACAAAGCCTCGCCCTACCGATGGTATCCGACGCTGCAAATTGGTCTTTCGTACCACTTCTGAGCACTTCCGAGCAAGCGGGCAAAGTCCCGGCAAACACTGGCGCACAAGCGACTCGCGCAGGCTCGTTGCGACGGCATGGGTATCGCTTTGGGCGTGCGGCATCGACGAAATCAGATCGAGTTCGCCTCGATCTTGTGCATGGGCGCGAAAGTTTCTCACAGCGCAAATCATCATGACCCACCCAACCATGGGGGCCTTCTTACATCACGTCTCTTCAATACGGAATCGATACAACGGACTCCGAACATTGATATTTATTGAGACGTAAAGACGTGCAATGATCGCCGCCGATTCTGCGCATCACGCTGCAATGCTGCGTGAGCAGACGCTTTGGCAACGCCGCAAATCTCTGCGCTTTCATTCCGTCAACATGACTAATTTTCTGCTCGACCTCGTCGCGAACCTTGCGTTGCTGGCAATCGTGTTGTTCGCGTGTCATCTGTGCAACCGGCTCATACCCGGCGCCACGCTCAATGGCGCGCATATTTTCGTCGCACTGGCGTCGACCGCCTTACTGCTCGATGCCGCGCTGACCTTTCTCGTGTTCGCCGACGCACAAAACCGCTACGGCAAGTTCAGCGAATCGAGCGCATTCTTCGAACGCGCCAGCACCTATGCACTGGCCGCTATTGCCGCATTGGTGTGGCGGTACGTCACACGTCGCACACGTGCCGCAGAACGGAACAACAGCACGTTGGTCATTCGCACGTCACCGTATTCCGAATCACATCTGCCGATGTAAGCGCACGCGGCCCATTTTCCTGCGTCACGCATTGCGCATCATCGCCAGGAACGGACCTTGCGCATGGGCGCCCCCTCGCCTATAACTTCCGAAGACCGAGAGTTACCGTTTGCGCCCCTTACCGGGCATTTGCCGCTGTATTGCACTACGGCCGTTCAATCAGTCGAAGGCAACTTACCCAACGAGGAACATCTTGGATCTCGAAACCGTACGCGTGTTCATCATGACCCGAGGCATCGACCTCGGGACCAAGGTCCTCGGCGCGATCGTGTTGTGGATCGTCGGCCGTTGGGTCATCGGCCTGATCACCGGCTTGCTTCGCAAACTGCTGTCGAAAAACGGCCGCGTCGATCCAACCCTCGCGCATTACCTCGGTTCGATTCTCGGCGCGTTGCTGAATCTGCTGCTGATCCTCGCGATCCTGCAGGTGTTCGGCGTCCAGACTACCTCGTTCGCCGCATTGCTCGCCGGTCTCGGTCTCGCGATCGGCACTGCGTGGGGCGGCCTGCTCGCCCACTTCGCGGCAGGCATCTTCATGCAGGTGCTACGGCCGTTCAAGGTGGGCGATGTTGTCACTGCCGGTGGCGTGACCGGCACGGTCTCCGAGTTGGGACTGTTCGGCACAACCATCGTGACGCCGGACAACGTGACGACCATTGTCGGCAACAACAAGATCTTCTCCGACACGATCTCGAACTACAGCGTACTGCCGGTACGGCGTGTCGAGTTGACCGCGAAGATCGCCAACGGCGTCGATCCTACGGATGCCATGAACCGGCTGAAGGCGGCCGTCATGCAGATTCCGAACGTGGCTGAAAGCCCCGCGCCGGATATCGAAGTGCTGAGCTTCACACCGGAGGGACCGTTGTTATGCGTGCGGCCCTATGCGAACAACGAGCATTATTGGCAAGTCTACTTCGACACCAATCGCGCGATCGTTCAGACCTTCAAGGAAGCTGGCTATCCGACACCGGAAACGCCGCTTGCGCCGCGCGTGGTGACTTGAGCGCGACCGCGACTCAGGTCCAGGACTGACCGAGGTGATGGCTCGCCAGGTTGACAGGTTTGCTCACAACTTGCGCGATCCGGCTCAGCGGATCAGGCCGCAAAATGAAAACGGCGTCGCGAGATTCGCGACGCCGTTTGTTCGTCTGCTCCATGTCACGTGAAGCGTCAGCGGGTGCCCGCCTTGGACGCATTCTTGCGCGTCACCTTCCACAACGCGCCTAACACAACCGGTACCACGGCTGCACCGATACCCACCAGCACGATTACATTCAGATACTGCCGGATGAACGGAATGTTGCCGAAGAAGTAGCCGAGCAACACCAGCAGCAACACCCACAACAGCGCGCCCAAGACGTTGAAGAGCTGGAATCGGCTCACCGTCATCTCCGACGCACCGGCGACGAACGGCGCGAAGGTACGCACCACCGGAATGAAACGCGCCAGCAGGATGGTCTTGCCACCATGCCTTTCATAGAAGTTGTGGGTCTTCTGTAGCGCGGCGCGGTCGAGGAAACGCTCAAGGAAAGGGATGTGCGAATTGAACACCCGTGGCCCGATGGCCCGCCCGATCATGTAGTTGACCGTGTTGCCGGCAACCGCCGCAACAAGCAACAGCACGATCAAAAGGCCGAGATTCATTTGACCGCTCGCGCAAAAGGCGCCGCCGATGAACAGCAGGGAATCGCCCGGCAGAAACGGCAGGACGACCAGCCCGGTTTCGCAGAACACGATCAGAAACAGGACCGCATAGACCCAGGTGCCGTACACGTGAATGAAGTCACCCAGGAACTTGTCGATGTGCAAGACAAGGTTGACGAAGTGTAGCAACGTGTCCAAAAAGCGTCCTTTATTGAGCGAATGTGAGCGTGGTGGAAGTGGCTGCGTTAGCAGCCTTGCGGGCGACGGCCGGCGAGCACGTGCTCGCCGCCGGAAATTGACCGCGTCATGATACCGAAAGTGCCCGGGTACGATTAAAAATCT
>NZ_JAXDPY010000067.1:0-2534 GCF_034668105.1 Paraburkholderia sp. | reverse complement strand
ATGGTTAAGTTTAACGAAACGTTACTCGATCGCACCTTCGCCGCGCTGTCCGATCCGACGCGGCGTGCGTTGCTCGCGCGTCTGTCGCAACTGAACGATCTATCGGTCAGCGAACTCGCCGAGCCGTTTGCGATGTCCTTGCCCGCGGTGATGAAGCACCTCGACGTATTGTCCGAGGCCGGTCTCATCACGCGCAGCAAAACGGGCCGCACGGTGGCGTGCCGCCTGTCCGCCGGACCCATGCAGGAAGCCATGGCGTGGCTCACCCGCTACCAGCGCTTCTGGTCCGAATCACTCGATCGTCTTGCTGCTTTCGTCGAAGAGGAAACCCCATGTCCACCCAGCCCAGCCTCACCCTCCAGCGGCGTCTCAACGCCGCGCCAGCCAAAGTCTTCCGCGCCTGGACGGAGGCGGCGCAACTGATGAAATGGATGCATCCGGGCGACTCCGAGGTGGTCCGCGCGGAACTGAATGCGCGCGTCGACGGGCGCTTCGCGATCGTGTATCGCAAGCCGGACGGCCGGGAAATCGAGGCCAACGGCCAGTATCTGGAGATCGTGCCCGACGCGAAGCTGGTGTTCACGTGGGCGTGGCGCTCGGATCCGGAGCAGGAATCATTGGTCACCGTGCTGCTGCGCCCGGACGGACACGGCACCTTGCTGACGCTCACTCACGAGCAGTTCGTGGACGAAGAAACGCGCGATCTGCATCAAGCCGGCTGGAGCGAGGGTCTCGATTCGCTGGAACGCTACTTCGCCTGATCTGGCTCTATCGGACCTGCACGACGCAGATAAGGAGACGCACATGGACCCGCAACACCGGATCGGTACCCGCGAAGAATGGCTGGCCGCCAGCAAAGCGCTATTGGTTGAAGAGAAAGCGTACACACGCGCCGGCGATGAACTCGCCCGCAAACGCCGCGCATTGCCGTGGGTGAAGGTCGATAAGACTTACGTGTTCGACACGCCGCAAGGCCGCAAGACACTCGCGGATCTGTTCGGCGGCCGGAGCCAGTTGATTGTCTACAAGCATCACGATCGCTACGAAGAGAAGGCGAGCGGTTGCGCCGCGTGCGGCTCGTGATGGTGGGCAGGTGTTTTCGCTGGCGAGTGCGATGGCGGATCTCTGGCTGCTCGTCCGCTGCTTACGGCTGTCTTTCAGTGGCGCGATAAAGCGCAAGTCGAAACGGATGGCGCTGCATCGCGCAGCGTCAAACTCACAGCGTCATCTCGAGGGCGGGCTTGAGAAAGAACTCGATCGCCATCACTACAAGGCCCATTACCGCGGCTGACAGCGTCAACGTGCCGTATTCGTCGTAGCGTGAATCGTACAGGCACGCCACGACGAAAATGATCGCCATGAGGTTGGTTAGCCAGTCGAAATTCAGCGCGAAGGTCATCGATTAAATCCGGACTCACGCGCGACTCGTATCGTCGAATCACGCAATTATGTGAGCCGGATTCTAGCGAGTTGAGCTTACGGATTCGCAACGAATGTGCTTACACTAATTACGCCTCGTACGACTCCCGAAAGGCTGTTGATTTCTGCCGGTAGCGCTGACCCAGCGTCGTAGATGTTCGACGTTCAACGCGTTGCCGCTTCAAGGTATCGCTTCAACCTGAGGCTGCACGTATGCAGTTGACCGCGGACTTCGTACGTGCGATTCGCCGAACGTGACGCCGTCCCACGGCAGCTCGCGCCTCTCCCTTTGCGTCGCTAACCTTGCGGGGATTCTGGCGCCGAGTATCACCGGTTTCATGATCCAGTACGGCGCCGGCTATTCGTCGGCGTTTGTGCTCGCGAGCGCAATGGCGGCAGCCGGCATGTTGGCGCTCTGGTTTTCAGTGCGCGGACAGAACGTTGAACGTCTGCGTCGGGCACCCGTCTAGCGCGCGTCGAGCACAAGTGCCCAACGCGCGAAGGGCAGGGCTGCTAACTTCCGTCCCGGAGGTGATCTTCCTGGTGGATGTTCTGCATGAAGTGCCCTCGACGGGCACCTCATAGAACAGTCACCTGGAAACCATCATGTCGTGCTCGATCCAGTCGATCACCGACGTGCGCTGAGGCTGCCAGCCGAGCAGTTTGCGGGCGCGCTCGCCGCGCACGCGGCTGTTCGAACCGAGCCCGTACGAAGCCATTTCGTAACCCCATTCCTTCTGTGCTTCCTCGAGCGGCCAGTCTTGCGCGTCGCCCAGTTTCATCACGCGGGCGATCGCGGCGCTCATGTCGCGAAACTCCCGGGGTCCTAGCTATTTTTGTTCGTCTGGCAGCGTGGATTCTGAACGTGTATATACAAGTCACCGGTCATGACCATGGGCAGAAGTTTGGAGCGCTCCGTCGCACCGAGCCTGCCGCCCAAAGCGATATCTATGCCAGACAAGCATCCTGCCCCTCATGGAAACCCCTAGTCCGGAACCTGCAAAAACCAGTTGTATATACAAGCTGACGCCGCTAGACTTCTCTGAAATTGTATAGACAAGACAGGACACGACATCATGATGATTCTGAAGCCCGGCTACCTGACCCTCCCGCAA
>NZ_JAXDPY010000066.1:0-18555 GCF_034668105.1 Paraburkholderia sp. | reverse complement strand
ATATGGCCGAGCAGGGTCGTGCGCACGTTGCGCAAGGTGGACGGTGTAACGAGCCGCGGCCGCCAGCGGGCGCGTGAACGTTTTGCCGCCAGCGCGGGTGTCAGTGAGCGAAAGCACAGTGCGAGCGTGGCGCTGCCGTGCAGTTCGATGTCGAGATCGTGCGCGACGAACATCGAATCCGACTCCAGACGCTTGATGCCGTCGAGCCAGACTTCAGCGAGCGTGGCGAGACCATGGAAACGCAAGCGGCGTTTGCCGGTGCCTGTCAGCGTGAGCCGGTACCAGTGGTCATCGAAGGCGAGCGGCGGGGGATTCGCAATGTCGAAGATACCCGCGGCACGCCGCGCGCTTGCCACCGTGCCGGGGACTTGCGCGGCGAGCCAGCCCTCGGCGGGCAGATCGGCGGGTGATGCGCATGCGCCGGCGGGCGTGCTGACACACTGCCAGCCGGCGTCGAGCTGTTGTGGCCACAGGTCTTGAGATAGGGCCTTCGGCGAGGCAGCGGGCGCAAGCGGCCCGCTTTCAGCCGATACCAGGTCAGTCGTCAGCGCATCCACGGCGTTTTCCTGAAGCTCGAAACGAGCTCGTCACAGTACAAGCGCGGCAAGCGGAGGCAGCGTATTTTCGTAGGCGCTTTCAAGCACGTCGAAACAATCTTCACACGCATCGCGGCGTCCGCGTGCAATGGCCCGCACGAGCCGGAACTGCATCACCATCGACTCCGACGCGATCCGCTGTGCCGCCGCCGGAATCGACGCCGGCATCTCGAAGCCTTGCGCGGAGAGCCACAGCAGATACTTCGAGAGAAATTCGAAGTTCGCGCCGAGCTGCCGCATCAGGTTGAACGAGTACGGATGGAAGAACGCCTCGCCGCGTTCGAGCAACGTGTCCAGATGCGCGGGAAACGCGGCACGCCACTGCGAGATCGGATTGGTCAGCGGCCGTCGCGCCAGATGCGCGCACAACAGTTCCGCCGATGCTTCGGCGAGCGCGGTGCCTTCCAGCGCGGGCCGCGACTGCTTGGCGAATTCGACATACGGAAACAGCAGGTCGGGCTGCTGCGCGAATTGCGGCAGCTTGCGAAACACGCCGTCGTAGTCTTCTGCGTCGAGCACGTGATAGCCGGTGTTGTGGAAATAGCCGAGGCGCCGCGCGGGCGGATCGATGAAGTCGATGCCCACGGTGGTCTTCGGATGCTCGCGCCGATACGACGTGGCACGCGTATTCGGCAGGTAATAGCCGTCCACTTCGACCAGCACCGTGTGGCCGCGCGAGGTTTGCGCGAGCACGCGGGCTTCGAGCGAGTCGTAGATCGCCAGTTCCTGCACCTGGGTGCCGTAAAGCCGTTCGAGGTCTTCGAGCGGGAACTTGAAGAAGGTGAACTGATCGCCTTCGAAGTCCTGCGTAACGGTGAAGCCGAGCGCCGCGCGCGGATCGAGCCCGAAGCCGTGCAGCAGTTCGATCCACAGGTCGACGTAGCAGTTAGTCTCCTGCCACACGCGCTCGCCCTGATGCAACGCATGCGGCGCGTGCTGGCGCAGCGCCGCCGTGGGCGCGGCCACACTGCCTTGAGCCGGCGGGTCGAGCCTGCGCGGCAACGCGAAGGCGGATTGCACGCCCTTCGGCACGGGGATCAGGGATGGATTCATGCGCTCTCTCCAGCGCTCTTTGCAGCGCTCTCCGCGGCGATCGCGGCAGCCGGTTGCATGGTCTGCATGCCCTGCGCCACGCGCGCCGCGGTGTCGCCCCACAACAGCGCGCGCACATCGTCCGGCCACGTGTTGACATCGAGCCCATGATGGCGGAACAGCGCGAGCGTGATGCGCTCCATGCCGAAGCCGACGCAACCCGTATGCGCCACCGCGCCGTCTTCGCAGGCGATCTTCCAGATCGCGCCGAAGTGCTCCATGTGATAGTTGAACGACAGGCACGCCGTCTTGCCGCGCGGGTCGGCCACTGGAATCAGCAGTTCGAACTTGAGCGCCTGCGCCCGCTGACTATCGGCGACGATCTTGCCGCCGCGGCCGAAGAACGGATCGTTGGCGAGATCCACTTCCACCGGCAGTTGCAGCAGCGTGATCAACAGCGAGCCGCGTTCGATCCACATCTGCCTGAACGCCATCACCTGGTCGGCACTCCCGAGGCGCACGTATTCGCGCTGCCGGAACATCTGCATGCGGCCCGGATCGAGCGAGGGTTCGTGGCGAAAGCAGTACGACAGCACGTCGACCGTGCGGCCGTCGGCGGGCAACGGACCACGCCGCGCCATCACCGGATAGATCGGATAGCAGGCCGCGGGTGTGAGCACCACGCGGGTCGGCTTCTGTTGCGCCATCCATTCGTCGCTGCGCTCGTCGTCGCTCTCGGTCATCGCGTCGTCGAGCGCGCGCAACAGGCGCTGGTGGCCCATATCGTTGCCGCAGAACGAGTGGATCGTGCCGGCCAGATTCGGAAAGCTCTTCAGATATTCGCTGTCTTCGAAATCGGTGCGACGCATGGCCGGCGGAAAGCGCAGCACTTCCGGCTGCTGGTCCGCACCCAGATGCGTGATCGCCACGTTCAGACGCTCCACCACGTCTTCGAAAATCTGGCTGCGGCCGTACAGGCCGTTTTCGCCGGTATCGATCAGGAGGCCCGCTGCCAGCAGTTCATCGCGGAAACCCGGCGCGGCGGTTTCCTGAGCGGCGGCAGCCGTTGCAGCGGCCAGTGCGGCGGTATCGGTCATCGTGTTCATGTCAGGCTCTCCCCGGGGCGGCAGGACGCTGCGCGAGCAACAGGCTCGCGGTGTTCTGCGCAATGCGGTCGTTGTTGATCATCAGCGGTGCGGAGTACAGGTCGCGCAGATGTCGTCCCACGCTGTATTCCGTGCCGTTCTTGTAACCCGCCATGCCGCAGATCATCAGCACTTCCTGCACGACTTGCAGGGCGGTGGTCGAGATGCTGGTCTTCAGCGTATTCATGTCGGAGGCGAAGCCGAGCAACGCCGACAGCGGCGCATCGGCCTGGCAGCCGCCGTGTTTCGCGTGATGCGCGGTGCGGGCCGCGTCGAGCGCGACCGACAGACGCGCCTGCATCATCTGCAGCAGGCCGACCGCCTCGGCGAGGCGCAAGCCGGCCGGCGGAATCGCACCGGGTTTCGAGCGGGCCTGGGCGCGGAAGAAGGCTTTCGCGCGATTCACCGCGTCGCCGGCCACGCCGGTCCATACCGCGGCCCACAGCGTGTGCGAGACCGGCAGCATGGTCTGATCGGCGATCTCGGCGAAGGGCGTCGGCAGGATCTGCTCGGCCAGACCCGTCGCGACGAGCCGGAAGCCCTCGCTGCAGGTGCCGCGCATACCCATCGAATCCCAGCCGCCGCGCTTTTCCAGTTGCGTGGCTTCCCGCAGCGCCACGATCAGCACCTGATCGGCCGCGGCCGATTCAGCGGTGCGGCGCGCGGTGACCAGAATGCCGTCGGCATGCGCGCCGTAGGAAATCGTCGGCGCGAGCTTTTCGATCCGAAAGCGCTGCGTACCGGGCTCACCGTCGAGTGCGTCGAGTTCGACCGAGCAGGCGCTCGTGCGCATATTGCCGCCGATGGTCTCTTCAGACGTCGCCGAAGCCAGCAGCCATTGATGTTCAACCAGCTGCCCGAGCAACTGCCGGTGCCACGCCGACTCGCTGCCGTATGCCTCGATGCAGGCCACCTGAATCTGATGCATCGCGTACACCATCGCGGTGGAGGCACAGCCTTGCGCGAGCGTTTCGCAGATCGTGGCGACATCCGCGAGCGAAAGCCCCGCGCCGCCGAAGGCGGCCGGCACCAGCGCCGACAACAAACGTTCGCGCTTGAGCGCGTCGAAGGCTTCGCGGGGAAAGCGCGCTTCGCGGTCCACCGCATCGGCGAACTGCGTGGCGACAGCCGCGCAGCGTTGCGCCGCGGCGCGCCAGCCGGGTTCGGTTTCCACCGCGCTCAGCGCGACGCCCGCGGCGGTTTGCTCCGCGGCAGCCTCGGCGAGCGGCGCCGCCATCGCGGCAGTGTCCAGCAGCGGGGCGTTCATGCTGCCGCCTTCGCCTGTTGCAATTCGACGACTGCGGCGGCCATTGAATCGATGCTCGAGAACAGCCGGCGCGTGAGCATGCGGTCCGGAATTTCAATGCCGAATTCATCTTCGATGGCGAGCATCAGATGCACGGTCGCGAGCGAGGACAAGCCCGCGGCGTAGAGGTCGGCGTCGTCGGCCAGAGTGTCCGGCGAGACGTCGAGACGGGCTGATTCGGAAAGGATGCGGCGCAGTGCGGTTTTCATCTTGAGTTGCCCCCTTGGTGGTCAACGGTCTCTTGAAGGTTGCTGACGTAAAACGAACAGAAGTCTTCGTTTTTGGTGTTTGTCGCGGCGCGGGGTCAGCGCGTGCGTCTCGCGGCGGTTCGGCGCGCATGCGTGCCGCGCTTTCACGGTGCCCTGAAGCCGTTTTGGCGGCTCCTCGCTACACCATGTCCCGACGCTGTGTATTTAAGAATTGTCAAAGCCCAGCGTCAGTGCGATGGCGCACGGAAACACGCGTTTCGCGGACGTACCGTGTAGCCATGACAACAGGCCGGCGTGTCGAGCCAGGCCATCGAGGGCGGTGAGCGTTGCCGCGCTCGCTGAACTTATTTACGCTGGGGAACGTGATGAACTGGAAAACGCTGGAATTCGAACAGCTCTCGGCGCGTGAGTTGTACCTGATCTTGCGCGCGCGCAGCGCCGTCTTCGTAGTCGAGCAATCGCATGTCTGTCTTGATGCCGATGGCCGCGACGAGAGTGCGCTGCACGTCTTCGCGGTCGAGGACGTCGCGCGGCCCATGCCGATCCTGGCCTATGCGCGCCTGCAACCCGGCGACGCCGAAGATCCGGAAATCACCATCGACAAAGTGCTGACGAGCCCACTGCGGCGCGGCGACGGCACGGCTGAGATGTTGCTCGAACGGGTGCTGCAGGCGATCGCGGAGCATTGGCCGGGACACGCCGCGCGGGTGAGCGCACCGCTCGGCTTGCGCGACTTCTATGAGCAATTCGGCTTTCGCAAGACCGAAGGGCCGTATCTCGAACATGGCGTGCCGTTCATCGGCCTGACGCGCCAGGTGCGCGGCAACCCGACGCTCTTCGGCATGCGGCGCCGCGAGCGCGATGGCGTGGCGCAAGTCAACACGTTCGAGCTTCTGTGATGGCGCGAGTGTTGATTACACCGTCCACTCAGGTTCGACTCTCGACATCGCCGGGCAAACCGCGTGCGGTTCCGGGCGGGGCGTTCGCGCCCGGGATGCCGGTCGCGCCTTCCCGGGCAGCGCGCCCGCGAACTAAAGGCTTGCGTTACCCGCTCCTGTTGCCGTTGCTGCTGTTTGCCGCGACGCTGGGCTTGATCCTGCTGCATCAGGGCAGGCTGGTCGAATATTTCTTTCCGCTCGGTGCGTTCGGCGTGGCGTTGGTGCTGTATTGGCGCTCGCCCGCGCACTACATCGGCTTCGTTTGCTGGCTGTTTTTTCTGACGCCGGAAGTGCGGCGTCTCGCGGACTTCGTCAACGGTTCGTTCAATCAGCAAAGCCCGATCATGGTGGCGACGCTGCTTGCCGTCGCGCTTACTGGCTTGACTTTGCTCAAGCACGTCAGCCTGTTCGGGCAACGCCGCGCGGCGCCGCTGGTGCTGATCGTGATCGCGCTGCTCTATGCCTTCGTGGTCGGCATGGCGCAGGTGGGTCCGGCGGCGGCGACATTTACGCTGATCAACTGGCTGTATCCCGTGATGGTGGCGTTTTACCTCACCGTCACGTGGCGTCATTACCCCGCCTATCACCGGGTTCTGCTGAAGACCTTCGTTTATGGCGGACTCCTGATGAGTGTGTACGGCCTGATCGAGTTCATCTCGCCGATGCCGTGGGACGCGTTCTGGCTGATCTCTTCGAAGATGCTCTCCGAGGGGCAGCCGGTGCCGTTCGGCATGCGCGTGAGCAGCACGATGAATTCATGCGGCCCGTTCGCGGTCACGCTGATGACGATTCTGCTGATGTCGCTCGCCGCGCGCGGTAAAGCACGCATCCTGCTCGGCTGCGTGGGGATTCCCGTGCTGCTGCTCACCGGCGCGCGCAGCACGTGGGGCGGTTTCGCGATCGCGCTGTTGTACTCGTTCGCGATGCTCGACGGCAAAAGCCGGGCGCGGCTGCTGGCCGGCGTGCTGGCGCTGGCCGTGGTGGCCGCGCCGCTGATGATGATCGATCAGGTCGCCGAACCGGTGATGCAGCGCTTGAGCACGATCCAGAACCTCGGTCAGGACGACAGCTATCAGGCGCGCGCCGAGTTCTACAAATCGTTCATGTCGTCGGCGCTCACGGATATCGCCGGCCAGGGACTGGGCACGACCGGCCTCGGCAGCAAGCTGTCCGACGACAGGGGCGCGCAGGCGATGCTCAATTTCGACAGCGGCCTGATGGAAGTGCCCTACGTGATGGGGTGGCCCGGCACGCTGCTCTACACCGCCGGCATCGTCATGCTGCTGTGGCGCGCCTGGCGGGCGAGCCGTCGGCACGCAACCGACTTGCTGGCGATCTCCGGCGTCGGCGTGGCCGTGGCGATTTTTTCGATGATGATTTTCATCAACACATTGACCGCTGTGTCGGGGATGTTTTTCTTTATCGGCGTGACGCTGCCGGTGATCTCGCTGCGCTACGCGCGTGAACGCCACAGTCCTGTCGCCGCAACCCGGGCACGACAGTGAAAGATACCCAAAGGAAGGACAACAGGATGCGGATTTTGATCGTCACCCATGTCGTGCGCAAGAACGATGGGCAAGGACGCGTCAACTACGAGATCGTGCTGGCAGCACTCGCGGCGGGTCATTCGGTGACGCTGCTCGCCGCCGAGGCGGCCCCCGAACTGGTGCGGCACCCGGGTGTGCGCTTCGTGCGGATCGCTGAAAGCCGGCTGCCGACCAGACTCGTTCAGTATCAGCTGTTCGCATGGCGCTGCGGCGCGTGGATTCGTGCGCATCGTCAAGCGTTCGATGTGATTCACGTGAACGGTTTCATCGCGTGGGCGCGCGCCGACGTCAATGCGGCGCATTTCGTTCACAACGGCTGGTATCGCTGCGGCTTCTATCCGTTCCGCCTGTTGCGCGGGGTCTACGATGCGTATCAGGTCCTCTACACGCTGCTCAATATCGGCTGCGAGAAATGGGCCTTCCGGCATGCGGAGGTCATCGTGCCGGTGTCGCATACGGTCGCCGCCGAAGTGCGCGCGCTGGGCGCCGGGGCGGCGCGGCTGCAAGTGATTCACAACGGCGTCGATGTGAACGAGTTCGCGCCGGGTGCGTCCGAGCGGGCCCGCTTCGGTCTGCCGTCGGCGCCCTTCATGCTGCTGTTCGCCGGCGACTTGCGCATGTCGCGCAAGAATCTCGACACGGTGCTGCACGCGCTCGTACACACCTCGGCCGACGTGCATCTGGCGGTCGCGGGGATTCTGCACAACAGTCCCTATCCGGCGCTGGTGGCCTCGCTCGGGTTGACGGGGCGAGTCCACTTCACCGACCTGGTGAAGGACATGCCCGCGCTGATGCGTTCGGTCGATGCGTTTGTGTTTCCGTCGCGCTACGAACCGATGGGTCTGGTGCTGCTCGAAGCGCTGGCCGCGGGATTGCCGGTCATTACCGTGCGGACCGCCGGCGGCGCTGAAGTGATCACTTCCAGAAGCGGCATCGTGCTCGACGATCCCAACGATCAGGCCGCGCTCGCCGCGGCGATCGAACATCTCGCGAGCGATCGCGCCTACGCACGCCGCCTCGGACAGGCGGCGCGCGAAGTCGCCCGGACCTTGAGCTGGCAGGCCATGGGGGAGCGCTATCTATCGGTCTATGAGCAGGTGCACGCGCGGCGCACGGCGCAATCGTTGCCGGCGGGCTGTGCGACTGCATCGGCGGAGCTATGAGCGCGCCGATCGATTCGCTGCAAATCGGCATGCACTGGTTCAACGAACGGCCAGGCGGGCTCGACCGCATGTTCAAGGCGTTGGTCGATACGCTGCCGGCGCAGGGCGTCAATGTCCGCGGGATGGTGGCGGGCACGCCCGGCGTGTTCGACGCATCGGGGGGCAGCGTGCTGGCGTTCGCCGGCGCGCAGGCGCCGCTCGGGGCGCGTCTGTGGGGCTCGCGCAGGCAGTCGCGTGCGCTGCGGGCGGCGCGGATGCCCGACGTCGTCGCCACGCATTTCGCGCTCTATGCGGCGCCCACCGCGGGCCTCTTCAGAAGCGTGCCGAAGGTCGTGCATTTTCACGGGCCATGGGCGGCGGAATCCTATCCGGGCGGCGGTGGCGGCTGGTCGCGCGCGATGCGGCTCGCGCTCGAGCGTTTCGTCTATCAGGGCGGCACGCGTCATATCGTGCTCTCGCAGGCGTTCAGGAAGATTCTGCGCGAGACCTATGGCGTGCGTGACGAGCGCATCCGGATCGTGCCCGGCTGCGTCGACGTCGCGCAATTCGACACCTGCGTGACGCAGCGGCGCGCTCGCGAGCGGCTCGGTTTGCCGCTGGACCGGCCGCTGGTGTTTTGCATGCGGCGGCTGGTGTCGCGCATGGGACTCGAGGACCTGATCGATGCGATCTCCGTCGTCAAGCCCGTGCTGCCAGACGTACTCCTGATGATCGCCGGCAAGGGGCCGCTGGCGGCGCAATTGCAGGCGCGGATCGTCGCGCGTGGGCTCGAGCATCATGTGCGGCTCGCCGGCTACGTGGCCGACGACACGGTGCCGCTCTGGTATCGCGCCGCCGATCTGTCGGTGGTGCCGACGGTGTCGCTCGAAGGTTTCGGGCTCACGACGATCGAATCGCTCGCCGCCGGCACCCCCGTGCTGGTCACGCCGGTAGGCGGTCTGCCGGAAGCGGTCGCGCCGCTATCCGCCGGACTGGTGTTGCCCTCGGGCGGCTTCAACGCGATCGGCGACGGCATTGCCGACGTGCTGCTTGGCCGGCGCGCGGTGCCGGACTCGCAGGCGTGCCGCGCGTATGCCCGGCAGCATTTCGACCGGCCGGTAGTGGCCGCGCAGGTCGCGCAAATCTACCGCGAAGCGATCGACGCGTTCTGACGCAGACAGACCATGCGACGCATTGCACGCACAACCTTCGAACGGCTCGTCTGTGCCGCCGCGCTGGCGCTGCCGGTGCTCGTGCTGATCGCGGCGAGCGGACCGGGCGGCGGCACCACGCCTGGGCCCGCGCAAACGAGCGGCGCCGGAGCGGGCGCGAACTTCGTGGCCTCGACGAGCAAGCCCGCCGCCGAAGCGCAGGCCGTCGCCGCGCATCCGTCGCTGGCGTACCGCACGTCGTGGATCGGCAACACGTGGGGCTACGCGGATCATCGCTGGATGCAGATCGACGTGCAGGCGCTCGCTGTCACGCCGGAGGGCGACGTCTTCACGAACGCGCCCTGGGACGAAGGCGGCGGCGAGATCGGCCAGTACCGTAACGGTCAACTGGTTCGCCACGGCGGCGATTCGCACGGCTGGGGCATGATGGGCGGCGACGCGATCGCCGTGAACGACGAATACGTGTTCGTCGCGCAAACGGTCGTCAGTCTCGGCAACGAGATGACCCAACATCGGCGCATGCCGCGCGAGGGCGAACAGTGGACCGGCGTGGCGCGCCGCAGCCGCGCCGATATCCGCGATGGCGTGCCGTTTGCCGGTCAGGTGAATCTGGCGGGCAGCCGCCGCGTGGCGTTTCTGCTGGTGTCGAGTTTTTCGAGCAAGGACGATTACGCGATCCGTGGCCTCGCCGCGGACGAGACGCGGCTCTTCGTGTCGAATCCGCACGACAACCGCGTGCAGATCTTCGACGCGCAAACCATGCAGGCGGTCGGCAGTTTTCCGGTTCACGAACCGGGCCGCATGGCGCTTGCACCCGATGGTTCGCTGTGGATCGTCGAGAACAGCCGCACCGGCGGCGCTGAGCGCGTGGTTCATCGCGCGCGCAATGGCGCGCGTCTGGGCGAGCTTGCGTTGCCGCGAGGCGTCGTGCCCGCGGATCTGACCGTCGATACACGCGGACGGCTGCTGATCGCCGACAACGGCGCGCGCCAGCAGATCCTGATTTTCACGCCGAATCCGGCTGACGTGGCGGCGTCCGGCGTCGCGGCGCCGGGCTCGGGCATGGCGCTCTCCGGGAGTTTCGGCGAAGCGGGCGGCATTTATGCGGGCCGCGCCGGTGCGCCCGGGCCACGGCGCTTCAATGGCTTGACCGGCGTCGGCGTGGACCGCGCGGGCAACCTTTATGTGTCGATGAACGGCGCGGGACCGCGTCCGATCGGCACGGGCGCGAGCACCTACGACGGTGCGCTGATCGAGAGTTATACGCCCGACGGTGCGCAGCGCTTCAGCCTGCAAGGGCTGTTATTCGTCGATGGAGCGCAGTTCGTCGACGGCGAGCCGCCTTCGGTCTATAGCGGCAGCAAGCGCTTCACGCTCGACCTCACGCGCCCGGCCGGCGAGGAGTGGTCGTACGCCGGTTACACCGCCGACCGTTTCCGCTATCCGTACGATCCGTACTTCCATCTGTACCTGGGCGGCCAGCGCGGCATGCCGCTCGTGCGCGACGTTCAGGGACACCGGCTGCTCTATACGACGGACATGTATTCGTCGTTTCTGCGCATCTACCGCTTCACCGCCGATCGCGAGACGGCGATTCCTTCGGGTCTCTTCGCGCGCTCGCACATCGACGGCGCGTGGCCACCCAACCAGCCCGCGCAAGGCGAATGGATCTGGCGCGACCTGACCGGCAAGGGCGACTTCGCCGCCAGTGCATTCGACCAGAACACCGGCAGCACCGACGCACCGCCAATGCGTGCGTGGTGGGTCGACAGCCGCGGCGATATCTGGCAAGGCACCGACTCGCAGGGAATCCGCGCGTTTCCGTTACAAGGCTTCGACCGCGTCGGCAACCCGGTCTACCGCTACAGCGCGATGCGCGAGTATCCACCGCCCGCGCCGTTCAACCGGATCGCGCGGCTGAACTACTTTCCCGCCGACGACACGATGTTCGTCTCCGGTTCGACACCGGCGCATCCCTTCGTTCAGGACAACTGGAATAGCGCGGGTTCGCAACTGGCCCGCTACGACCACTGGAAGAGCGGCAAGCCGGTGCTGCGCTACCTCATCGGCTTGCCCGATCGCGGCGCGCCCGACTGGTCGTCGATCAGCGGCTTCGCGGTGGCGGGCGACTACGTCTTCGCGATCGAAACCCGCAGCGCGATCGTGCGCGTCTACGAGCGCGCCACCGGGCGCGATGTCGGCCGGCTCGAACCGGGCAAGGAAGTCGGCTCGACCAGCGGCTGGATCGACGTGCCGATGCCGCTGACCGCCCACCGCCTCGCCTCGGGCGAATACCTCGTGCTGGTCGAGGAAGACGCACACGGCAAAGCACTCATGTATCGCTTCACGCCACCGATGGCGCCCCTCGCGCTTGCCGCGCCTCACTCAACGGATACCGCACAGACACCATGAAAATCATTCACCTCGCCAATCATGCGCAGAACGTCGGCAACGGCATCGTCAATATGATGGTCGACCTTGCCTGCATGCAGGCGCGCGCCGGCCACGACGTGACGGTGGCGTCGGCGGGCGGCGGACACGAAGCGTTGCTGGCGCGCGAGGGCGTGCGTCACGTGTTGCTCGCGCAATCGCCGCGGCCTTCGCGCTTGCCTGCCATGGCGGCGGGCTTCAACCGGCTGATCGCGGAGATCGACCCTGACGTCGTGCACGCGCACATGATCACCGGTGCGCTGATCGCGCGCTTCAGTTCCTTGCGGCGGCGTTTCGTGCTCGTCACCACCGTGCACAACGAATTCCAGAAAAGCGCGCCGCTGATGCGCGTGGGCGACCGCGTCGTGGCGGTGAGCGAAGCGGTGGCGGTCGCGATGGCGCGACGCGGCATACCACGGGCACGCCTTGGCGTGATCGGAAACGGAACGATCGGCACGCCGCGCCTTGCCCATACGCCAGTTCCCGATGAACCGCGGTTGGCTCACCCCTGCGTTGTCACGGTGGCGGGCATGTACGAACGCAAGGGCATCGGCGATTTGCTGCACGCTTTCGCGCTGCTGCGCAAGCGTGTGCCCGACGCGGTGCTTTATCTGGTCGGCGATGGACCCGATCGCGCCGCAATGGAAGCGTTGGCCCAGCAACTCGGGGTGGCGGAACATGCGCACTTTACGGGCTTCGTCGCCGATCCGCGGGGCTATCTTGCTCAGGCCGATGTTTTCACGCTGCCTTCGCATACCGAGTCGGGGGCGCTGGTGTTGTGCGAGGCCCGCGAGACCGGACGCGCGATTGTCGGGACTCGGGTGGGCGGCATTCCGGAGATGCTCGATGACGGCGAAGCCGGCTTGCTGGTGCCGCCCGCGAATCCGGTCGAACTGGCGGAGGCCCTTGGCATGCTGCTGACCGATCGGGTTGCCCGTGCGATGCTGATGGCGCGTTCGCGGAGGAACTGCGAGCGATTCAATGTGCAACGGGTGAGCGACGATTATTTGTCGGTCTATGAGCGCGCGCTCGCGAGCCGCCAGCCGCGCCGCTTTGCCACCGTCGCCACGGCCGGTCTGGCTACGCCTGAAATTGCTGTGCCGGATGCGATTTCGCAGAAGACGACGTGGTGAGTGCGGGAAGGGGAAGTAAAGCGAAGAGGTAAAGCGAAGAGGTAAAGCAAAGAGGTTAAGCGAAGAGGTAAAGCGAAGAGGTAAAGCGAAGAAGTAAAGCAAAGCGGTCAAGCGGGCCTGAAGTCAGACCCGCTTCTACCGTCCGACTAACTTACCGACAGCGTCAGCCGCGTCCACAGCTTATACACGACACCCCTAAGCTCGCTGGACCCATGCAGCGACATCCCCAGATTCGCCGCCGCCATGACAAGCGCCACGGCGATCAACGTCGGCAACACGGTGATCGAGTCGGCAAGCACCAGCGCGACGACCAGGAACGCGAGGTGAGCCAGCATATTGCGCACGATGGTCCAGACATGCAGCCGCGCGAAAAACAGCAGCATCGCGTAGTCGAACAGCGACTTCATCACGACGACGACACCCGCGCCCATGATCCCGAACCAGTGAATCCCGCACCACAGCGCGCCGGCGAACACCGGCAGCTGGAGCCAGCTCACGCCCGCGACATAAGCGGGATTGGTCTGCGCCTGAATCAGAATCCCCAGAATGCCTGATTGGCCGCTCAGCCACACACCCAGCACGAGTACGCTGGCTACAGGAGCCGCTGCTGCGACCGTCGGCCCGAGCCATACCGTCAGAAACGGCTTGAGCGCGAACAGCGCGACGATCACGCACGGCGTGAAGGCCCCGTTCAGAAAAGCGAGGGAGCTGTGCGCCAGCGCGTCGGCGTCGGCACGAGAAACGGCGGACAGGCGCGGGAACAGCGTGCGCACCATCGCGATCGGCAACAGGTTCAGACGCGTGATGAGGTTCTGCGGGGTCGCATAGTAGGTGACGAAGCGCGCGCCGAGCAGCGCGCCCACCAGCACCCGGTCGAGGGTCGACGCAATCATGTTGGCGCCCGAGAACATCAGCATCCAGCGCCCGTAGCGAAAGAGTTCGGCCATCACGTGCCACTGCGGCATCCGCACGCGACGAACGCCGATCGCGCGAAATGCCGCTGCGCCGAGCAGCAGGCCGGCCAGCAGACGCGCCACCACCGCGGCCGGAATCACCACTGCGAGCGAGGGCGAAAAGCAGAAGATCGCCGCGAGCGGCAGCAACTGGAATAGCGCGGTGCCCAGCGTCTGGTTGATATTGAAGCTGGTGAAGCGTTCCACCCCGTTGATGGCGCCGGCAAACACCCACGAGACGTTCGCGATCGGCACGGCCACCGCGATCCACGGCAGGCTCGCCATGACTTCGCGCTGAAAGGCGGGCTCGATCTTCACGCCGTGCGTGATGTAGAGAAACGTGCCGAGGTACACCAGCAGTCCGCCCACGATGCCGGTGCCCAGATTCATGAACCACGCGCTCCAGAAGATGAGCTCGATCGAGTCGTCGTTGGCGGCGCGTGCCTTGGAGATCTGATTTTCAGTGGCGAGACTCGTGCCGAGATCGAGCACGCTGAAATAGCCGATGAGCGTCCACACCAGATTGATGACCCCGTAGCGCTCGACGCCCATCAGGTGAATATAGGCGGGCACGGTGACGAGGGAGACGAAGGTCGGAGCAATGGCTCCCGCAAAATTGATGAAGATGTTCTTGACGATACTTCTTTCCATGGTGCGCTATCCGGCGGGTGAAGTCATTCGATGATGGAGTCGATCATGAATGCTGTCGGTGCGTCGCCGCACCCAGCAGCGCGTTTGAAACAATGACGCCGTTTTCCCGTCAGCCTTGATATTGCGCCTTCGCCGTTGGCGCATGTGTGGGTGGCCGTACAGATATTCGCGCTCCGGCAGGGTCAAATGAAATCCGTTAAGGTTTTCGGAGCACCCATGATTCAGACCACGAACGGGGCCGGCCTCAAACGCGGCAGTGGGGCAGCCGCGCGTCTGATCTCCATTTGCATTCCGACCTGCAATCGGCCTGCGTTGCTCGAACAGGCCATCGACAGCTGTCATGCGCAGACGTACGGCGAATTTGAAATCGTAATCAGTGACGACTCGAGCGACGACAGCGCGCGTGAGGTGGTGGAGCGTTGCCGCTTGCGCGGCACGCGGCCCATCCCGATACGCTATGAACGCAATATACCGCGGCTAGGGCAGGCGGCGAACGTGAACCGCCTGTTCGCGCGCGCCCAGGGCGCCCGGCTCGTGCTGCTGCACGACGACGATCTGCTCGAGCCGAACGCGCTGAGCTGTCTCGACGCATGCTGGCACGCGCATCCCGAGTTGACCGCCGCGTTCGGCAAACAGCGCGTCATCGCCGACGACGGCACGCCGCGCCCGCAAGCCACCGAACGTCTGAATCACGATTATCTGCGTGTGCCTGAACGCGCCGGCCGGTTGCCGGTGCCGGCGCTGGCGGGCATCGACCAGATGTTCCCGAACAACGGCTATCTGGTGGATACCCTGGCCGCGCGCCGGATTGCGTATCGTGCGGCCGCTGAAGTCGGTGAAGCCTGCGATTTCGATTTCGGCTTGCGGCTCAGTGTCGACGCCGTCGCGATCTGTTTCGTCGATGAGTTCGTGTCGGTGTCGCGCGAGACCGCGCTGTCGATATCGAGCCACGCGTTGCCGGCCATGCATGCGTTCGCGCAATTGCGCGCGAGCAGCGTGCCCGCCGCCGCGCAGGCCGCGCGCGACGACGCGCTGCGCCGCGTTGCGCCGCGCGCCGCCTCGGCTTATGCGCGCGCCGGTGAAGCGGCCGCCGCCTGGCGTGTGCTGTTGTCGCGGCACTACCCGATGCGCGAGCGGCTGCGGGCGCGCTTTTTCTATCACGTGCTGCTCGCTACCCGGTCGACCTTTGCGTTACGCACGCCGCACGGCAATTGAACGGTGCGTCGACTCGACGCGAGTCGCCCGTCATGGCGTGAGGGCCGTCACACCGCATAAGTGTCGGAGTCCGAGCTAATGTGGCAGGGCGTACAGATGAACCCCGCGGCGTTTGTTGTAGTGATCGAAAGCGGAGTTGTCCCAGTGAGGAGCTTAGTGTGAGGCCAGTACTGTTCGATGGCCGGTTCGGATGGTTGCACCCGGCAACAGGGTCGAGTGGCGTGGTGCTGTGTGCCCCATTCGGGTACGACGCACTGTGCACGTATCGCGGCATGCGGCGGCTGGCCGAACGGCTCGCCGCGCGCGGCATGCCGGTACTGCGGTTCGACTACGCCGGCACCGGCGATGCGGCGGGAGAGGCGAGCGAACCCGGCTGCTGGCGCGCGTGGATCGACAGCATCAAGCAGGCGGTGGCGCTGCTGCGTGAAACGACCGGTGTCGAACGCGTGACGTTGTGCGGGCTGCGGCTTGGCGGCATGCTTGCTGCGTTGGCCGCTCAGGAACTCGGCGGCGTGGATGGGCTGGTGCTGCTGGCACCGGTTTTATCGGGCAAGAATTATCAGCGCGAGTTGCGCGCGCACTACCGCAAGTGGTTGTTGATGCCGGCCGCGATGGACTGCGAAGCCGAGCCCGATACCGATGCATTCGTCGAAGCGTACGGTTTTCGCCTCTATGCCGACACGCTGGAGAGCTTGCGCGCAGTCGATCTGCGGCGCGATGCCGCGCGGCCGGCCAAACGTGTGCTGGTGCTCGATTCGCTGGACCCCGCGCGGGTCGATGCGCTCGTTGCTCACTATCGTGAACAAGGTATGCAAGTGGAACGGCAGTCGTTCGACGAATACGGCAAGTTCATGATGGAGTCGCTCGATAGCGAGATTCCGCAGGTGGCGTTTCAGTCGATCGAGGATTGGCTGGCATGTGCTGCCGGACAACCGGACACGCGTGAGCATCAGGCTGCGGACGGTGACGCTCACGCTCATGCCCACGCCGCGCCACATGCTGAGCACATGGCGGATCACGTTGTTGATCAGGCAGTCGATCACGCAGTCGACCACCCAGTCGATCACACCGCCGGCCACCTCGTCGAGCCCGGCGTGATCGAAACGCCGGTGTGGCTCGAAGGCGGCCGGATGTTCGGCATCTATTGCGTGCCCGCATCACACACTGCGGTCGCGCCGGCCGCGCTGTTGGTGAATACCGGCGCCGTGTCGCGGATCGGCAACGCGCGGCTCGGCGTACGCTTTGCCCGGCGACTCGCGCGGCAAGGGATTGCGTCGCTGCGAGTCGATCTCGGCGGCCTGGGCGACAGCCAGCCGTCGCTGGATACGTTGAGTCTCGATGCGTTGTATGCGCAGGCAGGGGCCGACGACGCCGCGTGCGCGGCGCGTTGGCTGACGGCGCAGGGACATCGCGGCGCGGTGCTGCTCGGCATCTGCGCGGGCGCCTTCGTCGGCCTCCATGCGGCGTCGCGTGAACCGGCGGTGATCGGCGCCGTGCTGGTCAATCTGCAGAAGTTCACGTGGCACAACATCTGTGATGAACACGGCAAGCCGGCCGTCCCCGTCGCGACATTCGGTTCGACGCGCACCTATCTGCGCTCGATGTGTCAGCCGCGCAAATGGCTGCGCGTCATGCGGGGGCAGTCGGGCGGCCTGCCGGTCGCGCGCGAGCTGGCGGGGCGTTTCGCGGCGCGATTCGGCGCGACGCTCGCCGACCGGATCGAACGCATCAGCGGCGTTCAACTGGGGCCGAAGGACGTGCGGCGCCTCTTCACCGCGCTGCATGCGCGAGGCGTCGATACGCGTCTCGTGTACGGCGTGCTCGATGAAGGCGTCGAGGAGCTCGAACGTTACTTCGGTGCGCGGGGTGGGCGGCTGCGGCGCTATGGACGGATCGACGTGGTCTTCCACGAGCGCACCGATCACGCGATTCTCTCGTCACGAGCGCAAGAAAACGTGATGTCGTCGTTCGAGGAATTTTTCCACCGCACGTTCGACGAGACCCGTCAGCCCGAGTCGTTGGCTGCCGGCCGCCCGTTGCGCACGCGGCTCGACTGGCGGCATGCGCGCCCGATGCAGTGGCTTCTAAAACGAGTGCGCGCGCTTCGTCTATCAGGAGAAGCGTAATGTCCGCGTTGGGTTGTTCCGGCGCGCTTCCCCTTTGATGGAACAAGGCGATGAACAGTCAATCCGAGTTGGACCGCATCAATCGTATGGCATGGAATTCACCCGATGCCACGCGCGTCTTCACGCTCGAAAAAACCTACTCGGACCCAGGCGAGCAGGCCGCGTTCGAGTGGCTCGCGCCGCGCTGCGCCGGTGAGCCGTTGCTCGATATCGGCGTGGGCACGGGACGCACGATCCCGCTGATGACGTCGATCTCGAGCGACTACACCGGCGTCGATTACACGCTGAAACTGCTGGAGATCGCGCAATCGCGCTATCCGGCGCTCGACTTGCGGCATATGGATGCGCGCGACATGTCGACGTTGCCGTCGGGACATTTTGGGCTGGCGCAGTTCAGCTGGAACGGCATCGACTGCGTGGACTACGACGATCGCGCGAAGGTTCTCAGCGAGATGTACCGGCTGGTGCGGCCCGGCGGTTATGTGCTGTTTTCATCGCACAACCGCGGCGGCCCCGGCTACCGCGAGAACATCTGGCAATTGCTGCCGCAGTTCAGCTTCAATCCGCTCAGGCTCGGCTGGCGCACGCTGCGCTCGATGCGGCGCCTTCAGCTCGGCATGTTGAACTACATGCGCAACGCGAAGCTGAATCACGACTACGGCGGCTACGCGGTGAAGACGGCGGCGGCGCACAACTTCGGCATTGTGATCGTCTACACGACGCTGCGTGAGCAGCGCCGTCAACTCGCGCAGATCGGTTTTCAGAGCAGCGCGGTGTTCGGTAGTTGCGAGGGCAACCGCATTGCCGACGACGTGGAAAGCAGCGACACGTGGTGGTTTCACTTCATCGCGCGCAAGCCGGTTGCCGCGTGCTGTTTCGACTGAGCGCCCCCAGGAGGCAACGCGGCGCACCACACGCACCACACGCACCACATAAAGAATGCACAACAGACCAGATTGA
>NZ_JAXDPY010000065.1:0-11110 GCF_034668105.1 Paraburkholderia sp. | reverse complement strand
ATGTGTATATTAGTACTTGTCTCCTCCATGTCTCCTCCTGATATGGATTCAGCCCGCTCCACATAGAGCGGGCTTTTTTTCGTCTGTAGGTTTCTGATCCGTCCCTCGAGGCTGGTTAACCACCACGCTCGCCCCGCCTTCCTTTCTCCTACACTGATGGCTGCTATTCATCCATTCTGCGAACCAGGCAAGGGGCGTTGAAAATGAGAATCCACATTCGCGAGATCGATCACATCGTCATTCGGGCGTCGAACGTTCCGGACATGACGCGCTTCTACTGCGAGGTGCTCGGTTGCAGCGTCGAAAAGGAGCAGGCCGATCTGGGCCTGACGCAATTGCGCGCGGGGCGCTCGCTGATCGACCTGTTGAAGGTCGGCGCGAAGCTCGATCACCCCGAAAACGGCGTGCCGGGTGCGGGGCGGAATATGGATCACCTGTGTTTGCGCGTCGACCCTTTCGACGCCGAAGCGCTCAAGGCGCATCTGGCCGAACACGGCGCGCGGCCCGGCGAACCGGCTTTACGCTATGGCGCGGACGGATTCGGGCAGTCGCTGTATCTGTTCGACCCGGAGGGCAATATGGTCGAACTCAAAGGGCCGCCCGAAGCGGCGCGTGTGACATCGCTGTGACGGATATGGCCTCAGGCATGCGGCGGATCTAACAGGCCAGCGTCACGACAGACAGACGCGAAACAAGCCGCAGACGGACTCCGCGGCAACCTGACGCTACCAGGCGTTGGCGGGCGCTTTCAACACCGTCCACTCGATTTTCACCGCGTCGGCCTCTGCGCTGCCAAGCCATGCCTCGCCGTCCTGCACGGTGCATTGCAGACGCATGGTCCGCTCGGCGAGCTTGCCGAGCGCGGCGGCGACGTCTTCGCCGAGCGTCCACACCGTCACGTTGCGCATCCGTTCCACCTTGCTGCGCACACCTTGCCACCAGATATCCGAGGTGCGGCCGCCGTAGGCGATCACGATCACCTCGCTCGAGCGGCCGCTCGCCTTGGCGATGCGGCGTTCGTCCGGCTGCCCGACTTCGATCCAGGTTTCGATCGCGCCGGTGAGGTCCTTCTGCCACAAATCCGGCTCGTCGATATCCGACAAACCTTTGCAGAATTCAAGACGTTCCTGCGCGAACAGCGCGAATGCGGCGACCCGAACCATCATCCGTTCGTCGGTTTCCGAGGGATGGCGGGCGATCGTCAGCGAATGGTCGGCGTAGTAGTGCCGGTCCATGTTGGCGATCTGGAGTTCCGCCTTGTAAATCGTCGATTTGAGAGCCATGCCGTTGCTAAACCAGGCGCTCGCTCCACCGGAGCGAACAGAAAAAGAATCGTCGACGGCTCGTTGCCGTTTTCCGTGTTTGTTGTACATCTTGTGTTCCTCCCGAGCCGACGTCCGGCTGCAATTGCGACTATCGCAACGAGAGAAGCATTTACCGCGCCACTGCCGTCTCGAAAGCGCTGCCGTAGACCTCGGCAGCGGCTTCCCGCAAGGCTCCCAGCACGACGGAGGCCGCCGGCGAAAGCAGATGGGACTGGCGCGTGATGATACCGAATGTATCCATTCTGCACGGTAAATCGATGGGTAGCTGCTTGAGAACCCCGTACTGTTGGTATTGACGCGCCACTTCGTCAGGTAAAACCGCCAACATATCGCTTTGGAGCAATAAACTCGAAATCGCCAGAAAGTTGTTGGTATTGACCACGTTTTGGGGCGGATTAAGTCCGATCTGCGAAAACATCAGGTCAAAGCGATGGCGCAAAACGCTGCCTGGCGGGTGCAAAACCCAACTCGCGTTGACGATTCCCCGCAGTGTCAAACCTGTTTCATTTTCGAGAGGATGTCCGGGACGCGCCACCACGCATAGCGGTTCGTCGGCGAGCGGCTCGTAACGGACTTCGGCCTTGAACTGGTTTTGCCGCTCCAATACCCGGCCGATCATGACGTCCAGTTCGCCCTCGGCGAGCCTTGGCAGCATCACGTCCGACGTCTCCACCTCCACCCAGATTTGCAACTGCGGATAGCGTTCTTTCACGCTGGCAATGGCACGCGGCACCATCGTCGCGGCGGCCGCGGCGATCACGCCGATGCGCACCTGGCCGGCCAGACCGGCGCGCAGCGCGGAGATCTCGTCGTGCGCGTGGCTGAGATTCGAGAGCACCATGCGCGCGTGACGGATCATCACTTCGCCGTACAGGGTGGCGTGCATGCCGTGCGGGGTGCGGTCGAACAGGCTCACCTCCAGCATGTCCTCCAGCTCTTTCAGGAGCCGCGACGCGGCGGGCTGAGTCATGCCGAGCACGTCGGCGGCACGCCGCACATTGCCCTCCTCTTCCATCGCCGCGAGCAGCAGCAACTGCCGCGTCTTGAGCCGCGCCCGCACGAACCAGTTCGAGTAGCTACGCGTCATGGCCTGTCTCCGTATGCGGCCTGAGGCCGTCTGTCAGAACGATTTGCCGTCGTGAGTCTCCATCATGCCATATCGAAATTGATATCGGGATGGCCTAAAAAGGGATTGGAAAGTTATTGGGACGGCTCATACCATTCGTGGACTTTATGAGCTTCCCATGTGACGTCCTCCCTCGATGAATCGCGATCCGCTCGTTCCCCTCGTGGCCAGTCCGTTCCGCCATTACATCAATGGCGGTTGGGAGACAGGCGCGACCACGGGCGTGTCGCTCAATCCGTCGGATCTGGATGAACCGGTCGGCGACTACGTGCGAGCCGACGCGAGACAGACCGATACCGCGATCGAAGCGGCCAGCGCGGCTTTTCGCGAATGGTCCGTGGCTTCGGCACAGCGCCGCTCGGATGCGCTCGATGCGATCGGCAGCGAGATGCTCGCGCGTCGCGATGAACTGGCCCGGCTGGTTGCGCGTGAAATCGGCAAGACGCTGCCGGAAGCCTTGGCCGAAGCAACACGGGCCGGTCAGATCTTCAAGTTTTTTGCCGTCGAGGCACTGCGCGTGTTCAGCGAGTCAGGGGCGTCAGCGCGCGCCGGTGTCGAGATCGACGTGACGCGTGAACCGCTTGGCGTGATCGGCATCATCGCGCCGTGGAGCGCGCCGTTTGCGCTTGCTGCCGTGAAGATCGGCGCGGCCCTCGCCCACGGCAATTGCATCGTCTACAAACCAGCCGAATCGGCGCCCGCTTGCGCGGCGGCATTGGCGTCGATCGTGAGTCGCGCCGGTTTGCCGGCCGGCGTATTCAACCTCGTGATGGGCAGCGGGCGGCAGGTCGGCGCGCGGATTGCCGCGCATCCGTCGGTGGCGGCCATCAGTTTCACCGGGTCGGCGGAAACCGGCACACGTGTCCTGCAGGCGGCGGCTGCGAGGCAAGCGCGCGTGCAGCTGGAATTTGGCGGCAAGAATCCGCTCGTGGTGTTGGGCGACGCCGATTTCGAAGCCGCCGTCGAGGCCGCGCTCAGCAGCGCCTATGGCTTTGCCGGACAACGCGGTACGGCCGCATCGAGGTTGATCGTCGAACGTGCCGTGTTCGAGCCGTTCGTCGACGCATTGCAGACGAAGCTCGCCAGGCTCAGCGTCGATCACGCGCTGAAGCATGGCACGGATATCGGCCCGCTCGCCAATGCCGCGCAGTTGCAACGCAATCTCGACTATGTGCGTGTCGGTCAGCAGGAAGGCGCGCAATTGCTGCACGGCGGCCGTCAGCTTGAACGCGCAACCCGCGGCTACTTTTTCGAACCGGCTTTGTTTGTGGGCGAAGCCGAACACCGTATCGCGCGAGAAGAAATTTTCGGTCCGCTCGCGGTGGTGCTGAAGGCCGACGACTACGACCACGCACTGCATCTGGCGAACGACACCGCCTACGGTTTATGCGCCGGCATCTGCACACGCTCGCTGAGTCACGCGCGGCATTTCCGCCGCCACGTGCAGTGCGGCCTCGTCACCATCAATCTGCCGACGACTGCCGTGGAGCATCACACGCCCGGCGGCGCTCGCAAGGCGTCGGCCTACGGCGTCACCGATGCAGCCTTCTGGACGGCCGTGAAAACGGCCTACGTGGCGAGTTGACGGCCGTGGGACGCGCTCAATTCGCTACTTTTCACACGGCTCAGTCCGCAGGGCGTTGCCGTGCCCGCGCTGCCATGTCTCAGTCCGATGGGCAATACCGCACTCAAGTTGCCGTGGATCTCGTAGTTCACCCGGCCACGAATCTCGCCGCCCTGTGCGCCGCAAATTGCATCGCTCGCGCTGCCGCCCACCCTAACGTTCACCTACGTCCGGGCTAACACCGCCGTGCATTCCCCGCTGCAAACAAACGAAACCAGTGCAGCTTTTCAACTGAGGAGACAAGTATGACCAGCAAGCTTCGCCGTTTGACGCTATCCGCAATCGCCGCCGCGACCCTCGCCGTGCCCTTTGCCGCACAATTTTCCGCGCACGCGGACACGCCGTTGAAAGTCGGCTTCCTCGTGAAGATGCCGGAACAGGCATGGTTCATCAACGAACAGAAAGCCGCTAGCGCGCTCGGCCAGAAGGACGGCTTCTCGGTGGTCAACATCGGCACGCCGGACGGGGAAAAAGTGCTCGCCGCAATCGATAACCTCGGCGCGCAAGGCGCCAAAGGCTTCGTGATCTGCGCGCCCGACGTGCGGCTCGGACCGGCAATCCAGGCGCGCGCGAAGCGCTACAACATGAAGTTCGTCACCGTCGACGACCAGCTGGTCGACTCCACCGGCAAGCCGCTGCCGAACGTGCCGCATCTGGGCATGTCCGCCTTCAAGATCGGCAATCAGGTCGGCACCGCGATTTCTGACGAGATGAAACGCCGCGGCTGGAAGCCGGAAGAAGTCGGCGCACTGCGCATCACGAACTACGAACTGCCGACCGCCAAACTGCGCACCGACGGCGCGACGGAATCGCTGTTGGCCGGCGGCTTCAAGAAGGAAAACATCTTTGACGCCCCGCAAAAGACCACCGATGACGAAGGCGGATTCAATGCATCGTCGCCGGTGCTCGCGCAGCATCCGAACATCAAGAAGTGGGTGATTTTCGCGCTCAATGAGGAAAGCGTGCTGGGCGGCGTGCGCGCGACCGAACAGCTGCACATTCCGGCCGCGGATGTGATCGGCGTCGGCATCAACGGCGCCGGCGAAGCGTTCGCCGAATTCCAGAAGAAGGAACCGACGGGCTTCTACGGCACGATCGCCGTGAGTTCGACGATGCACGGCAAGGAGAGCACGGAGAACCTGGTCGAGTGGATCAAGGCCGGCAAGCAGCCGCCCGCCGACACGCAAACCACCGGCAAGCTGATGGTGCGCGGCAACTGGCAGGACGTGCGTAAAGAGCTCGGTATTTAAACGGTATTCGAGTCTGTGCGCTGCGGGCCCTTATCACGTCCACGTTCACGCTCATGCTCGTGCTCGTGCTCGTGCCGACGTGAGATCGGCCCGCACAGCTTGTCCACCCGCTAGAGGCTTCCCATGACGGTTTCTCACACTGGCGAAATGAGCCACGCGGCGCCGCCCGCACAAGCGCCCTCGCCTGCGCTTACGTCGGCGGATTCGTATCTGCAACTCGACGGCATCACGGTGCGCTTTCCCGGTGTGCTCGCGCTCGACCAGGTGTCGCTCGACGTGCGGCGGGGCGAAGTACACGGCTTGATGGGCGAAAACGGCGCCGGCAAATCGACGCTGCTCAAAGTGCTGTCCGGCGTGAATCAGCCGGCGGCGGGAACGTTGTCGCTCGATGGTGTCGAGCAGCAATTCACCACCACCAAGGCGGCGATTGCGGCGGGCGTTGCGATCATCTATCAGGAACTGCATCTGGTGCCCGAGCTGACGGTTGCCGAAAACCTGATGCTCGGCGCCCTGCCCAATCGCTTTGGCGTGCTGGATGAGAAGGCGCTAATCGCACATGCGGTGCGCGAGCTGGAAAGACTCGGTGAAAAGATCGATCCTTCACAGCAGGTGAAAAATCTGTCGATCGGTCAGCGGCAGATGATCGAAATCGGCAAGGCACTGATGCGCGATGCGCGTGTGATCGCATTCGACGAGCCGACCAGTTCGTTGTCGTCGCGCGAAACGACGCAGCTGTTCCGGATCATTCGCGCATTGAAGGCCGAGGGCCGCGCGATCATCTACGTCACGCACCGAATGGATGAAGTCTATGAACTCTGCGATCGCGTGACGGTGTTCCGCGACGGCCGCCGCATCGAGACGTTCGAGGCCGGTGAAGGACTCGATCGGGATCGTTTGATCAGCTGCATGGTGGGCCGTTCGATTGCCGACGTGTACGGCTATCGCGCACGCGAACTCGGCGACGTGCAGCTCGACGTCAAGGCATTGATGGGACGCGGCTTGCGCGAACCGGCTTCGTTCAAGGCGCGTAAAGGCGAGATCCTCGGCTTTTTTGGCCTGGTTGGCGCGGGACGCTCCGAGTTGATGAAACTCATCTACGGCGCGGTCAAACCGGCTGCCGGCGAGATCACGCTCAAAGGCAAGCCGGTGCGCTTCGCCACGCCGCGCGACGCGGTGCGCGCAGGCGTTGCGCTGTGCCCGGAAGATCGCAAGCAGGAAGGCATCGTTTCGATCGCCTCGGTGTCGGACAACCTCAACATCAGTTGCCGCCGCCACTTCAGCCGCTTCAACGTGCTCAACGGCCGCAAGGAAGCGCAGACCGCGAAAGAGTTCATCGGCAAGCTCTCGATCAAGACGCGCAACGGCGACACGCCGATCGGCACGCTCTCAGGCGGGAACCAGCAAAAGGTGATTTTGTCGCGCTGGCTCGCCGAAGACATCGACGTGTTCCTGATGGACGAACCCACGCGCGGCATCGACGTCGGCGCGCGCAGTGAGATTTACGGCCTGCTGTATGGGCTCGCTGAAGCGGGCCGCACGGTCATCGTGGTGTCGAGCGATCTGGCCGAAGTGATCGGCGTGGCGGATCGCGTGATCGTGATGAAGGAAGGCCGCATTGTCGGCGATCTGCCAAAGGCGCAGGCCACGCCGGATGCGCTGATCAAGCTCGCGCTGCCCCGCTAGGCACGCCCTGCCCGATCAGCCACGTGAAGGCCAGCGAAGGCAACTGAAGGTAACTGAAGGCATCTGCATCGCGCCATAAAAACGGACTAGAGACATCATGCACACACCCTCAACCGACTCCTCCACGCCAGCCATCGCTTCCGCGGGCTTGAGCGCGCGCGCCGCGCGCACCTGGGACCTGATCAACAAGTCCGGCATTGTGATGGTGTTCATCATCCTGTTTGCGGCTTTGTCGTTCACCGTGCCGGAGTTTTTGAGCTCGCGAAACATCCAGGGCTTGTTGCTCTCCGTCACGCTGATTGGTTCGATATCCGTAACGATGATGTTCGTGCTCGCGCTGGGCGAAGTGGATTTGTCGGTGGCGTCGATCGTTGCATTCGCGGGCGTGGTCGCGTCGACCTTGATCACCGCGACGCATAGCGTAACGCTCGGCATCGCCGCCGGCGTGCTCGCGGGCGGCGCAGTCGGGCTGGTCAACGGCGTGCTGGTCGCGCGCTACAAGATCAACTCGCTGATCGTCACGCTGGCGATGATGGAAGTCGTGCGCGGCCTCGCCTACATCACGTCGAATGGCGACGCGGTGATGATCTCGGAAGAGCGTTTCTTCGACCTTGGCGGGGGCGCGTTCCTCGGCATTTCGTATCCGATCTGGAGCAATATCGTCGGCTTCGTGCTGTTCGGTTTTCTGCTGAAGAAAACCGTGTTCGGCAAGAACGTGCTGGCGGTCGGCGGCAATAGTGAGGCCGCTTTGCTGGCGGGCTTGCCTGTCACCCGTATCAAGATCACAGTGTTCGTATTGCAGGGGCTGGTAACGGGCTTTGCAGGCGTGATGCTGGCGTCGCGCATGAGTCTGGGCGACCCGAAAACCTCGGTCGGTCTCGAACTCGGCGTGATCTCCGCATGCGTGCTCGGCGGCGTATCGTTGACGGGCGGCGTCGCGACGATTTCCGGTGTGCTGGTCGGCGTGCTGATCATGGGCTCCGTGCAGGACGCGATGAGCCTGATGAACGTGCCGACCTTCTATCAATACCTGATTCGGGGCGGGATTCTGCTGCTCGCGGTGCTGTTCGAT
The DNA here is from genome assembly GCF_034668105.1 of Paraburkholderia sp. Lineage (GTDB taxonomy): Bacteria > Pseudomonadota > Gammaproteobacteria > Burkholderiales > Burkholderiaceae > Paraburkholderia. Next base: position 3,030 of record NZ_JAXDPY010000065.1, on the reverse strand, counting down.
CAGTTCCGCCGCAGCAAGCGCGTGCATTGATGCGCTGACGCGCGCCCTTCATTACATGCTTGCCAACAGGAGATTTCATGGCTGATTCGAACCAGACTAAAAAGCCGCTGCGCAGCCAGGCGTGGTTTGGCCTCAAGGACCGCGACGGTTTTCTGCATCGCTCGTGGATGAAAAACCAGGGCATTCCGCACGACGAATTCGATGGACGTCCGGTGATCGGCATCTGCAATACGTGGTCGGAACTGACGCCTTGCAACGCGCATTTTCGCGAGCTCGCCGAGTACGTGAAAAAAGGCGTGCACGAAGCCGGCGGTTTGCCGCTCGAATTTCCGGTGATGTCGCTCGGCGAAACCAATTTGCGGCCTACCGCAATGCTGTTTCGCAACCTCGCTTCAATGGACGTCGAGGAGTCGATTCGCGGCAATCCGATGGATGGCGTGATTCTGCTGGTCGGCTGCGATAAGACCACGCCTGCGCTGCTGATGGGCGCGGCGTCGTGCAATCTGCCCGCGCTGGCTGTTTCCGGCGGCCCGATGCTCAATGGCCGTTTTCGCGGCAAGAACATCGGCTCCGGTACGGGTGTCTGGCAGATGTCCGAGGAAGTGCGCGCCGGCACGATGACGCAGGAGGAATTTACCGAGGCCGAGTCGTGCATGAACCGCTCGCGTGGCCACTGCATGACGATGGGCACCGCGTCGACAATGGCGTCGATGGTCGAATCGCTCGGCATGGGCTTGCCGCACAACGCGGCGATTCCCGCGGTCGATGCACGCCGGCAAGTGCTCGCGCATCTCGCGGGGCGCCGCATTGTCGATATGGTTCGAGAGGACCTGACAATGGACAAGATCCTCACGCGTCAGGCGTTTGAAAACGCGATCCGGACGAATGCCGCGATCGGCGGCTCGACCAATGCGGTGGTGCACCTGATCGCGCTCGCAAAGCGCATCGGCGTCGAGCTTTCGCTGGAAGACTGGGAGCTCGGCTCGAACGTCCCGTGTCTCGTGAATCTGCAACCGTCCGGTGAATACCTGATGGAAGACTTTTACTACGCGGGCGGTTTGCCGGCCGTGCTGAAGCAACTCGGTGAACAAGGGCTCCTGCATAAAGACGCGCTGACGGTCAACGGCAAGACGCTCTGGGACAACGTGCGCACCGCGCCGAATCACGACGAGAAGGTCATCACGACATTCGCCGAGCCGTTCAAGCCCAAGGCCGGCATTGCGGTGCTCAAGGGCAACCTGGCGCCGAATGGCGCGGTGATCAAGCCTTCGGCGGCCACCGCGCATCTGCTGAAGCATCGCGGTCGCGCGGTGGTGTTCGAGAACATCGAGGAATTGCACGCGAAGATCGACGACGAGTCGCTCGATATCGACGAACACTGCATCATGGTGCTCAAGGGTGCGGGGCCGAAGGGTTATCCGGGTTTTGCCGAAGTCGGCAACATGCCGCTGCCGAAGAAGGTGCTGCAAAAAGGCATCACGGACATGGTGCGTATCTCCGACGGCCGCATGAGCGGCACGGCCTACGGAGCGGTGGTGCTGCACGTGTCGCCGGAAGCGGCCGCGGGCGGCCCGCTCGCGTTCGTGCAAACCGGCGACATGATCGAACTCGACGTGGAAGCGCGCCGTCTTCATCTGGACGTCACCGACGCCGAACTGGAACGCCGCCGCGCGGCCTGGCAGCCGCCTGCGCCGCCCACGCGCGGATACTACAAGCTCTACGTCGAACACGTGCTGCAAGCCGACCAGGGCGCGGATCTGGACTTTCTGGTCGGATCGAGCGGCGCGCCGGTGCCGCGCGATTCGCATTGATCGCCGTTTGAACGGTTAAGGGTTGTTCCTGCGCTTAGCGAGAAGGCGTACTGCCGATGCGGATCGAAACGCCGCATCGGCTTTTTTACCGGCTTCGCATCGCAGAAAAGGCGAGCGGAAATAAAATCGGCCGGACATTTCAATGTCCAGCCGATTTTCAACTCACAAGTTCACCAGCTCAGGCTTTTTAGCCGGAGGATTGGCGGCACAAAATGAAACTCCGGCATTCCGCCGAAGCGTTGGCGTTTAGCTTATTGTTTGATGAATCGATCGTTTGCCCATAGGCCTTGCGTATCGCTATTGGCGGAATTCACGAATTCCACGTCATGGCCGACCACGCGCACTACGCGGAAACTCGAATTTTCCGGGGTGGAAACGCATTGATATCCGGAGAAGAGTTCCTGCATTTTTTGCTGTTCACCGGCTTGAGCATGCTGGTCGGCGGCGTCTAGCTTGTCCTTCGACAGGCAGCCATACCCGTTAGCCTTGAACTGGATGGTTTGCTGTGGCTTGACCATCATGTCTTGCGCTTGCACAGAAGCGGCAGCCAAACCCGCAATGGCGAAAACAAGGGCGATTCGCGTTTTCATATTTTCCTCCGGTGCGGGTTGAATACTCAGGTTAGCTATGTATTTAACTTTAACGTCGAACCCGCACCTTGCACTTTAGGAGAACGAGCAAGAACGACAAGCACATCTTGTGTGCGGTCGCAACAGCGACGAATTGTCGCACCACCTGTCGCGCCTGCTTGAATCGTGAACAGCGGCTGAATCAGGAGGAAATGCAACCGATAACTAAAGGACGAGTGGGGCACGCCGTATTAACCAGTAAAGCTTTGCGGAGCGTATTCGCGTAAACGCGGGGGCTCTAATTAAGTGAATTAATACAATGATCAGATGCACTTGGTGCAATGCACACAAAGTCATTCACCCGACTAATCAAAAATCAGGAAATAACGGTGTACGTGCAGAAGATAAAAGGTGCCAGGTACGCGTGGCGCCGCCGTATGACGTACCTGGGCGCCGCAGTCGAGGTCACTCGCCGAGCTGACTGATCTTGAAGAACTCGGACTGGAACATGCACATGCGCAAGGCATTGTGATAGCTGCCATTGCCGAAAAACTCTTCGATCAGTTCAGCCTCATGCCGGAAACCGCACTTCTCATAGACGTGGATGGCAGCGGTATTCGACTTGTCCACGATCAGGTAGACCTTGCGCA
>NZ_JAXDPY010000064.1:0-6899 GCF_034668105.1 Paraburkholderia sp. | reverse complement strand
TCGGTGTCGGTGTCGGTGTCGGTGTCGGTGTCGGCCGCATCATCCAGCGCATCCGCCTCGGCCTCTGACTCGACTGCAGCGTCCCCTCCAGCATCGTCTTCTTCCGACGGCATCTCCTCGACGATCGCGAGCGCATCAGCTATATCTGACGACACGCCCGCGCCGATTCCACCCTCGCCGGATACCAAGCCGGCGCGGCCTGCGACGTCGATCAGCAGCGCATCGTCGCCACCCTCTTCAAGCCCGCCCTCCGCAACCGTCAACGCGCTTTCCACATGCGCCGGAAAATACGCCTTGTCGCCCAGATGCCGCCCGCCGCGCACCATCGCGAGATTCACGCACACGCGCCCGCCGAGCGCGACGACCGCAAGAATATCCACGTCGCTATCGCCGCCGACTTCGATCGCCTGCTGATGCAGCACCGTCGACAGCGAACTCATCTGATTGCGCACCGCCGCAGCCTGCTCGAACTTCAACTCGCCGGCGAACGCGTGCATTTTCTGCTCGAGCTCCTTCATCACTTCGCCCTGCCGGCCGAGCAGAAAACGCGACGCATTGGCGACATCGCGCGCGTAATCTTCTTCGCTGATCGCCGCGACGCACGGCGCCGTGCAACGGCCAATCTGATGCAGCAGACACGGCCGGGTGCGGTTGTTGAACACAGAGTCTTCGCAGGTGCGCAACTGGAACACGCGCTGCAGGATCTGAATGCTCTCGCGCACCGCCCACGCGCTCGGGAACGGGCCGAAATACTGATTCTTGCGATCCACCGAGCCGCGGTAATACGCCATGCGCGGAAACTTGTGGCCGGTCAGCTTGAGATACGGATACGACTTGTCGTCGCGAAACAGAATGTTGTAACGCGGCGCCAGCGCCTTGATCAGATTGTTTTCGAGCAGCAGCGCTTCCGCCTCGGAGCGCGTCACGGTTGTCTCGATGCGCGCGATGCGCGTCACCATCATCGCGATGCGCGGCGACAGCAGCGTCTTCGTGAAATAGCTCGACACGCGCTTCTTCAGATCGCGCGCCTTGCCCACGTAAAGCACCGCGCCCTGGGTATCGTAATAGCGATAGACGCCGGGCAGATGCGGCAATTGGGCGAGCACTTTTTTCGGCTCGAAAACGTCGGTTGCTTCGGGTTCGGTCATGCAGAATCAGTTGACTGGGACAGTGTCGCGAAGCCTCTGCCTGGGTGCTGCGCGCTCAGGGGTCACTTAGGCGTCACCTGGCGCTCACTTGGGCGCGGAACCGCGGATGAGTGCTTTAGAATCGCCAGTTTAGAGCATTCCGCGTGCGTTCGAACCTGTTGGATCGAATGGCGTGATGCAGCGGCGCAAGCCCGGGCGGCCGCACCGGATTGCATCACCCGCCAGCAAGGGTCCGCTCAATCCAACCAGCCCTCCGTTCCACTCTGCGACCCCCGCCACCATGTCCTCTGTTCCGCCTACTTCCGAACCGGCCGTTGCCACACCCACGGCGGCGCCCGCGGCAATCGCCTGCGATATTTTTTGCGCGGTAATCGACAATTTCGGCGACATCGGCGTGTGCTGGCGTCTCGCGCGCCAACTCGCGAGCGAGCATGGCTGGCAAGTACGCGTGTTCGTCGACGACCTGCACGCGTTCCAGAAACTATGCCCTTCGCTGGCGCTGGAGCGCGCGCGCCAGGCGGTCGGCGGCATCGTCATCGAACACTGGCACGCGCCGGCCCACGCGGGCGATACGCTCGAGGTGGCCGACGTCGTGATCGAGGCATTTGCCTGCGAGTTGCCGCCGATCTACGTCGCGGCGATGGCGCGGCGCGAATGCGCGCCGGTCTGGCTCAACCTCGAATATCTGAGCGCCGAAGACTGGGTCGCGGATTTCCATCTGCGGCCCTCGCCGCATCCACGCTACCCGCTGACCAAGACCTTCTTTTTCCCCGGACTCGGCCCGGGCACCGGCGGCGTGCTGAAGGAACGCCATCTGGACACCGCGCGAGAGGCCTTCGAAACCTCGCAACCCGCGCGCGAAGCGTGGTGGCTGACCACCACGGGCCGCGCGCCGCCACCGCCCACGGCGACGGTCGTCTCGCTGTTCGCCTACGAAAACCCCGCCGTCGACAGTCTGCTCGAACAATGGCGCGACAGCGCCGAACCGGTCATTCTGCTGGTCCCGGAAGGCCGCATTTCAGGCGCGATCGCGCGCTTTTTCGGGCTGCCTTCGTTCACCGCCGGTTCGCATGCGGAGCGCGGCGGCCTCAGCGCCCACGCGCTCGGCTTCACGGAACAACCCGGCTACGACGTGCTGCTATGGGCCAGCGACATCAACTTCGTGCGCGGCGAGGATTCGTTCGTGCGCGCCCAATGGGCCGCCAAACCCTTTGTCTGGCACATCTACCCCCAGGCCGACGACGCCCATTTGCCCAAGCTCGACGCCGCGCTCGCCCACTACGGCCGCACCCTGCCCAGCGACGCGCGGGACGCCCTCGCACGCTTCTGGCACGCCTGGAACGGCGCGGGCCGGCCGGACTGGGCGGAATTCCGGCACCACCACGCGGCGCTGAAACAGCGCGCGGCCGACTGGGCCGTCGAACTCTCCCAAGTAGGCGACCTCGCTGGAAATCTGGCCTTGTTCGCAAAAAGTCAGTTAAAATAAGCGGTTATCCAACGGCCGACGACGCAAGCGCGGCCCGATCGCAGCGAGTAAGTCGCGGAAACGCGTCTTGGTAACTCGTCTTGCAAACGCATCTTGCAAATTCGTCTGGCAAATAAATGCGCCAGACTAACTGGCCAGATCGACTCGCGAGGCAAACTCGGTATCGGCGCCACTCGTGATCACGCCCGCACAGGGTAAAAAGCAGGTAACGGTTGCAGGGGGTTGCAAGGAGTCGCAGATTTGCAGCCTCGCCGCGGGTCACCGCGGCAAGCCGGCCATGCTCCACGCACCGCTCCCAAGCGGTCCCGCCCCGTATGGCGAGGAAGAGCGAAGCCGCTTGCGCCGTATGCCGTTGAGCAAAAGTTGAAGCTACTTATTTCGTACAGGACAGTTTTATGAAGACCGCACAGGAACTCCGCACCGGCAACGTAGTAATGATCGGCGCAGACGCGATGGTCGTGCAAAAGGCCGAATACAACAAATCGGGCCGCAACTCCGCCGTCGTCAAGATGAAGTTCAAGAACCTGCTGACCGGCGCAGGCATGGAAAGCGTGTACAAGGCAGACGACAAGTTCGACGTCGTGGTGCTGGAGCGCAAGGAAGTCACCTACTCGTACTTCGCTGACCCGATGTACGTGTTCATGGACGCCGACTACAACCAGTTCGAAGTCGAAAGCGAAATGATGGGCGACGCCCTCCATTACCTCGAAGACGGCATGGCTTGCGAAGTCGTGTTCTACAACGAGAAAGCCATCTCGGTCGAACTGCCGACCACGCTGGTCCGCGAAATCACTTACACGGAACCGGCTGTCAAGGGCGATACGTCGTCGGGCAAGGTGTTGAAGAATGCCAAGCTGAACACCGGCTTTGAACTGCAAGTGCCGCTCTTCTGCGCCATCGGCGACAAGATCGAAATCGACACCCGTACGCACGAGTACCGCAGCCGCGCCTAAGCGTCTGCAGCTTGCATCCCCCGCCGGAGCAAGTACGGCGCGGCGATAAAAAATGGCAAAAAAAAGCGCCCGCCACGGGCGCTTTTTGTTTTTTGCGCCGCCGTGTATGGTTGTGGTAAACTTTACCGGCAGGTTTCTCGAAAATACCAGTCCGATGTCCTTTTCTTCCTGCTTCGCGTCCGACAAACCATTGATAAACTTAAACAATTGACTTTGGCACAGTCCATGCTTCTTTGGGTTATAGGCCGTCACGGCTTCATTTTCATCAACTCCGGAGATGCGATATGAATAACGACATCGCTGAAGGCAAGTGGAAGCAAATGGTCGGCAAGGCCAAGGCAGCGTGGGGTGAATTGACTGACGACGAGCTAACCAAGGCGGAAGGCCACGCCGACAGACTGGCGGGGCTGATCCAGGAGCGCTACGGCAAGACCCGCGAGCAGGCGGAACTTGAGGTACGGCGCTTCTTCGATAGCAACCGGCATTTCTAACCGGTCGAATGAAGGAAATGCAGATGCGCCGCCCACCCGCCACCGCGCGTCACGGCGGCCATCCACTGAAAATCAAAGGACCAGAACTACGTGAGTCGAGTCGCCCGAAATCCGCTTGCACGTCGCGCTCCACGACCCGTGCCGCGCCCATGCCAATTGGTGGGCACCGGCGGCTGCGCAGTCGTGAGGTCCGCTGCTGCTCGCGCGGTGCGGTATTCGACCGGCAGTACCGGCCAGCCATCGCGCCCGTGTCGCGCGCCAGAGCATTCGGCGACGCATGCCGGGCATTCCGTCAATCTAAAAAATAGCGCTCGCCATGCCCCACGCCCTGATTGTTGAAGACGACCCCAATAGCCTGTCAGGTCTGTCCGCCATCCTCGCCGCCGATGGTTTCTCGGTCGACACCGCGACTACCATCGCCGAGGCGCGGGCGGCGCTGACCCGCTTTATCCCCGATGTCGTGCTGGTCGATCTGAATCTGCCGGACGGCAGCGGGCTCGACGTGTTGCAGCACTTGCCGGCGCATCCGCCCGGCGGCGCCCTGCCCGTGATCGTGATGACGGGCAATGCGACGGTCGAAAGCGCGATCGAGGGCCTGCGCCACGGCATCTGGGATTACCTGCTCAAACCGGTCAACATTCCGCGTTTGCGGAGTCTGCTCGCGCGCATTCCGCGTCCGTACGAACTGACCGAAGAGGTCCAGACGCTGCGCGCGTCGCTGCGTCACCTCGGCCGTTTCGGTTCGATACTGGGTCGCAGCGGCGTGATGCAGCATGTGTACGACACGATCGAACACTTCGCGCCCACTGAAGCCGCTGTGCTGATTTCCGGCGAAGCCGGCGCGGGCAAACAGGTCGCCGCGCGCACGCTGCACGACATGAGCCGGCGCCGCAAAGGGCCGTTCGTCACGTTCGATTGCCGCACGGCGGGCAGCGTCGCGGCGCATCGCTCGCTCGATAGTGTGCTGTTCGGCCACGAGCGCGGCGCGTTCAGCGGCGCCGAGCAGCGCGAGCCGGGTCTGTTCGAGCAGGCCAGCGGCGGGACGCTGTTCATCGAGGAAATCGCCGAACTGCCGCGCGCCCAGCAGGAAGCGCTGCTGCGCGCACTCGATTCGCAGACCTTCATGCGCGTTGGCGGCACGAACCAAGTGGGGACTGACTTCCGCCTGATCACCTCCACCCGCAAAAATCCGCGCGCGGCGGTCGCCGACGGCAGCCTGCACGAAGATCTGGCGCTGCGTCTCGAAGCGGCCGCTTTAACGCTGCCGCCGCTGCGCGAGCGTGGCGAAGATGCGGCGCTGATCGCGCAAGCCGTTGTCGACGAATTGAATCGCGAAGCCACCGCGCGCGGTATGTCGGACGTCGCCAAGCAGGTCGGACCGAACTTCTTGCGCGAGTGTCTTGCGTACGAGTGGCCGGGCAACGTGCGCGAGTTGCAGGATCGCGTGCGGCGGGCCTATCACGCATCGGGCGACGTGCTGGAATCGCTGCGTGCCGATGAAGCGGGCTCGGTGAACGGGCGCGATCTGAACGGCAGCCGCGTGCAGGTCACCGTCGGCACGCCACTCGCTGACGTCGAGGAGATGTTGATTCGTGCGACGCTGGATGCCGTCGGCGGCACGCGCCATCGCGCGGCGTCGCTGTTGGGGATCAGTCCGAAGACGCTGTACAACAAGCTGCAGCGGATGCGGTTGAACTGAGTGAGCGAGTGAGTGAGGCCAGCTTTCGCGTGAGGCCTGGGTTGAATGGAAAAAACGGCGCCTGATACTGAGGCGCCGTTTTTTGTTCGATACAAAGGCTTGAAGCAGCCTGATCCGATATCTACCCGCCGCTCATGCAAACGCGCTGCGCAGCAAGACCTGCGCTTGCAGATACCGCGGGTCCGCTACCAGCTTGCTCCACTTCAGCGCCTTGCCACGCGGCCGCATGCGCTTGAGCCGCTGCTGCGATTCCTTCGACGGCGTGAAGCGCAGTGCGTCCAGCACCTTCTCCGCTTCGTCCGGCTGATTGCAGATCAGCACCATGTCGCAACCGGCTTGCAGTGCGGCGCTCGCGCCTTCCGTCAACGTGCCGCCCTGGCGCGCGGCTTCCATCGAGAGATCGTCGCTGAAGACCGCGCCTTCAAAGCGCAATTTTTTGCGCAGAATGTCCTGCAGCCAGACACGCGAGAAGCCCGCCGGCTTCGAGTCGACCTGCGGATAAACCACATGTGCGGGGAGCACGCCCCCTAGCGCCACACCGAGCCAATCGTACGGCGCCACGTCGTCGCGCAAAATCTCGTCGAGCGGACGGTCATCGACCGGCATGGCGACGTGCGAGTCCGCCTGCGCGAAACCGTGCCCGGGGAAATGCTTGCCGCAATTGCTCATGCCGGCCAGCGCGAGACCGTGATTGAGGCTCTTCGCCAGCAAGGTCACGACGCGCGGATCGCGATGAAACGAGCGATCGCCGATCACCTGCGACTGGCCGTAATTCAGATCGAGCACCGGTGTGAAACTCATGTCGATGCCGCACGCGCGCAATTCGGCCGCGAGGATATAGCCGACCGCGGTCGTCACCTTGGTGGCATGCAACACGTCGCTGTCCCACAGCGCGCCGAGCTTGCCCATGGCCGGCAGCACTGTGAAGCCGTCGGTGCGAAAGCGCTGCACGCGGCCGCCTTCGTGATCGACGGCAATCAGCAGATCGTCGCGAATCGCGCGGATCGAATCGGTCAGCGCGATCAATTGCGCGCGGCTCTCGTAATGACGTGCGAACAGGATCACGCCGCCGGTCATCGGATGGGCAAGGCGGCGTTTGTCGTCGTCGTTCAGCGTTTTGCC
>NZ_JAXDPY010000063.1:0-3985 GCF_034668105.1 Paraburkholderia sp. | reverse complement strand
GCGAGATGCACGACAAATTCACCGGTTCCCGCGATGTTCACCGCTGTGTCCTTGAGCGTTCCGTCTCCGAAGCGATAGAAACTGATCATGACGATCGGCGGTTCTTCTCCTAGCATGTTGAACATCGAAAACGGCGCTGCATTGATCGTGCCGTCCGCACCGAGCGTGGTGACGAGCGCGATCGGGCGCGGCACGATCAGGCTCGCCATCAGCTTGTAGCGCTGGTATTCGGTGATTGCGTCGAAGTCGATTTCCATGTGTGAAGGCCTAGGTCTGAGTGGCGTAGCCGGTGATGCCGAGCAACTGGCCGAGGCTTTTCTCGCCGCGCATCCGCGACGTTTCGATGCGCTCCTCGATATCGCGAAGATGCGCTTCCATATGGGCCATTGCGCGCGCGGCATCGCGTGCCTCGATGCAATCGACAATCGCCGCATGCTCCGCGTGCTCGCACGGCGCATGCCCCGGCGGTTCATACACGCCGACAATGAGCGAGCAGCGCGAAACCAGTTCCTTCAGATAGTTTTGCAGAATGGAGTTGCCCGCGAGCCCGGCGATGCGCATATGAAAACTACTGGCGAGCGTGGCCCACGAAGGCTGGTCGAAGCGATGCATCGCTTCGTGCTCGCTCGCCAACTGCTGGCGCAAAGCCAGGATGTCCTTCGCACTCGCACGCTCAACGGCCAATTCGACCAGCACGTGTTCGACGGAACGCCGGGCTTCGAAGATCTCGCGCGTTTCCGCCGGCGTCGGCTCGGCAATCACCGCGCCTTTGTTCGGCCGCAGCACGACGATGCCCTCGTAGGCGAGCTTTTCCAGCACCCGCCGCACGACCGCGCGACCCACGCCGAACAGCTGGCACAACTCGGGCTCCGGCAGCTTCATGCCGGGCGTCAAACGGTGGTTCAGCACGCCGTCGAAGATCGACTGATAGAGGCGCGCGTCGACGTCCGCCTCTTCCTTCGGCGTTTTTCTGACCGTGGCGACGCCGGCTTTCGGCTTCATGCTCATGCGAGCGCCGGGCGCAGCACGCCGTCGCGCTCCAGTTCGTCCATGTGACGGGCGATTGCGCCTGGCGTCGTCATCCATATATCGCCCTTCGCCCGCGCCGCGGCGATCTGCGCGAGCGCGCGGCGCAAATGCCGCAGCCGGTATGGCTGGCCCACCAGATAAGGATGCAGCGCGATACCCATCACGAGCGCCTGCGGTTGCGGGCCGCGATTGGCCTGTTCGAGCATCTCGTCGAACTGATCGACGATCATGTCGGCAAACGCGCGGCCGTCCATATGACGGCCCACCATCATCGGCAGATCGTTGAGTTCCTGCGGGTACGGAATCGACCACAGCGGCCCGCCACGTGTGGCCATGCGCACCGGACGATCGTCGTGACACCAGTTCAACGTGTAACGATAACCGGTCTCAGCCAGCAGATCGGGCGTAAGGTGCGATTCGGAGATCCATGGCGAGAGCCAGCCCTGCGGCGGCGTGCCGGAGGCTTCGGCGATACGTTCGCGGCAATGCAGAAGCAGCTCACGTTCACCGTTTTCGTCGAGGTCACTTTGCCGATGCGCATTGGTGTGCCCGTGGCCGATCAGTTCGTCGCCACGCGCCACGCAGGCCGCGATCAGCTCCGGGCAATGATCGTAGAGCGCCGTGTTGATCAGCGTGCCCGCCGGCATATCCAGCTGGTCGAACAGTTCGATGCAGCGCCACGCGCCCACGCGGTTGCCGTACTCGCGCCAGCTATGGTTCAGCACATCCGGCTGCGGCGAGATCGGGCCGAGCGCGGCGCCGAGTCCCTCGCCGAACGCAAAGTGCTCGATGTTGAAGCCAAGATAGACCGCGAGCCCGCTACCGCCAGGCCAGCGGAACGCGTCGCTGTCCGTGATCGGGCGATACCCAAAACGGCCATGGGTTGCGATCGGTTGACGGGCGCGATTCTCTGCTGCGGCGAGGTTCCGTGTGTCGTTCATGTAAAGAAGCGGTGAGTAACGAAAAAGCGCCGCGTGGCGCCCCGAATGACCCGAGTTGGCCGGATCATGCCCCGGGACGGATCGAAGACGCACCGCGATCGCGCAAATAATGCTCTTTGATCGCTGACGATCGACGTTGTGGATCGTTTGCAATATGTGAGCCAACTCGTCGACGTTAAGCACACCGGCGCGTTTGCAATTGCCAGGCGTAACGATGCGATGCAATGGCACATGTCTTGCATTTGGATGGTTTCGCATAGGCGCCGTATGTGGTTTGGGTGCGCCCGCTTTTCGCCGTTCACGAGGACATCCACTTGACGATTCAGCCTGCTTCAACGGTGCTCCAAACTACGGCCGCCGATATCGAACTGGTGCACGTGTCGAAGCACTACGGCGACTCGCTTGCCGTCGACGCCATCGACCTGCGCATTGCCGGTGGTCAGTATTGCTGCCTGCTTGGGCCGTCGGGATGCGGCAAGACCTCGACCTTGCGCATGATCGCCGGACATGAATCGGTTACCGAAGGTGACATTCTGATCGCCGGGCGCAACGTCACGCGCGCGGAACCCGCGGCCCGCGGCACGGCGATGGTGTTTCAGAACTACGCACTGTTCCCGCATCTGAGCGCGCTCGATAACGTCGCGTTCAGTCTGAAAATGCGCGGCATAGCGAAGGATGTGCGCCGCAAGCGAGCCGGCGAGCTGCTGGAACTGGTCGCGATGTCCGCGTATGCCGAACGCAAACCGGCGCAACTGTCCGGCGGTCAACAGCAACGTGTGGCGCTCGCGCGCGCGTTGCTGAATCAACCTGGCTGTCTACTGCTCGACGAACCGCTGTCCGCGCTCGACCCCTTCCTGCGTGTGCAAATGCGTGCGGAACTGAAGCGCTGGCAGAAAGAACTCGGCATCACGTTCGTGCACGTCACGCACTCGCAGGAAGAAGCGATGGCGCTTGCCGATCTGGTGGTCGTGATGAGCCACGGGCGGATAGAACAAAGCGGCACGCCGCACGAAGTCTTCAACCGTCCGCGTACTGAATTCGTCGCGCGTTTTCTTGGCGGTCACAACGTTTTCAACACGAATGGCCGCTCGTTTACCGTGCGCGCCGATCATCTGCGCGTGGTGCCGCACGGCGTCACGCCCGTCCAGACGGCCGTCGGCGAGCGCGGCCTGACCCGGATCGGCGGCGTGCCCTGCACGGTACGCGAAGCGGAGTATCAGGGCACCCACTTGCGCATGACGCTCGATCCACTCGATGGCTCGCCTGAAATGATCTCGCTCGTGAGCGACGGCGACTACGACCCGGCGCAGCTTGGCCCCGACGCGCGCGTCGTGGTCTGGTGGAACGAGCAGGACGCGCATCCGCTGGCAGCGTGAGCGGGTGTGCGGCATGGCGTGACAGGGCAGCGAAGAGTACGTCTGAACGAAAAGCGCGAATTGAACGCGAATTGAGCGCGAACTGACCGACTAACAGGCGTTGCTCGACCATCAAGCGAATATCAAACGAACGTCAAACGACCGTCAACTGAGGAGCAAACAATGAGCGAAGTGAACGAGAGCCCGGCAGCGGCCGCATCCGATCTGAAGGAAAAAGGCCTGTCGCGCCGCACGTTCATCAAGGGCGCCGTGGCGGCGGCCGGCATTGCCGGGTTTCCGTACGTGCATGCGCAGGAGAAGATCACGTTGCGCTACCTCGGCACGGCGGTGAATCAGAGCGCCGACATCGCAAAGAAATTCAAGGAAGACACGGGCATCGACATTCAATACGTGCCGGTCACCACTGACGATGTGGCCAAGCGCATCATTACGCAGCCCAACTCGTTCGACATTGTCGACACCGAATATTTCGCGCTGAAGAAACTGATTCCGGCCGGCACGCTCGCGGGCATGGACGCGAAACGCATCAAGCTCGCCGACAAGATCACACCGGTGCTGACACGCGGCGAAGTGAACGGCAAGAAGATCGGCGATCAGGGCACCGCGCCGAAGAAGGTAATGTTTCTGACCGGCCCGCGC
>NZ_JAXDPY010000062.1:0-24617 GCF_034668105.1 Paraburkholderia sp. | reverse complement strand
ACCTTACGAAGACCTGACGACCGTCTTCCCCAAGCCATTGGCTTGTCGAAGCGATTTCGCCGGGTGTCGTCCGTGAATCTTTGTTGTGAAATTTTCCTGCGATAACGCAGCGCGTCGCCGGGTAGCTCCGCTGCCTGGCCGTGTGCTCCCGGCATGACTGGCAACTGCTCGCGCGCCGCTCAGGGCACGCCGATGCGACTCCGGTGCGATGCCCAATGGACCGAGGCCGTGAATGCTGGATTCCTTCTTCTTCGAAACTGCCGCGAGCGAGCCGGATAGTCCCGCGCTGTGGGTCGATGAACGACTCTATTGTTATGACGACGTCGCCACGCAGGCGCGCCGGATCGCCGCTGATGTAACGGCCGCGATGCCGGCCGGCCGGCCCGGGCGCTGCCTGCTGTTCGCGCATCGCAGCGTGGCTGCCTATGCGGGACTGCTGGGGATTCTCAAGGCCGGCTTCGCCTATGTGCCGCTCAATCCGCTCGTCCCCGCCGCGCGCATCGCCGCGGTGATAGAGCAGTCGGGCGCGCCGCTGTTGCTGGTCGATCAGCGTTGTGCCACGTTGCTCGACGAAGTGTTGGCGCTGCTTGACGACTGTCCTCTGATTTTGTTGCTCGACGATGAAAGCGAAGAGGACGCGGGAGATGGTCAGGGTGCTCACGACACTCAAGGCACTCAGGAGACTCCAGACACGCGTACCGCTTTGGCCTCCTGTGCCGACAGCCTGAAGAGTTTGACTTCCGAGCCACGCGTTACAGAATCACGAAGCCCCCGCGCACCGCACGATCTCGCCTACATCCTCTTCACATCGGGGTCGACCGGTGCGCCCAAAGGCGTGCCGATTTCGCACGCGAACGCTGACGCCTACGTAGCGGGGCAACTGCACATGCTCGGTAGGGTGCCTCGCGCGCGCTATGCGCAATTGTGCGAGCTCACTTTCGATCCTTCGGTACACGACATGTTCGTGTGCTGGGCAAACGGCGGCTGCCTGTATGTACCGAAGACCGTCGAGCCGATCTACAACTGGGCCTTCATCAAGGAGCACGCGATTACGCATTGGAGCAGCGTGCCGTCGGTAGCCGGTTTCATGCAGCAGTTCCGCAAACTGGGGCAGAACGAATTTCCGAGCGTGCGTGTGACGATCTTTGGTGGCGAGCCGTTGCCGCGTTTGCTGGTCGAGGCGTGGCGGCGCGCCGCGCCGAACAGCCGGGTGCTGAACATGTATGGGCCGACCGAAACCACGGTGGCCTGCGCGGCATTCGAAGTCACGGCGGAATTCGCCGACGATCCACAGCACGCGGTCATGCCGCTCGGCGGTGCATTGCCGGGGATGGAACTGCTGATCGTCGACGCTGCGTTAAAGCCGGTCGTGCCCGGCGCAAGCGGCGAACTGCTGATCGGCGGCCCTCAGGTGGCCACGGGCTATCTATCGGCGGACGAGCCCGGCAATCGCCGCTTCGTTTCGATGACGTACCCCGGCTACGACTCGTCGCGCTGGTATCGAAGCTCGGACGCCGCGCGCGAAGTAGCGGGGCAGGGCATCGTGTTTCAAGGGCGGCTCGACACGCAGGTCAAAATTCGCGGCAACCGGATCGAGCTCGAAGAAGTCGAGCACGTCGTCCGGACATGCAGCCACACTGCGCTTTGCGCGGTGGTCGCCTGGCCGGTCGACGAAGCGGGCCAGGCTGGCGGCCTGATTGCCTTCGTGACGAACGCCCAGGGCAGCGCTGTGCAGATTTTGCAGGCGTGCCGCCAGCGCCTGCCCGCGTACGCCGTGCCGCAACGGATCGTGACGCTCGACGTGTTGCCGCTCAATGTGAACGGCAAGATTGACAGGAAGGCGCTCGCCGAACGCTGTGCAAGCGGCGACGTGGTCACTTGACAGGCCGCACGACACAATGATTTGGATGGCTTAAGAGTTTCTTCACACGCTGGAAATTTTTTAGAAGTAGAGACTATCTGGGATCGGGCCAGGTACGAGCCCAATACAAGCCAGGTACGAGCACCAAGTAAAAGCGGCACATCCCTGCAGGTTCTCGATGCATCGATGTCTTGCGTAAAAATTCAGGTATCGGGGGTATCAAATGAAAGATCATGTGCGCAGCATTCTTCGGGAGACCGCCTGTCTCGACGTGCCGGTCGACACGCTCGGCGACAACGAAGATCTCTATGCGGCGGGGCTATCGTCGCTCGGCGCGGTCCGCGTGATGATGGCCATCGAAGAGAACTTCGGGATCGAAATTCCAGGCGCGCTGATTACGCACGATCTGTTTCAGAGCATCGATTCGCTTGCAAGCACGATTGCGCGAATCGTGCCGGAAGAGTCGCTCGCGTTGCGAACTTGACGTGGCGCCGCCGCGAGCGATCATGACGAACCTTCCTACCATGAGGCCGGTTAGTTTCGACGGCTGTTTTGGATGGCTGCACCGGCCGTCGGGCGCTCAGTCCGCATTGGGGGTCGTGCTGTGCAACCCGTTCGGCTACGAGGCGCTGTGCGTTCATCGCGGCTGGCGCGAGTTCGCCGAGGCGCTCGCCGTGCGCGGCATGCCCGCGTTGCGCTTCGACTATCCCGGCACCGGCGACTCGAGCGGCAGCGAAGAAGATCCGCAGCGCCTGCGCGCATGGCTCGACAGCATCAAGGCGGCCGCGGCGTGGCTGCGTGCTGAAACCGGTGTAACGCGGCTGAGTTTCTGCGGGCTGCGTCTCGGCGCCACGCTCGCGACGCTGGCTGCCGAAGAGCTCGGCGGTGTCGAAAATCTCGTGCTGCTGGCGCCGGTGAGTTCGGGCAAGAGCTACATCCGTGAGTTGGAGATGCAGCATCAAAGCTGGCTCAGCGCGCAAATCGGACTCGAAAGCGGCCACGACACCGAACTCGGACACACGGTCGGCGCACACGGATTTCGCCTCTATCCCGACACGCTTGAATCTCTCGCGAACGTCGATCTCCAACTGCGTTTGCAACGTCCCGCGCGGCGCGTACTGGTGCAGGATCTGGGTGAGGGCGCGCGCGTGAAGCGGCTGGTCGCGCATTATCAGGCTCAGGGTGCACAGGCGGATCTGCAGGTGTTCAGCGAATACGGCAAGTTCCTGCTCGATCCGCGCTACAGCGTGCCGCCGCGCCGTGGCTTCGACAGCGTGCTGGAGTGGCTCGGCGCAAGCGCGCTCAGCGCGGGCGAGCCCGCGGCGGCGATCGTCGATTCGGGGGGCGCCGCGCGGATCGATTTCGCGGACGGCTTCGAAACGCCCGTCGTGTTCGGCGGCGGCCGCTATGTCGGCATACTCTGCCAACCGCGGCGCGCGCTCGACGGTGCGCCTGCTGTGCTGTTCGTCAACACGGGCGGCGTACACCGGGTTGGCGATAGCCGGATTGCCGTGCTGATGGCGCGGCGCCTCGCGGCGCTTGGGATCGCGTCGTTGCGGATGGACCTCGGCGGTCTCGGCGATAGCGTTCGCCGTGACGACTCGCTCACGCTCGACATGGTGTACGCCCGGCACGCGGTGGCGGACGCCAAAGCCGGGGTCGATTGCCTCGCGGCGGCGGGTCATCCGAAGACCGTCATGTTCGGCGTATGCACGGGCGCTTACGTGAGTATGCATACGGCGCTGGCGCATGCCGGCGTGATTGGCTGCGCGTTGGTCAATCTGCCGTTCTTCGAGTGGGGCGGCGCGCAAACGAAGCTCAGCACCCGGCACGTTGCGTCGAGCGGCGTTTATCGGCTTTCCATGCGCAATCCGCGCAAATGGCTGCGCTTGCTCACCGGCCGCGCGAACGGCCGCGCCATCATGACCGAACTCGCGCGACGCCTCTGCGCGCGCATCAGCGTGCGTGCCAGTACCGCGATCGAACGACTGCTCGGCCGGCCGACGGCCGGTGGCGCGATCCGCAGACTCGCGCTGGAACTGGAGCGCAAGGGCGTACAAACCTCGCTGATGTATGGCCCGCTCGACGAGGGGCTGGACGAACTGGCGATTCATTTTGGACCGAACGGCAACCAGCTTGGCAAGCTGAAGAACGTCAACGCGAAAGTGGTCGGCAAGGTCGACCATGCGCTTTTTTCGCATGCCGCGCGCGATGCGGTGATGGCGCAGTTCGAACTGTTCTTGCGCGAAAGAGTGCTCGGTGCACGGCCTGATGCTGTCGCGCCGAAGTCCGGCTTGCGCGTCGCCCAGGCGCGGCAGTCGTGAGTTTTCGCACGGTTTGTGGCGCGCGTCTACGACGTGGCCCGCGAGACCGAACTCGAACGCGCGCCGAATCTGTCGGCACGGCTGCGCAATCCGGTGTATCTGAAGCGCGAGGACAGGCATCCAGGTGCCGGAAAGCGAGAACAGCGAGTTCGAGCGCTTTCTGACGACGCTGGGTTATCCGTACTGGGAAGAGACGCGCAATCCTGTTTATCGGCTGTTTCTCGCGTAGAAACGGACCATGCAATGAGGCCGCCGCGATGCCGGGGGATGTGAACCACGCAGCGCATCGCCGCCATGAACACGGCGCCATAGCGGCGAGAAAGGCTCGGGGTTTACCTTAGGCTCATGCAAAGCGGGACGATCGGGCAGCTACCCGTCGAATCGCTGCAAACGCCATCTGGGCGCCGTGGGACTACGTTTGTGCCCAACGGCGCCGTTCAATCGGGTCCACCCGTTATCTCAAAACTAGATACCGCCTATCCGTCATATCGCGTTGCACGATACGCCGCATGATTGTCAAACTGCGTGCATATCAAACGCCGCATTCAGGAGACAACTCATGCGCACCCAGGTTGGCATCATCGGTGCCGGGCCCGCGGGCCTGCTTCTTTCCCATCTTCTTCACTTGCGCGGCATCGACTCCGTCGTGCTCGAATCGCGTACTCGCGAACAGATCGAATCCACGATCCGCGCGGGTGTGCTCGAACAGGGCACGATGGACCTGCTTACCGAAGCCGGCGTCGGCGAGCGCATGAAGGCCGAGGGCGCGCTGCATCATGGCTTTGAACTGGCGTTCGAAGGCAAGCGGCGACGCATCGATCTGACCGGACTCACCGGTCATTCGATCACCGTGTACGCGCAGCACGAAGTCATCAAGGACCTGGTCGCCGCGCGCGTTGCGGCCGACGGCGCGCTGCGTTTCAGCGTGACGGAGACGTCGCTGCACGGTATCGATACCGATCGGCCTTCGATCCGCTACCGTCACGAAGGCGAAGCATGCGAACTGCAATGCGATTTCGTAATCGGCTGTGACGGCTCGCAAGGTGTTTCGCGCGCATCGATTCCGAAGAGTTTGCGCAAGGACTTCGAGCGCGTCTATCCATTCGGCTGGTTCGGCATTCTGTGCGAAGGGCCGCACTCGTCGGATGAACTGATCTACGCGCGGCACGAGCGTGGTTTCGCGCTGATCAGCACGCGCTCGCCGAACGTGCAGCGCATGTATTTCCAGTGCGATCCCAAAGATTCCGTCGACAACTGGTCTGACGATCGAATCTGGGCTGAGCTGCACGCACGCGTCGATTCGCACGACGGCCAGAAAATCGTCGACGGCAAGATTTTCCAGAAGAACATTGTCGGCATGCGCAGTTTCGTGTCGGCCACCATGCAGCATGGCCGGCTCTTCCTCGCTGGAGACGCCGCGCATATTGTGCCGCCCACCGGTGCCAAGGGGATGAACCTCGCCGTCGCCGATGTGCGTGTGCTGACCAAGGCGCTGAGCGCGTTCTATGTCGAAAATCGCACCGATCTGCTCGACAGTTACAGTGAAACCGCGCTCAAACGCATCTGGCGCGCCGAACATTTCTCGTACTGGATGACGAGCATGATGCACCGCATTGAAGGCGCATCGCCGTTCGAGCAACAACTGCAAGTCGCCGAGCTCGAGTATGTAACCACGTCGCGCGCGGCTGCGACCGCGATGGCGGAGAACTATGTAGGCGTCGCGGTCGTATAACAGCGCGGTGGGCGTGGCGCGGTGGGATGAAGCAGGCAATGCTCGGTTAAGCGACGAATCCCGGGGCGCCGCGGCTTGAAACTCGGTCGTGATTACGCCCGTCTGCTTGCGAAAATAGCGGCTGAAGTGTGCTGCGTTTTCGAAGCCGAGTGCATGCGGCAATTTCTCGCGCACACGACTTTCGCAGCGCCCGGCCCGCATCGACAAACCGATGATGGGACGGGCATTCGCCATTGTGGTGCCAACAGAAACAGTGAATTCAGCAATGCAGGATTTATCCGCACCGGGTCCACCCTTAGACTGTCTCTTACCGTACTGCGCGTTACATCTGCGGCGCGTATCAGCCAATCTCTGGAGGTGGTTTCATGAAATCGCTCATCAACGCTGTTGCTATTGCCGTTGTTCTCGGCGCTCCGATCGCTTCGTTTGCGCAATCGAGTCAGCCGGCGCCGCAAAACGCACAGGGCGCGCAGACGCAAGTCTCGGGGCAGCAAAGCGCGCCTCAGTCGGATACCAGCGGTTACGGTTCGAGCAGTCGCGGCACATGGCAAGCCGGTCACGGCAGCGATACGACGGTAAGCTCCTATTCGCCGCCGATCTACAACGCACGTTAGGCGACGCACGTTGAGCGTTCATTGCGCGCGCAACAGCGTCATCTCATTGCGCAGTAAGGCCTGAAGATCCTCGTCACTCGGCCGCGTACCCCAGTGCCGCGCGCCGGCGACCGACGCAATCGCGATCCACGAATGAGGTGGAAACCATTCGCGAAGCACGGCGCCATCCTGACGCAAACACAATTGGCCGGTCTGTTCGCTGTATTCGGCGGAAATGACTGTGCCGTTGATTTGCGCCGTTACGCGCCGTGGATCGCTGCGTATCAAATCGTCACTCCTGCAAAGGGTGTGGCGTAAATGCGTGTGCGGGCCCGTGGTTTGAGTGGCGCCGCCACCGCCCATGCATCGTCAGTGATCGCCGCGACCGTGATCGTCGTCATGGCCATGCCAATCGCCATGCGGGCCGTCGCGGTAGCCGCGCGCATCATGCCATTTGCGCTCGTGATGGCGGGCTTCCCACTCGCGTCGTTCCCAATAGCGGTGGCCGTCGTAATAGCGGTCGCCTTGCCAGCCAGGACTCACCACCACTACGGGCGGCGGCGGAGCATAGACCGGCGCGGGCGCATAGGCCACACCCGGCACGCCGATATTCACGCCGACGTCGACATGCGCCAGCGCGACGGAAGATGCCCCAATCCCCAGACTTGCAACGATTGCAATGGACAGCCAGCGGTGTCGTGAATTGTTCATGTTTTTATTCCCGGTTTTTCGATTGAGAGTGGAGTGCGCTCTGTGACGGCGCTTAGTAACGGTCGTGGTCGTGATAGTGGTTATGATCGTGATAACCGCCCTCTGGGACGAAGATGCAACCGCCCAATGCACTGCCGAGGGTGATCGCCAAAAGAACCAGCGCGAAAATTCGTTTCATGAAATTGTTCTCCCGATTGCATGTGATCGAACTCTACGGACCCGCGGGATTACCGGTGTGTTCGTGTGTAACAGGACGTGTCGATTCCTGCGCGTGTCGGCTGTGCACACAGCACAGTGCGGGGAATGCGTCGCCGCGCTGCGATTAGCCGTTCCACTCGCACGCGGTCAGCGGCCAACCCGTTGAGCACGCTATGAAAAGCGTCGCACCGTCATGCATTCACCGGGCGCCGGCACCTGCGTGCATACGTGTGAACAACCGCAACACACACGACCCGGCATATCGTTGGCCGTATGCCCAACGGATACATTCAGTTGCAGACCTGGAAGATGCGGCCTCGATCATGACGATTTCGACGTCATGGCATCCACTCGATGGTTATTCCCGGGTGCGTGATAAGCACAGAAAAAACAAGTCTTTTACGTGCGCCCTCAACACTGGTTAGATCGACCGACGCGCTGACGAACTGATTCGCCTTGCAACGGTTGAAGCCACCGTCGAGTCCAGATCAAGGTTGTCGCGCTGCGTGCCTCATGGCGCGCCGACTGTCCCGTCCTCAACCTCAGGAGTTGCATCGCATGTCGAATCTCAGTCTCGCGACGTCCAGCGCACTGGACGTTCATCCCGTCACCGGCCGCATCGGCGCGGAAATTCGCGGCGTGCGCCTGTCGGCGCAGCTTGAACCGGCAACCGTCGAAGCGATTCGCGCCGCGCTGGTGCGCCATAAGGTGATCTTTTTCCGCGGCCAGACGCATCTGCAAGACGCCGATCAGGAAGCCTTCGCGAAGCTGTTCGGTGAGCCGGTCCCACATCCGACGGTGCCGGTGATCGACGGCACCGACTACCTGCTCGAACTCGATTCGCATCGCGGCGGCCGCGCGAATTCGTGGCACACGGACGTGACTTTCGTCGATGCGTATCCTCAGGCATCGATTCTGCGCGGCGTGACGATTCCGGACGTAGGGGGCGACACGGTGTGGGCGAACACCGCCACCGCTTACGACGATCTGCCGCCGCCGCTCAAGGCACTCGCGGAACAATTGTGGGCGGTGCACAGCAATGAATACGACTACGCGAACCACGCCAGCGTCGGCGAGCGCGGACGCGATGTCGAAGCGTTCAAACGCTATCGCGAAGCGTTTGTATCGACACGCTATGAGACCGAGCATCCGGTCGTGCGCGTTCATCCGGAAAGCGGCGAAAAGACGCTGATTCTCGGGCATTTCGTGAAGAGCTTCGTCGGACTCACGCCGGGTGCGTCGGCACATCTGCTGGAATTGCTGCAAGCCTATGTGACGCGACCCGAGAACATCGTGCGCTGGCGCTGGCAGGCAGGCGACGTTGCGATCTGGGATAACCGCGCGACCCAGCACTACGCCGTCAACGATTACGGCGATGCGCACCGTGTGGTGCGGCGCGTGACGTTGAAGGGGGATGTGCCGGTGAGCGTCGACGGTCGCCGCAGCTTTACACGCAGCGTCGAACCGAAACCGGCTGCGAAGGCCGCTTGAACCACTCGGGCCGGCGCGCCTCTGCCGCTAGCCTGGGCTGCTGATCGAGGCCCAGGCTAGCGGCGCGTTCGTGTTTGAGGCGAACCCTGTTCGATCGCCAGATGCTCCGGCGCGCTCGCGTCGCGGTAACCGAGCCGCGTCGAGATCGCGAGCCCCGATTGCTTGAGGAGCGCGACGTAGTGCGATTTTGTATCGGCGCCGCAGCGCATGGTCGGAAACGAAATCGACAGGCCGGCGATCACGCGGCCCAGGCGGTCGAACACCGGCACCGCGAGACATTGCAGTCCTTCTTCCTGTTCCTCGTTGTCCTCGCCGTAGCCTTGCTCGCGCACGCGCGGCAGGATGCTTAGTACGGCGTCGGCGCTGGCGAGCGTCTTCTGCGTCGACTTGCGAAATTCCACGTGCGAGAGCACCTCGCGCGCTTCGGCCGGGTCCATCCACGCCAGCAGCACCTTGCCGATCGCCGTGCTGTGCAACGGATTGCGGCGGCCGATTCGCGACTGCATGCGCAACCCGTAGTCGGCGTCGATCTTGTGGATGTAGATGATGGCGTCTTCGTCGAATGCGCCGAGGTGCACCGCCTCGCGCGTGACCTGGCCGATGCGGCGCATCTCGAGGTCGGCCTCGCGCACCAGGTCGACGCTCTCCAGTGCCTTCGCGCCGAGTTCGAACAGGCGGATCGTCAGCCGGTAGCGCTCGGTTTCGATTTCCTGCGTGACATAGCCGAGCGCCTTCAGCGTCTGGATCACGCGGTGCACGGTGGTTTTCGACATGCCGAGCTTCTGCGACAGTTCGCTGATGCCGATCTGTCCGCTGTCGCCGATCGCGCCGAGAATCGCGAAGACCCGCCCGACCGATGACGCCGATTCGCCACGCTCGTTGGCCGCGCAGCCTGTGCTGTCCGCGTCCGGCTGGTGGGCGATGTCGTCGTCCTTGCGCTGTTTGCCGATTGCCGCCATGTCTGTCATTCCCTGTTGATGCCTGTCTGCTCAAAACGCGCTGAGAACGCATTCAAAACCCGCTCTGATCCCGCTGCCGACAGCGCCGGCCCGTGCGCCGGCCGGACCCCGGCGCCGAGAGCATACCGCGTCCCGCGAGCCGCGTGAGCTTCGCCGCCGCCACGCTAGCGCGCCAGCCAGCCGCCATCCACGGCAAGCGTATGGCCGTGCACGTAGTCCGACGCGCACGAGGCGAGGAACACGACCGGTCCCGCGAGATCCTCCGGCGTACCCCAGCGCCCGGCTGGAATGCGGCCGAGAATTTCGTCGTTACGCTGCGCGTCACCGCGCAGCGCGGCCGTGTTCGCGGTCGCCATATAGCCCGGCGCGATCGCGTTCACGTTGATGCCATGCCCGGCCCATTCGTTCGCGAGCAAGCGCGTGAGACCGAGCACGCCGCTTTTCGACGCCGTATACGACGCCACGCGAATGCCGCCCTGGAACGACAGCATCGACGCGACGTTGATGATCTTGCCGCCGCTTTGCTGCGTCACGAATTGTCGCGCCACGGCCTGCGAAAGAAAGAACAGGCTCTTCAGATTGACGTCCATGACGGCGTCCCAGTCGTCTTCACTGAATTCGAGTGCGTCGTCGCGGCGGATGACGCCCGCGTTGTTCAGGAGCACGTCGACGCGGCCGAATGCTTCGAGGGCGGCGCGCACGATATCGTCGACCGGGGCGATCGATGCGAGGTCGGCGCGCACGTCCGCGAAGCGGCGCCCGGCCGCTTTGACGAGCGCGGGCGTCTCGCCGGCGTCGGCGCGGCTCACGCCGACGATGTCGCAACCGGCCGTGGCGAGCGCGACGGCCATGCCGGCGCCAAGGCCCGTGTTACTGCCAGTGACGATGGCGACCTTGCCGGTCAGATCGAAGGTGTTCACGGTGCGTAGGTCCCTATGTCGTTCGCGGTGCCTGGGGTGTCACTGGTGCTTGTGTGTCTGTTTGGGTGCGTGTGGCTCTGGAGTCTGCGCAGTTCCGGGCCCGACGCGAGCTCGCCTTCAACGCAGGTCGCGGACCGCGATGTGATCCATATCGCTGAACACCTGATTCTCGCCGACCATACCCCAGATGAACGTGTAGGCACGCGTGCCGACGCCGGAGTGAATCGACCAGCTCGGCGAGATCACGGCCTGTTCGTTGTGCACGAGGATGTGCCGCGTTTCGCCCGGCTCGCCCAGCATGTGGAAGACGGCCGCGTCGTCGGCGATGTTGAAAAGTCCCGCGGTGTCCAGCGTCTTCGCGTATTCGCTGTTGATGCTCTGTCTCACTTCCATTGTTCTCTTCTCCGGTCGGGATGGGTGTCTTGTTGCGGCGTCTTTGTGCCGTGCCGGCGTCATCTTGCGGCGTCGTTCTGCTCTCGACTGTAGCGCAGAATATCGATTCTGGAACGTCGGTCCGATATATCGCACTGCCGCATCAAGTGTGGCAAGACTCACCGACAGAAAGAGGGTAAACGATGAGCCGGAAGTCTATCAAAATCGGAACGTTGTTCCTATCGTGATGCTATATTGCGCCGAAAGGGAGTCGCCCGGCGTAAGAACGGGACAATTACCCCCGGGTGATCCACCCGATAACTGGACGCAAAGTCCATGGAGGAGGCATGAAGCTCAAGAAGGCTATCGACCGCATTCCAGGCGGCCTGATGCTGGTGCCGTTGCTGCTCGGCGCCTGTGTTCACACGTTTGCGCCGGGCGCGGGAAAATATCTCGGCTCGTTCACCAATGGCTTGATCACCGGCACCGTGCCGATTCTGGCGGTGTGGTTCTTCTGCATGGGCGCGACGATCGACTTGCGGGCGACGGGCGTGGTGCTGCGCAAGTCGGGCACGCTGCTCGTGACCAAAATGGTGGTGGCCTGGATCGCGACGTTGATTGCTGCCCGCTTCATTCCGATCGACGGCGTCAAAGCCGGGCTGTTCGCCGGTCTCTCCGTGCTCGCGATCACGACCTCGATGGACATGACCAACGGCGGTCTCTACGCGGCTGTAATGCAGCAATACGGCACCAAGGAGGAGGCGGGCGCGTTCGTGCTGATGTCGATCGAATCGGGGCCGCTCGTCAGCATGATCATTCTCGGGGCAACCGGCGTCGCGTTCTTCGAGCCGCGGCTTTTCGTCGGTGCGGTGCTGCCGTTTCTGATCGGCTTCGCGCTCGGGAATCTGGATGGCGAGTTGCGCGAATTCTTCGGCCGGTGCGTGCATCCGCTGATCCCGTTCTTCGGTTTTGCGCTGGGTAACGGCATCGACCTGAGCGTGATCGTCAAGAGCGGCTTGCCGGGGATCGTGCTGGGTCTGGGCGTGATCGTCGTGACGGGGATTCCGCTGATTCTCGCGGACCGCTGGATTGCGGGCGGCAATGGGGCGGCGGGGTTGGCGGCGTCGTCGACGGCGGGGGCCGCGGTGGCGAACCCGGCGATCATCGGCGAGATGATTCCACGCTTCAAGCCACTGGTGCCGGCAGCGACGGCGATGGTGGCGACCGCCTGTCTCGTGACCGCGATTCTCGTGCCGATTCTGACCGCGCTGTGGGTGCGCAGGCATCATGCGGGGGATGCGTTGCGCGAGGAGTTTGCAGGGGCGGCGCAGCCGCCGCTCAAGGAGCGGGACGCGCACGTTTGAGAGGGCGTGCGGCGCTAGTTTGTTGTGCGAGAACGTGTGGCGCTTGAAGTGAGTAACCTGGGGCGGGGCTCACCGCCGCAGCTTCTCCTCCAGTATCGCCTTCACCTGCGCCCATTCTTCATCGATGATGCTAAAGCGCACCGAGTTGCGCTTACGCCCATCCGGCATGATCCGCTCGTGCCGGACAATCCCTTCCTGCTTCGCGCCGATCCGTAAAATTGCGGCTCTTGATTTCTCGTTGAGCTCGTCGGTCGTGAACTGCACGCGCACGCACTGCATCGCTTCGAACGCATGACCCAGCAACAGGTACTTCGCCTCGGTATTCACCGCCGAGCGCTGCGCCGATTCGCCCAGCCACGTGTGGCCGATTTCCAGTTTCCGGTTCGCCCGGTCGATTTTCCAGAACCGCGTGCTGCCGACAATCGCCCCCGTATCGCGTCTCACGATCACAAACGGCATTACCGTACCGGCCGCGCGTCCATCGAGTGCGGTTGCAATATAGCCGCCGATGGTTTCGGGGCCCGGCACGACAGTCAGCTTCATGTTCCACAACTGGCCGTCGGCGGCGGCGTCGAGCAGACCCTGCGCGTGGTCCTGCTGTAGCGGCCTGAGTTCAACCGTGTGTCCGGTCAGCGTGAGTTGCATGGATTCGAGGGTGGGGTGGTTCAATAACAGGAAAAAAGGCCCACGAACGCGCGTTCGCGGGCCTTTCGCAGTCAGCCGACAAAAGTCTGAAAGACCCGTCTTAGACCGCCATCACCGAAACCGCCTTGGTGACCAGATAGCCTTCCATCGCTTCCGGACCGCCTTCCGAGCCATAACCTGAATCCTTCACGCCGCCAAACGGCATTTCCGGCGACGGCGTGGCAGGCTGGTTGATCCACAACATGCCGACTTCCATCTGCTGCGACAGCAGATGCACGTTGCGGAACGACTTCGTGAACGCATAACCCGCCAGACCGTACGGCAGACGATTCGCTTCAGCGATGGCTTCTTCGAGCGTGTCGAAACCGCGGATCGCGGCGATCGGGCCGAACGGCTCGTTGTTGAACACGTCCGACTCCAGCGACACGTTGGTCAGCACGGTCGGCGCGAAGAAGTTGCCTTCCGAGCCGACGCGTTCGCCGCCCGTCTCGACCTTCGCGCCGGTCTTGCGCGCGTCGTCGAGCACCTTGCTCATCGCGGTGAGACGGCGTGCGTTGGCGAGCGGCCCCAGGGTGGTGCCTTCCGCCAGACCGTCGCCGAGCTTGAGGCCCTCAGCGTGTTTGACGAGCGCCGCAGCGAACTCTTCGCGGATGCTGTTGTGCACCAGAAAACGCGTGGGCGAAATGCAAACCTGGCCTGCATTGCGGAACTTCGCGCCGCCGGCGGCCTTGACGGCCAATGCCACGTCGGCATCTTCGGCTACGATGACAGGCGCATGACCGCCCAATTCCATCGTGGCGCGTTTCATGTGCGCACCGGCCAACGCGGCCAGCTGCTTGCCGACCGGCGTGGAACCGGTGAACGTGACCTTGCGGATCACCGCATGCGGAATCAGGTAGCTCGAAATCTCAGCCGGATCGCCGAACACGAGACCGACCGTGCCGGCGGGCACGCCTGCTTCGACGAAGGCCTGCAGCAGCGCCGCGGGCGAGGCCGGGGTTTCTTCCGGCGCCTTCACGAGGAACGAGCAGCCGCATGCAAGCGCCGCACTCAGCTTGCGCACGACCTGATTGACCGGGAAATTCCACGGGGTGAATGCGGCCACCGGGCCAATCGGTTCCTTCAGCACCGTTTGCTGCGCCGCCAGATTGCGCGATGGCACGATCCGGCCGTAGACGCGGCGGCCTTCGTCGGCGAACCACTCAATAATGTCCGCTGCGGCCAGTACTTCGACGCGCGCTTCGGCAAACGGCTTGCCCTGTTCCTGCGTCATCAGGCGGCCGATGTCGGAGGCGCGCTCGCGCACCAGCGCGGCGGCCTTGCGCATGGTCGCGGCGCGCTCGTTGGCGGGAATCTTGCGCCAGGCTTCGAAGCCGCGCTGAGCGGCGGCCAGTGCCCGGTCCAGATCGGCGATGCCGGCATGGGCCACCTTGCCGATGGCCTTGCCGGTGGCGGGATTGACGACGTCGAGAGTTTTGCCGCTGGCGGCATCGCACCACTCGCCGTTAATCAGAAGTCGGGTATCGGTATAGCTCGAGGTGGCCATGCTGGGTTCCTGTTAGTGGGAAAGCGAGCGGTCGCGCGGTCGTGAGGCGGATCGCGGAGCGATAAGCTGACTTGCGCGCCCATTGATGGACTGCCGAATCAATTATCTTATCTGATTGCGCGCGATCGCACCGGCGATGCGGTCACAGCGGGTGCGCGGCACGCGTCTTGCTGCTCCGCTTGCCGCGGCGGAGAAACGCTTGCTTGAGCGGCGCCGCTCAAACAGGCGTAAAGTCAAGCAGCAGTAGCAGGAACCGGCGGCAGCCGACAGTTTTCGATGATGCCAGGGGTGGGCCAACGCAGCACCCAGGGCAAGACTCGAAAACGGCAGGCGAAAGACGGCGAATGCAACCCAATCAACCAAGGTGCACGAGGAATCGACATGCCAACCGGTACAGTGAAGTGGTTCAATGACGCGAAGGGCTTTGGCTTTATCACACCGGACGACGGTGGCGAGGATCTGTTTGCCCATTTCTCGGAAATTCGCAGCGAAGGTTTCAAGTCGCTGCAGGAAAACCAGAAGGTCAGCTTCGAAATCAAGCAGGGACCGAAGGGTAAGCAGGCAGCGGATATCAAGCCGGTGTGAAAGGAGTGGCCGGTCCGCGCATGCAGGTGCGTGGACCGGCCGATTCTTTTTGCGTGCGGCCAGCACGATTTACTCGCGCTTCGCGTAAAACGCCGAGCGCGACGCATCACACAGGAAACGCCGCACGCCAACCGCCACCCGCCAATCGCCAATCGCCAACCGCGTTGAACATAGACGTTCCGCGCCGCAATAATCACATCGAGCAATTCCGTTCGCGCTGCGGCGAGACGTATTTTCCTTAAGGTTTCCTTCAGCTTTGCTCCGTAGTATTTGCGCGATCCCTTTGCCCGGGGCATGTCCCACCGGGCAATAGTTCCGATAGTTTTCCGACGGAAAACTGAAAGCGCCAACCTAAGGCTTGCTGGAGCATCCATGAAGACCCTGTTCTTACAGGCGCCGTCGTACGACGGCTTCGATGGCGGCGCGGGTTCGCGCTACCAGGCCAAGCGTGAAGTGCGCTCCTTCTGGTATCCGACGTGGCTCGCGCAGCCTGCCGCGCTCGTGCCTGACAGCCGCGTCCTCGACGCCCCCGCCGACGGTCTGTCCGTCGACGCATCGCTCGAGATCGCGCAGCAATACGATCTGGTGGTCATTCACACCAGCACACCCTCGTTTCCCACCGATGCGCTCTTTGCCGAAGACCTGAAGAAGCGCAAGCCCGCGGTGCTGATCGGCATGGTCGGCGCGAAGGTCGCGGTCGATCCGCACAATTCGCTGACCGCGAGCGAGGCGATCGATTTCGTCTGCCGCGAAGAATTCGACTTCACCTGCCAGGAAATCGCCGAGGGTAAGCCGTTCGCCGGCATCAAAGGTCTGAGCTATCGCGCGCCCGACGGTTCGATCGAGCACAACGAAGCGCGTCCGATTCTCGAGAACATGGACGAGCTGCCGTTCGTGGCGCCCGTCTATAAGCGCGACCTGAAGATCGACAACTATTTCATCGGCTATCTGAAGCACCCCTACGTGTCCATCTACACGGGCCGCGGTTGCCGTTCGAAATGCACGTTCTGCCTGTGGCCGCAAACGGTGGGCGGGCATCGCTACCGCACCCGTTCGGTCGAGAACGTGCTCGAAGAAGTGAAGTGGATTCGCGACAACATGCCTGAAGTCAAGGAGATCATGTTCGACGACGACACCTTCACCGACTTCAAGCCGCGCGTCGAGGAAATCGCCCGCGGTCTTGGGAAACTGGGCGTGACGTGGTCATGCAACGCGAAGGCGAACGTGCCGTACGCGACCTTGAAGATCATGAAGGAAAACGGCCTGCGTCTGCTGCTGGTCGGCTACGAGTCCGGCGACGATCAGATTCTGCTGAACATCAAGAAAGGTCTGCGTACCGACATTGCCCGGCGTTTCAGCGAAGATTGCCGCAAGCTCGGCATCAAGATTCATGGCACCTTCATTCTCGGGCTGCCCGGCGAGACCCAGGACACGATCCAGAAGACCATCGAGTACGCGAAGGAAATCAATCCGCACACGATCCAGGTGTCGCTCGCCGCGCCGTATCCGGGCACGACGCTCTACAACCAGGCGGTCGAGAACGGCTGGCTGGAAGAGAACAAGGTCATCAATCTCGTCAGCAAGTCCGGGGTGCAACTGGCGGCGATCGGCTATCCGCATCTGTCGCGCGACGAGATCTACCACCAGCTCGAAAACTTCTATAAGCGCTTCTATTTCCGTCCGTCGAAGATCTGGGAAATTCTGCGTGAGATGCTGACAAGCTGGGACATGATGAAACGGCGCTTACGCGAAGGCGTCGAATTCTTCCGCTTCCTGCGCGCTCACGAGGCGTGAGCGCCCTGCATCTGCTCGCCGCCACGCTGGCCTATGCGTGTGCGGCGGGGGCGGTTTTCGGCATCGCCTACACGGTCTTGGCCGGTGCGCTGATCGGCCGGTTCTTCGCGAGAGCGGTGTCCGAGCCGACCAGTTTTCCGCCGGTCACGATCGTCAAACCGTTGCATGGCAATGAGTGGGCGCTGCTCGCCAATCTGTCGAGCTTCTGCCGGCAGGATTATCCGGGGCCCGTGCAATTCCTGTTCGGCGTGCACGATTCGGCCGACCCCGCCTTGCAAACCGTCGACGATCTGCGGCGGCTGCATCCCGAAGCGGATATCACCGTGGTCGCCGATCCGCGCCTGTACGGACCGAACCGCAAGATCAGCAATATCCTCAATATGCTGCCGCAGGCCCGGCACGACGTGCTGGTGTTCGCCGACAGCGACGTCAGCGTCGGGCCGGATTATCTGCGCAATGTGATCGGCGAGTTGCAGAAGCCTGGCGTCGGTCTCGTCACCTGCGTGTATCGCGGTGCGCCCGATCCGGGTTTCTGGCCGCGCATGTCGGCCAAGGCCACCAACTACCAGTTCCTGCCCGGCGTGGTGACAGGACTTGCGCTGGGGCTTGCCCGTCCGTGCTTTGGGCAGACCATTGCGATGCGCCGCGAAACCCTCGAAAAAATCGGCGGATTCACGCCGTTCGTGAAGCATCTTGCCGAAGACCATGCAATCGGCGAGGCCGTGCGCATGATCGGCGAGAAGGTGGTGATTCCGCCATTCACGATCTCGCATGCCTGCGTGGAATCGAGCGCGACGCAACTGATCGCGCACGAACTGCGCTGGAGCCGCACGATTCGCCGCATCGATCCGCTCGGCCATCTCGGCTCGGCGCTGATTCATCCGCTCGCT
Organism: Paraburkholderia sp.; assembly: GCF_034668105.1. Taxonomy (GTDB): domain Bacteria; phylum Pseudomonadota; class Gammaproteobacteria; order Burkholderiales; family Burkholderiaceae; genus Paraburkholderia. The sequence continues at coordinate 6,632 of NZ_JAXDPY010000062.1, read as the reverse complement.
TTCGCGCTGCTGGCCATCGCCTTCTCGGGCGGCGCGCTGTGGTCGTGGCCGCTCGCGCTGGTCGCGGTATGCGCGCGGCTCGTACTGAAACTGTTGTCCGATCGCGCGTTGCAGCAGGCGCGTCGCGACCTGTGGCTGTTGCCGTTGTGGGATATCGTATCGTTTTCGATTTTCGTGGCGAGCTTCTGGTCCTCGCGCGTGATCTGGCGCGGTTTCAGTTTCAAGGTGGATGGCGACGGCCTGTTGTCGGCTGTGCAGGATGGAATGACGGATGAACAGCAGGTTGGGTAAGGCATGATGTATGGCTCTTTTGAAGCGGCTAGCAACCGCAGGCCAGTGGACGTGACGGCCTTGAAGCAAGCACGCGGGGTGGCCGCGTGATGAAGCATCTCGGCCGCATCGCCGCGCTTGCCGGCTTGCTGGTGTCGCTGTGGCTGGTCTGGCAGGACAATCCCGGCGCCGTGCTCGGCGCATTGCGCGCTGCGGGCGCCGGCCTTGTTCTGGCCTCGCTCGCACACGTTTTGCCGATGCTCGCCAATGCCTGCGACTGGCGCCTGTTGATTCGCGGCGCGAACCGGCCCGGTATCGCGGCGATGCTGCATCTGGTCTGGGTGCGCGAATCCGTCAATGGCATGTTGCCGGTGGCGCGTATCGGCGGCGAGGTGGTGTCGTTCCGGATGCTCAAGCGCTGGGGCGTGCAGCCGCCGATGGCGGTCGGCAGCATCGTCGTCGACATGCAGCTCACGGTGATCAGCCAGTTGCTGTTCACGATGGTCGGCATCGGTTTTCTATTCGCGCATGCGCACTCCGATACCTTGCGGCTCGCCGGGCAACTGGCGTGGGGCGTGGTGGTGCTGACACCACTGCTGGTGCTGTTCGCGCTCGTGCAGCATGCCAGCCCGTTCGAGCGCATCACGCGTGTTCTCAATCGTCTGACGAGCGGCAAGCTCGCCGCGCTGGTCGGCGAGTCCGCGCAGATCGACCAGGCCATCAAGCTGATCTGGCGCGGGCGCGGCGCGGTGCTGCGCTATCTGTTCTTCTGGCAACCGCTGCAATGCTTCCTGACGTCGCTGGAGATCTGGCTCGCGCTGTACTTCCTCGGCGTTCAGATCACGCTGGTCGAAGCGGTGGTGTTCGAGTCGCTGATCCAGGCGATCAGCAGTGCGGCTTTCTTCGTACCGGGCGCCCTGGGTGTGCAGGAGGGCGGCTTCATTCTGATCGGCGGCGCGCTGGGTCTCGATCCTTCCATCTGCCTCGCACTCGCCGGCGCGCGGCGCATTCGTGATCTGCTGATCTTCGTGCCCGGACTCATTGCGTGGCAGTTTGCCGAGTCGTCGAATCGCGAGCCGGGGCGGGCGGAACGCGCAGGGCGGACCGCCGTGAGTGAAACGGGCCGGCGCTAGCGCGGCGCGAGCGCGACACCTTCAATCCGCGCCCGCATACGCGGGAAACGACACCTCCACCGCGAGGCCTTGCTCTGCGATCCCGGTGCCGAGATGCAGGTTCGCACCGAAATGCTCGGCAATGCGCGCGACGATCGAGAGGCCGAGTCCGCTGCCGGTGGCCTGAGTGCCGGTCGCGCGGAAGAACCGGTTCGTGAGGCGCGCGAGATCGCTGGGCGCGACGCCGGGGCCATCGTCGCGCACCGAGAGCTGCACCCGGCCGACCTCGTGCTGTATCGCCACTTCGATACAGCCGCCGGCATGCCCGTATTTGATGGCGTTATCCAGCAGATTGTCGAGCAGGATGCCGATTAGCACGGGCTCCGCATTGATCTCGGCACGCATGTCGCCGATGAGCGTGACGCGAATGTTCTTCTGCTGCGCGTTGCGTTCGTTGGCAAGCACCGCGTCTTTCGCCACCGCCGCGGGCCTGAGCGGCGCGGTGGAAAGTTTTTCGTGCACATCCAGACGCGCGAGCAGCAACAACTGTTCGGCGAGCCGCGCGCTGCGATCGACGCCTTGCACCACGCGTTCCATCGCCAGCCGCTGTAACGCCCTGTCCGGTTCGGCCAGGGCGACTTGGGCCTGCACCTTGATGGCGGCGAGCGGCGTCTTCAGTTCATGGGCGGCGTCGGCGGTAAACGCGCGTTCGCGCTCGAGGGAGTGCCGCAGGCGCGACAGCACCAGATTGATCGCGTCGACGAGTGGCCGTACCTCGGTCGGCACCCGGCCGATGTCGACCGGTTCCAGCCGATTGATGTCGCGCGCGCGGATGGCGCCCGAGAGCGTCTTCAACGGCGCGAGGCTCCAGCCGATGCTGAACCACACCAGCAGCGCCAGCACCGGCAGCGCGATGAGGGTGGGCCGGGCGATCCGGCTCGCGACCCCGCTCACCAGGTCGCTGCGTGTATTGGCCGGTTCGAACACGCGCACGGTGTGGCCGAGTGCGGCATCGCGCAAGGTGAACGAGTGCCACACCTGACCGCCCAGCGTCATGTCTTGCGCGCCGCTTGCGGGCGGCACGGGCAAATCCCACGCGTGCAGCGCGTGCAATTGCGGACTGCCGGCGAGTACCTCGCCGTTCGCGCTGAGTACCTGGAAGAGCGCGTCACGCGGCAAGGTGTCGTCGTCGTCGCTGTTGTTGGCGCCGGGTTCGCCGCCTTTTTCTTCTTCGCGCACGTCGATGCGCGCGTTGGCGAGCACGGTCAGATTGCGCTCGTCGAGCAGTGCGAGGATTTGCGCGAGTTCCGCGAGGCGCGCCTCTTCCCATTCGCCGACTTCGCGCGTGGCCTGACGATAGCTCGACATCAGCGCGATGCCCCAGATCATCACGATACTGGTCAGGACCAGCAGCACCAGACGTCGACGGATGGATGCCGACATTACGTTTTCTCCACTACGTAGCCGATATTGCGCACGGTCTTGATCAATTTGGTGCCGAGCTTTTTGCGCAGATTGGACACATGGACCTCGATCGCATTGCTTTCGATTTCTTCCTGCCATCCATACAAACTCTCTTCAAGACGCGAGCGCGACTGAGGAATGCCCTGGTTGGTCAGCAACTGCATCAGGATCGCCCATTCACGCGAAGTGAGGGGCACGCGCGCATTGCTGCGTTCGACGGTTTGCGCGGCGGGATTGACCGTCAGGTCCTGATAGCGGATCACCTCGACGCTGCGCCCTTGCGCGCGGCGCAGCAGCGCCCGGCAGCGGGCGATCAGCTCGGTCAGATCGAAGGGCTTGCCGAGGTAGTCGTCGGCGCCGGCTTCGAGGCCGCCGACGCGGTCCACCACCGTGCCTCTCGCCGTCAGCACCAGCACCGGCACGTCCTTGCCGGCGTCGCGCAGCCGTTTCAGCAGTTCCATGCCCGGTACTCTGGGTAAGCCGAGGTCGAGCAGGACGAGTGCATAGGCGGTGGTGTCGAGGGCGAGGCTGGCCTTGTGGCCGTCGCGTGCCCAGTCGACCGTGAAACCGGCTTGACGCAGTCCCGCTTCGATGCCGCAGCCGATCAGGTCGTCGTCTTCTACGAGAAGTACACGCATGGGGAGCAATTCCGTTCGATGTCTATTTCATGGCGCCAGTAGCGCTTACGCAAGCACCACGCCGCCTACCGGCAGTGTAACGGTCATGTTCACGACACGCTTTATACCTTGTTCTTCCTTAAGGTTTCCTTCAGCTTGAATCGCTACCATCGCGCCTCAACAGGTCATTGTCGCGTGGCTCGACATGAGCGCGCGAAATGCGCCGTGTTGTCAGATCATCGCAACTTGATCGTAAGCACTTCGACGGAATGTACCGGTGGCTTTTTTCCGGTGCTTTTCGTCGATGTATTTGCCCGTTATTCGCGCCACGCCACGTTGCCGTGCGTTTCTTCAGGCCACGAGACCAAGCCATGAAGCCAGTCACCGCCGACATGCTGCGAGCCCATCTGATGGCGGCTTCGCTCGCGGCCATGGGTACGGAAGCGCTCGCGTTGCTCGGGCTGCTGATCTTGCCGGTTTCCCAGAAGGTGTTTAGCTCCACGACGTTCCAGTTTATTGCGCTTGCACTGATTGTTGGCGGCGTCCTCGTGATGCGTCAATTCGCACACGCCGCGTTCGACCTCGCTATTCAGAGCCACCATGCAACGCCTGCCGGCCGGCCCGTTTTGATCGAAGCGGATTGTCCGCGGCGCTGGTTCGTGATTCTTCATCTGCGCTTTACCGGCAGGCCATTTGTGCTCGCCGGGCATTGACGGAAACTGGCGATGGCGGCACACGCATTGACGGCATACCAGTGGATCCTGTTATCCGGTTGCGTCTCGGCCTCGCTCTATGCGATGGTGGCCGCGGTGGCCATGCCGTTCTTCGCCATGCGCCGTACCCGGGCCGCGCGTGTGACGCACGCCGCGAGCGCCGCCGCCCAGGCTTCGCATCTGCAACATCCTTTTGCGAATGTCGGCGTCAGCGTGCTCAAGCCGCTATGCGGTGCCGAGCCGCGTCTCTATGAGAATCTCCGAACCTTCTGCGACCAGCGCCGCGGGCACTTCCAGCTCGTGCTCGGGGTGTCGTCGCCGGACGATCCCGCGATTGCCGTGGTGCGCCGTCTGCAGGCCGCGTTTCCGCTTTGCGACATCGAGCTGGCGGTCGATACGCGGGTGCACGGCAGCAATCTCAAGGTCAGCAATCTGATCAACATGGCGGCGCGGGCGCGCCATGACGTGATTGTGATTGCGGATAGCGACATCGCGGTCGAAGCCGACTATCTCGACAGCGTGGCGGCGCCGCTCGCCGATCCGCGTGTGGGGGTGGTGACCTGTTTGTACGTGGCGCAAGGCGTCGGCGGTTTCTGGCCACGGGTCGGCGCGCTCTTCATCAACGAGTGGTTTGCGCCGTCGGTGCGGGTCGCGCATGCGGCGGGGTCGCGCCGGTTCGGTTTCGGCGCGACGCTTGCGTTACGCCGCGCGACGCTCGAGCGCATTGGCGGATTCGAGGCCCTGAAAAACTGTCTCGCGGACGATTACTGGCTCGCCGAACACGTGCGCGCGCTGGGGCTTCGTACGGTGCTTTCGCGGGTGATGGTGGCCACCGACGTCATCGAGCCGACTTTTTCCGCCTTGTGGCAGCGTGAGACGCGCTGGTTGCGCACGATCCGCTCGGTGAGTCCGCGTGGCTTTGCATTTTTGTTCGTCACGTTCCCGACGCCATGGCTTTTTGCGGGCGCCTGGCTTACCAGCGGCCTTGCAAATGGTCCCTTCGACGGCGTGCACCTGTGGGCGGCGTTCGCGAGCGGCGTCAGTACGGTGGCCGGTTTTGCCGCGCGCATGCTGCTGCATGCACGCGCCGCGCGTCATAAACGCACTTTCTGGCGCGATTTGCCGCTCGTGCCATTGCGCGATACGTTGCTGGCATGCCAATGGATCGCGGGCGCGTTCGGTTCGCATGTGACGTGGCGTGGCGCACGCGTGCCGGTCGATGCGCCGACGACGCAAGGTGCCGCGTTGAGCGCGATGAATGTGATGGAGACTTCGGATGGCGGGTAAGCCGCGCGGGCTGATCGTGACGGCCGACGATTTCGGGCTGCATCGGCGGGTGAATCTGGCGGTCGAGCAGGCGCACCGGCACGGCGTATTGACGGCCGCGAGCCTGATGATCGGTGCGCCTGCCGCGGATGATGCGGTGGCGCGTGCTCGCGCGCTGCCCGCGTTGCGGGTTGGGCTGCATCTGGTGCTGGCTGACGGCGACGCGGTCGCGCCGCGCGCGGGGATTGCCGCGTTGCTCGACAAGGATGGCCGCTTTGGCGACAACATGGTGCGCGACGGGGTGCGATTTTTCTTTTTGCCGCATGTTCGCAAACAGTTGGCGCGGGAGATTCGCGCGCAGTTCGAGGCTTTCGCGAGGACGGGTTTGACGCTCGATCACGTCAATACCCACAAGCATTTTCATGTGCATCCGACGGTGCTTGGGTTGATTCTGGAGATCGGCCGCGAGTATGGGATGCGGGCGATGCGTTTGCCGTTCGAGGCTAGCGCGCCGGTGTGGTTGCGGCCGTGGATCTCGCAGGTGCGGGCGAGGTTGGATCGGGCGGGGATTGTGCATAACGATTATGTTGTTGGGATTGCTAATAGTGGGCGGATGGATGAGGCGGCGTGGCTTGCGGCGCTGGGCGATTTACCCGATGGGGTGGGGGAGATTTATTGTCATCCGGCGCTTGCCGGGGATCAGGTTTTGAGTCGTGGGATGCGGAAGTATCGGCATGGTGAGGAGTTGCAGGCGCTCTTGTCGCCGAGGGTCGCTGAGGGGATTCGGGGGTTGGGGGCGAGGGTGGGGGGATTTGGGGATGTGCTGAAGTTTTGAGGTTGTTTTTTTGCCTGCCCGGCGGTGTGTCAGTTTGCCGAGCAGGCAAAAAAACCAGAAAAAGGCCACTGCCGCAGGCAGACAAAGCGCCACGCAGGCAAAAAGAATCAAACAAACCAGTCACCGCCCGCACAAGGGCAACGTTCCAGCCAGAACAGCCACCGCGGCCAGCGCGCCCGCGCATCCCCACATGTCACAAGTCTCATCCAACACGCTGCTACAATCCTCTCTTTATCGATTGATTGTGCGCTATGGGTTTCGAACAACTCGCTGAATTGAAGAAGCAACTGGCTGCGGCACGCGCCGAAGCCGCGCCTGCGGCCAAGCCCGGCGCCAAGCCTGTCGCCAGGACCGG
>NZ_JAXDPY010000061.1:0-12594 GCF_034668105.1 Paraburkholderia sp. | reverse complement strand
ACGCGGTGTTCAAACGCGGTGTTCAAACGCGGCGTTCAAACGCGGTGTTCAAACGCGGCGTTCAAACGCGGTGTTCAAGTGTGGCGTTCAAGTGTGGCTTGCCGATCATGGCCAGCATGCTCTCTGCTTCGTTCGCCTGATTTTCGGCCCGAGTTTGGCCCATTCCCCAACCAGTGTTCATCCCGCAAGCGAAATGTGCTTGCGCCAGTAACCCATCTGCAAAGGATTCAGAATGAGCATCTTTGGTGACATCGTAAACAAGCTCTTCGGCAAAGCGAAGCCCGACCAGCCTGCGCCCGCGGTCGAGCCGACCCCGGATCCGGCAGCAGCGCAAGCCGCCGCACCGGCGGCTGCGCCGGCACCCGCACCGCTGGCCGACGTCGACGTTGCTGTCGTCATGGACCAGTTCGTGAGTGAGAGCGGGCAAACGTTGAATTGGCGCACGTCGATCGTCGACACGCTGAAAGCGCTCGGCGTCGACAGCAGCCTCGACCATCGCAAGCAGCTCGCCAAGGAGCTGAAGTACACCGGCGACACGAACGATTCAGCGAGCATGAACGTCTGGCTGCACAAACAGGTGATGGTGGCGCTGGCGGCAAACGGCGGGAAGTTGCCTCCGGATCTGGCGGCCTGATCTGGTGCGCTGAGGCTTGCCGGGGTCGCCTGATTCCGGCGAGAGCGGGAAACCTCAAGCTGAAACGACAACGCGGCGCTCGGGTCGATGACCTGGGCGCCGCGTTGTCATTCAAGCTTCATGTGCGGGACACGGTTCTGACTTTGAAGCGGGCCGTCCGCGCTCAATCAATCAGTACGTATCGAAAGTCTTCTGCAGCGCAACCGCCCCCGTGCCACCCGCGGCTAGCGCGAGCATCAGCAGAACCCGCGCCTTGTACGGATTCAGCGAACCCGCGCTGACGAAACCAAGCGCGTCGTCCGCGGCCGCGCCGTTTCGCATCACGTGACCTGAGCCCACGCGCGACGAACGCACCACCGCCACGCCTTGCGAGGCCGCATCGGCCAAGGCCTGTTGCATGGCGGCGTGGATCGAGCCATTGCCCGTACCCGCCACCACGATGCCGCGCACGCCGGCTGCCACCAGCGCATCCACGGCAATCCGCGAAACACCTGCATAGCTCACCACGACTTCCACGTGCGGCCACTTCGCGCCGATCACGAATTCCGTCGCGCGCGTATGCGGGCGCACCACGCTGCGCTGGAATTCGACGCGGCCGTCCTGCACCCAGCCGAGCGCGCCGATCTCCGGCGACTGGAACGTGTCGACGGCATAGGTGCTCGTCTTGACCACGTCGCGGGCGCTGTGAATCCTGTTGTTGAAGGCCACCAGCACGCCCTGCCCGCGCGCAGCCGCGTTCGCCGCCACCGTCACGGCATTCAGCAGATTCAATGGGCCATCGGCGGAAAGCGCCGAGGCCGGCCGCATTGCCGCGGTCAGCACCACCGGCTTATCCGACTTGATCGTCAGATGCAGTAAATAAGCGGTTTCTTCGAGTGTATCGGTGCCGTGCGTGACCACCACGCCGTCGACGTCATCTTCGGCGAGCAGCGTATTGATGCGTTGCGCGAGCGTGGTCCACAGCGCCAGGGCCATGTCTTTGCTGTCGACGCTGGCAATCTGTTCGGCCGCGATCCGCGCGACCGTGGACAAAGCCGGCACCACGGCCAGCAATTGATCGACGCCAACCACACCCGCCTGATAGCCGGACGTGTTGGTGGCGTCCGCGGCGGCCCCGGCAATCGTGCCGCCGGTTGCCAGCACGGCGATGCACGGCAGTTGCGGCGTTGTGCCTTCACCGGAAGGCGTCGCGGAAGAGGAAGTCAGAGTATTCATGGCGGCGATTGTAAGCGATGCGCCACACGCCGCCATGCGTGGAAAAACGGATGGCCGTTCGTTTTGGCTTCGCCGCCTCTCAAACCGCCTCGCGCAACTGTGCGGCGATTTCCGCTTCGTTCAACTGCGGCGCGAACATTTCGATCAGCCGGTACGCATACGCACGCAGGAACGCGCCCTTGCGCAAGCCGAGCCGCGTCGTGCTCGCCTCGAACAGATGCTGCGTATCGAGCGCGACCAGTTCCGTATCGCGCTTCGGATCGTAGGCCATGGCCGCGACCACGCCGATGCCCATGCCGAGTTCGACGTAAGTCTTGATCACGTCGGCATCGATCGCGGTCAACACGACGTCGGGCAACGCCCCCGCTTTTGCGAACGCCTGGTCGATATGCGAGCGGCCCGTGAAGTCCTGGTCGTACGTGACGATCGGGAATTCGGCGATCTCGTCGAGCGTCAGATTTTCGCGGCCCACCAGCGGATGGTCCTTCGGCACCACCACGACGTGATGCCACGAATAGCACGGGAACGTGACGATATCCGGGAAGCGGTCGAGCGCTTCGGTCGAAATGCCGATATCCGCTTCGCCGTTGATGATCATCTGCGCGATCTGTTGCGGGCTGCCCTGGCGCAGCGCCAGATGCACCTTCGGGAACACCTCGGTGAATTGACGGATCACCTTTGGCAGCGCGTAACGCGCCTGCGTGTGCGTGGTCGCCACCACGAGGTGGCCGCTGTCCTGATCCGCGTATTGACGCGCGACGCGGCGCAGATTCTCCGCATCGAGCAGCATCCGCTCGATCAGCTGATGCACCGCCTTGCCCGGCTCGGTAAGACCCGTCAGACGCTTGCCGCGTCGAATGAAAATGTCGACGCCGAGCTCGTCTTCCAGATCCTTGATCTGTTTCGACACACCCGACTGCGACGTGTACAACACGTTCGCCACCTCGGTCAGATTCATGTTCTGACGCACGGCCTCGCGCACGAAGCGCAATTGCTGGAAATTCATCTGAATGTCTCCGGTTAGGCCAGAGTTAATTTATTAGAGTTCGATTGAAACGCCGAGTGGTGTCGCGCTGCTCATGACGTCGCTTAAGGCATCGCTTAAGGTGTCATTTGCAACGCTGCTCATTGCGCGGGAAATACGCGCAACGCTCGCGGCACGGCCGTGACACCATCGCCGATTGCCAGTTGCAGATCGCGCCACGATTCACGATCGAGCTCCGCCTCGAGCACATTGCCCTCACGGCCCGCGAGTTCCACACGTACCGAGCCGCCGAGCGTCACTACACGCCGCACGTCGACCACAATGCCCTCGCGGTGGCCCGATGCTTGCGGATACAACTGCAGATCGTGCGGACGCACATAGGCAAAAGCCGGCCCCTTGAAGTCGGCCTTGATCGCAACCGGCAGCGCCGCGCCGTCCACCACGAAACCGCTCGCATCCACGTTGCCATGCAGACGGTTCGCCGCGCCGAGAAACTCGTAGACGAACGAGGTTTGCGGATGGTCGTACACGTCCTGCGGACTGCCGACCTGCTCCACATGCCCGCGGTTCAGCACGACGATCCGGTCGGCTACTTCAAGTGCTTCTTCCTGATCGTGCGTGACGAAAATCGTCGAGATATGCAGGTCGTCATGCAAACGACGCAGCCAGCTACGCAATTCCTTGCGTACCTTCGCATCCAGCGCGCCGAACGGTTCGTCGAGCAGCAGCACTTTAGGTTCGACCGCCAGCGCGCGCGCGAGCGCAATCCGCTGCCGCTGGCCACCCGACAGTTCCGACGGATAGCGTTGCGCGAGCCAGTCGAGTTGCACGAGCTTCAGCAGTTCATGGACCTTCTCGCGAATCACCGCTTCCGAAGGCCGCTCCTTGCGGGGCTTCACGCGTAAGCCGAACGCGACGTTCTCGAACACCGTCATATGACGGAACAGCGCGTAATGCTGGAACACGAAGCCGACTTCACGCTCACGCGCACCCACCGTCGCGACGTCCTGGCCTTGCAGCACGACCTGACCGCCGTCCGCGTATTCAAGTCCGGCGATCACGCGCAACAAGGTGGTCTTGCCACAACCCGACGGCCCGAGCAGCGCAACCAGTTCACCCGGCGGAAAGTCGAGCGAAACGTTATCGAGCGCGACGAAATCGCCGAAGCGCTTTTGCAGGTTACGAACGGTGATACCCATTACAGCTCTCCTTGCTTGAGCGGGTGCTTGACTGCATTTCTCGACACATGCGGTGTGTTGACAGACTGCGAAGCGGACGGTGAGGACACGGGCGTGACAGGACCGGCATACGCCGGCACATCGCGCGCGGCCGACAGTTCCGCTGACATATGACGCTCGGCGAGCAGCTTCAAACCGAGCGTGACGAGTGCGAGTAAGGCCAGTACCGACGCCACGGCGAATGCCGCCGAGAAGTTGTATTCGTTGTAGAGAATTTCGACGTGCAGCGGCATCGTGTCGGTCTGGCCGCGAATGTGACCCGACACCACCGACACCGCGCCGAACTCGCCCATTGCCCGCGCGTTACACAGAATCACGCCGTACAGCAGGCCCCATTTGACGTTGGGCAGCGTGACGCGGCGGAAGATCTGCCAGCCCGACGCGCCGAGCACGTGCGCGGCTTCTTCTTCGTCGTTGCCTTGCGCCTGCATCAGCGGAATCAGTTCACGCGCGACGAACGGGAACGTGACGAAGATCGTCGCCAGCACAATGCCCGGCACCGCGAAAATGATCTGCACGTCATGGTCTAGCAACCACGGACCGAACCAGCCTTGCGCGCCGAACATCAGCACGTAGAGCAAACCGGAGATCACCGGAGAAACCGAGAACGGCAGATCGATCAACGTCGTCAGCAATGCCTTGCCGCGGAATTCGAATTTGGCGATACACCATGACGCCGCAAGGCCGAACACCAGATTCAGCGGCACGGCGATCGCAGCGGTAATGACAGTGAGCTTGATGGCCGACAACGCATCCGGATCGGCCAGCGATTCCAGATAGAAGCCGACGCCCTTGGCGAGCGCCTGATAGAACACGGCAACGAGCGGCACGACGAGGAACAGCGCGAGAAACAGCAACGCAACGCCAGTCAGAATCCAGCGAACGATGGGCGGCTCGGTGACCGGATCGGGCCGGCGCGCGACATTGAGCGGCGCACGCGGCGCCACGGCGACCGCGCCGGTCGCGGCGCTTTTTATGGAATCGCGGCTCATTGCGCACCTCCGCCGACACCGATCGCCGCCACACTCGCGGCGGCCGGCGCGGGACCCGCGCCACCACGGCTCGTGCGACGCTGCAGATACCACTGCAGCGTATTGATCAACAACAGCATCAGGAACGACACCACCAGCATCACGACCGCGATCGCGGTGGCGCCGGCGTAGTCGTATTGCTCCAGCTTGGTGATGATCAGCAGCGACGTGATTTCCGATTTCATCGGCACGTTACCGGCGATGAAAATCACCGAGCCGTATTCGCCGAGTGCCCGCGCGAACGCCAGCGCGAAGCCGGTCAACAACGCGGGGAACACCGCCGGCAACACCACGCGGCGAAACGTCAGCCAGCGCGATGCACCGAGGCAGGCGGCGGCTTCTTCCTGTTCGCGTTCGAACTCTTCGAGCACCGGCTGCACGGTCCGCACCACGAACGGCAAACCGATGAAGGTCAGCGCGATCAGCACCCCAGCGGGCGTGAACGCGATCTTGATCCCGAGCGGTTCGAGGAACTGCCCGATCCAGCCGTTGCCCGCATACACGGCCGCGAGCGAAATGCCGGCCACGGAGGTCGGCAAGGCAAACGGCAGATCGACCACCGCGTCGACGATGCGTTTGAACGGGAACGTATAGCGCACCAGCACCCACGCGACCAGAAAGCCGAATACCGCATTGATCAGCGCGCCGCCAAGGGCCGAGAAAAACGTCAGGCGATACGACGCGAGCACGCGCGGCGAGCTCACCGCGCGCACGAACTGCGGCCAGTCGAGCGTCGCGGTCTTGAGAAAGGCCGCCGCAAGCGGAATCAGCACCACGAGGCTCAGATAAGCCACCGTGATGCCGAGTGTCAGGCCAAAACCGGGCAATGCGCTCGGTTTTCGGAAGGTCAACGTCGTCATGCTGAGTACTCTTCAGGGTTGAGGCCGGCGGCTCTTTTCTGGCCGCCTGGCTCGCCAGAAAGCGCCCGGGGGCGCGCTTTCTGGCTGGGTGATACCTTGCACGCAGAACGGCGCGGGTCCAGCTCTGGATCGCTTACTGCGGCTTACTGCGGCGAGTAGATCGAATCGAACACGCCGCCGTCGGCAAAATGCGTCTTCTGCGCGTTCGCCCAGCCGCCGAACGAATCGTCAATCGTGTACAGCTTCAGCTTCGGAAACTTGGCCGTCAGCTCAGCGGGCACCTTGTTCGAACGCGGACGGTAGAAGTTCTTCGCGGCGATTTCCTGACCTTCCTCGCTGTACAGGAAGTTCAGATACGCTTCGGCCACCTTGCGCGTGCCGTGCCGGTCGACCACCTTGTCCACCACCGCAACCGGCGGCTCCGCCAGAATGCTCACCGACGGCACGACGATTTCAAACTTGTCCGGACCGAACTCCTTCAGCGACAGGAACGCTTCGTTTTCCCACGCGATCAGCACGTCGCCGATACCGCGTTGCACGAAGCTGGTGGTCGCGCCACGCGCGCCCGAATCCAGCACGCCGGCATTCTTATAGAGCTTGCCGACGAAGTCCTTGGCCTTCTGGTCGTTGCCGCCCGGCAGATGTTCAGCATAGGCCCATGCCGCCAGGTAGTTCCAGCGCGCGCCGCCCGAGGTCTTCGGATTCGGCGTGACGATCGACACACCCGGCTTGATCAGATCGTCCCAGTCCTTGATGTGCTTCGGGTTGCCCTTGCGCACCAGGAACACGATCGTCGACGTGTACGGCGAGGCGTTGTCCGGCAAACGCTTCTGCCAGCCCTTGTCGACCAGACCCTTGTTAGCCAGCGCGTCGATGTCGTAGGCGAGCGCCAGCGTCACCACGTCCGCCTGCAAACCGTCCAGCACCGAGCGGGCTTGCGCGCCCGAGCCGCCGTGCGACTGCTTGAAGGTGATCGTCTCGCCGGTCTTCGCCTTCCATTCCTTGCCGAATGCCTGGTTGATGTCCTGGTACAGCTCGCGGGTCGGATCGTAGGACACGTTCAGCAGTGTCGTGTCGGCTGCATGGGCCTGCGCCATGACGCCGAGCGCCGCTGCCGCGCCGACCGCGAGCGCCGCAATGATTTTTCTGGTCTTGCCTGCCAGCCCCGTGCCTTGATGATTCATGCCAACTTTCTCCGCGTGGTGGTCCGCTGAAACAGCGTGTGGTGTTGTTTTGTGTCGCGGTCACGTGCACATGAGCGCCAACTCGGAGGCCAGTCTATCGAAGGGCTTTCATCATTAAAAATAATGTTTCTTCATTCTTTAATACGCAAAAGTGGTAATGACGGCCAGATAAGGCGTTGCGGCACGAAAACGGCTGTTTAGGCGTCGGGATACGACGCTCTAACGCCACCTCGCGGCGCGAACTTAAAGTAAAGCTTGAATTGCGGCGAATACTGTATAAAAATACAGTCACCTGTTCATCCATACAGTGGCGCCATGACCAAACTCACCGCACGACAGCAGCAGGTTTTCGATCTGATCCGCCGGGCCATCGAACGCACCGGCTTTCCGCCCACCCGCGCGGAGATCGCCGCCGAGCTGGGTTTCAGCTCGGCCAATTCGGCAGAAGAACATTTGCGGGCGCTGGCTCGCAAGGGTGTGATCGAACTCGCGGCAGGCGCATCCCGCGGCATTCGCCTGCTGGCGGGCGCGGAAGATTCGCCGTACCAATTCACGCTGCCGCACGCCAGCATCATGCAACTGTCGTTGCCGCTGATCGGCCGCGTGGCCGCGGGCAGCCCGATCCTCGCGCAGGAACATATCTCGCAGCACTACGCATGCGACCCGGCGCTGTTCTCGAGCAAGCCGGACTACCTGCTGAAGGTGCGCGGGCTGTCCATGCGCGACGCGGGCATCTTCGACGGCGACCTGCTTGCGGTGCAAAAGAAAAGCGAAGCCAAAGACGGCCAGATCATCATCGCGCGCCTTGGCGACGACGTGACGGTCAAGCGGTTGAAGCGCCGGCCGAACGGTATCGAGCTGATTGCCGAAAACCCGGATTACGACAACATCTTCGTTGAAACCGGCAGTGCGGAATTCGCGCTCGAGGGTATCGCTGTCGGGCTGATCCGCCCGGGCGAGTTCTAACCACTCGCTCCTGCGCCGCCCCGAAGCTGGCTTGAAAGCTGCACGAGGGCTGCCCGGGGATGGCCTGAGCGCTGCCCCCGAAACTGCGTCAAAGCTGCCCGAACGCTGCCCCACTGTTGTATCGCCTGGAGAGATTCATGGAACGCCTTACCCGCCTGCTGCCTTTTCGCCAGTTCGGTCGTTTGCGCCATCTGCGCAAGCTGGTGCCCTGCTCACTGATCGAGCCGTCCTCGGCCTCGGCCAGTACTCCGTCGCTGTTCGACGCGCCCGCCAGCGGATCGGGCCTGCCGTCCTCGTTGCCGGCGTTTGCTCGCGTGTCGTTGAATTCGGGGCTGAATACGGCTGAACCGGCGCGTCGCGCGCCGGTGCGGGTCTATCATGGGCCGTCGCGGCTGATCATGGTCGGCACGGTCGACGCCGTATGCCGCATGATCGATCGCTGTATCGCCGACGAGGCCAATGTGCACGGCGCGGTGTTCGAGGCCTAACAAGTGCTGTGCGGGGACGGCGCTCCAATGCGGTTGTGCGGCGCGTGGAGATGCGGATATTCAGATATGCGGACATGCCACTATGCGGCGCGCAGTTTCTCGGCTGCCATGCCGCCGCTGATAGCACATCGTCTGGGATCGTTTTCGCGTGGCCGCGGTCCACGTTAGATCACACCTGATGGAGAATCCCACTCGATGGCAGTTTCAACACGCAACAGACGCAGCACAACCCGGCCACTCATCGTCACTCTGATTGTGATCGCGGTGATCGCCGCATTGGGGTTCGGTTACGCGTCGCCCTACATGGCGCTGAATAACCTCAAACGCGCGGCGGATGCGCGTGATGCGCAAACCGTCAATGAATACGTCGACTTTCCCGCATTGCGAGAAAGTCTCAAGCAGCAGGTCACCGGCTTGTTATCGCGGCGGCTGGACGCGCATGGCGGCGGTAACCCGTTGGCCGCCATTGGCGCAATGATCGGCGTGGCCTTGATCGGTCCGCTGGTCGATGCTTATGCAACACCCGACGGCGTTGCTGCCTTGCTGAACGGCATACCGCCGCGCGGCGATCCGGGTGAACGGCCGCCGGCGCCGCCTGCTGCTGGCCAGTCGCCGGACGTCACGGCGCCTGCATCGGTGCCGGCATCCCCTGCCACGGGCAATGGTGTCAACAGTGCTGCTAATGGCGGCAATAGTGGCAACGGTGGCAAGAACAGTGCGGCGCCACCGCAACCGCCGCAGACAACCGCGGGTTATCGCAGCCTGAACGAGTTCGTCGTCACCTATCAACATGGTGCTGGCGATGCGCGTTATTCAGCGATCTTCAGGCGCGAAGGTTTGTTCACGTGGAAGCTCGCAGCGGTCAACTTGAACGAGTAATTGGAGTGATCGTTTGGCGAGCGCTATCGCTTGTTTGAGTGAATCACCGTATGACCGAACGGTCGCCATAGGCGAACGTTCGGACAAGAACGCTGCACGAGAATCGGTCGAGCAGCGGGATGTTCCCCGCGCCCATCCACCAACCTGACGGTCGTCGCCTTCACTCCACGTGCGTCAGGCAGCCGCCACCTGCTGTTGTTCCTGCTCCTGCGCGGAAGAACACGCCACCAGAATGCTGCACGAGATCCGGTCGAGCAGCGGAGTATTGCCCGCGCCCATCCACCATCGTGACAGACCGGTGCGGCAACGGTGGCCGACTACCACGAGATCGACATGCAATTCGTTGGCCAGGTTGGCGATCTCGTCGATTGGATGGCCAAACGCAAAATGCCCTTGCGCGGTCACGCCGCGTTCGGTGAGCCAGTCCACCCCTTCCTGCAAAATGTCGCGGGCTGTTTTTTCGAAGCTTCCGCACGCCACATCGGTCAGCAGGCCCGCGCTTTGCGCAATGCTCGAGCGCATGTCGACCACCGACAACAAGTGCGTTTCCGCCTTCAGATCCAACGCCAGGTCGGCGCCGCAACGTAACGCTTTGCGGCCTTCGCGCGAGCCGTCGTAGCACAACAGGATTTTCTGGTAGCTCGCCATGATTCTCTCCCATCCCGCGAGGAACGCGGTCTGAATGAATCATGGTGCGCCGCAATTCAGGTTGCAAGGGATGGAAAACGCTAAGTGCGTCCTGAACAGGTGCACGCGTGCTGGTGGGCAGGCCTGGAGCGGGTTTGGATCACCGATGCGCATATTGTCGCAGCGCAAAACGCCGCGCGGCGCAGCGGGCGGCGGTCAACACTGCGTTGCCGATGCCATAGAATGGGCGGCCTTAGAGGCCTAGTGAGCCTTACGAGTCTTGGGGGTCTTGGCGCGGCCTGAATGGCCTGAGGGGCCTGAGGGGCTTAAGCGGCTTAATGGCCTTCAGCGACCGAGGGTTCCTGGCGACCTAGGGGTCTTAGCAGCGTTAGCAGCGTTAGCGGCTTAGCGACCAATTACGTGTTTTCTGGAGCGTTGATCGATCCATGTCTGAAGCGGCCATTGAATTCCACGAGGTTAAGAAAAGCTACGGCGAAAAGACGGTCGTCGACGGGCTGTCGTTTCATGTGAACGCCGGCGAATGTTTCGGACTGCTCGGTCCGAACGGCGCAGGCAAGACCACAACGTTGCGCATGCTGCTCGGCATCGCGGCACCGGATGCCGGCACGATCCGCTTATGCGGCGAGCCGATTCCCGGCCGCGCACGGGTGGCGCGAGCGCGAGTCGGCGTGGTACCGCAATTCGACAATCTCGATCCTGATTTCACGGTCCGCGAAAATCTGCTGGTGTTCGGCCGCTACTTCGGTCTGAGCGCCGCGCAATGCCGCGCGATGGTGCCTTCGCTGCTCGAATTCGCGCGCCTCGAGAACAAGGCGGACGCGCGCGTGAGCGAACTGTCGGGCGGCATGAAGCGGCGCCTCACGCTGGCTCGAGCGCTCGTCAACGACCCTGACGTGCTGATCATGGACGAGCCGACCACTGGCCTCGATCCGCAAGCGCGCCATCTGATCTGGGAGCGGCTGCGCTCGCTGCTCTCACGCGGCAAGACGATTCTGCTGACCACGCACTTCATGGAAGAGGCCGAACGGTTGTGCCACCGCCTTTGCGTGATCGAAGAAGGACGCAAGATCGCCGAAGGTGCGCCGAGCGCACTGATCGCCTCCGAGATCGGTTGCGATGTGATCGAAATCTTCGGACCCGATCCGGTCGCGTTGCGCGATGAACTGGCGCCGCTGGTCGAGCGCACCGAGATCAGCGGCGAGACGCTGTTCTGTTATGTGAACGATGCCCAACCGGTGCATGCCCGGCTCAAGCAACGCGGCGATCTGCGCTATTTGCATCGCCCGGCGAATCTGGAAGATGTATTCCTGCGTCTGACCGGGCGCGAGATGCAGGACTGATGCGAAGCGACAGCCACTCGGTTCGCATCCCACTCCAGCTACAACGACACGGCAAGAGACACACCATGGACGCACGTACATACGACACCCCCGGCGGAACACCGTCGAAGCAGGAAACCTTTGCGGCCTTCCCCGCCAACGCTGTCAACTGGATGGCGGTGTGGCGCCGCAACTATCTGGTCTGGAAGAAGCTCGCGATTGCTTCGATGTTCGGCAATCTTGCCGATCCGATGATCTATCTGTTCGGGCTGGGCTTCGGGCTGGGTCTGATGGTTGGGCATGTCGACGGCGTGTCGTATATCGCGTTTCTGGCGGCGGGCACGGTGGCATCGAGCGTGATGATGTCGGCCAGTTTCGAGTCGATGTATTCGGGATTTTCGCGTATGCACGTACAGCGCACGTGGGAGGCGATCATGCATACGCCGCTGACGCTCGGTGACATCGTGCTCGGCGAGGTGATCTGGGCGGCCAGCAAATCGATGCTATCGGGCGCGGCGATCATGCTGGTCGCGGGCGCCCTCGGCTATGCGAATTTTCCGTCGATGCTGCTGGCGTTGCCGGTGATCGTGCTGACGGGGCTCGCGTTTGCGAGTCTCGCGATGGTGGTGACGGCGCTTGCGCCGTCGTATGATTTTTTTATGTTTTATCAGACGTTGGTGTTGACGCCGATGTTATTGCTGTCGGGAGTGTTCTTTCCTGTTTCGCAGTTGCCTGCTGCGGCGCGGATCGTGACTGAGTTTTTGCCTTTGGCGCATGCTGTCGATCTGATTCGGCCGGCTATGCTCGGGCGGCCTGTTGATGGTGGTGTTTTGCATGTTGGTGTGCTCGTCGTTTATGTGGTGGGTGGGTTTGTTGTTTCGGCGGTTTTGTTTCGGCGAAGGATGATGAAATAAGGTTTTTTGCCTTCGGCGGGTTTTGTGGTTGATGGGTATTGGGTGCTTGCCTACGGCGTTGGCCTTTTCTTGATTTGTTTGCCTGCGCGCGCCTGGTTGCCTGTTCGCCTACGGCGTTGGACTTTGATTGATCTGACTTCTTGGACTTTGTCTGAACTGGATTTTTGGCCTTTCCTTGAAGTGATGTTGGTCTATTAGCGTTGCCCCTGTGCGGGGCGGCACTTACTTTCTTT
>NZ_JAXDPY010000060.1:0-7103 GCF_034668105.1 Paraburkholderia sp. | reverse complement strand
GAAATCATGGACATGATGGTGGTCAATACCAAGACCCTGCACGACCACCCCGCACTCGGCAAAGCGCTGACGGGTGCATGGTTCGAGATGGTCGCGCTGATGCACGCCAACAACGCCGACAGCACCGCCGCGCTCACGGCAATGGGCACGGCATCCGGCACGGATCTCGCGGGCTTCAAGGGTCAACTGTCGACCACCGCGCTCTTCTATACGCCGAAAGCCGCATTGGATTTCGTCACCAGCCCCGAAATGCCAAAGATCATGACACGCGTCGCCAGGTTCTCGTTCGATCATGGTCTGCTCGGACAGGATGCCAAAAGCGCGGACGTGGTCGGCATGGCGTTCGACAAAGGCGTCGTGATCGGCAACAAGAGCAACGTCAAGCTGCGTTTCGATCCGACCTACGTCGAAATGGCGGCGGCCGGCAAGCTCTGAGCCCAACCCCTCACGCATTCGTCAAGGCGGCCACCATGCGACTCATCAATCGACATCCCAGCCGAAGCGGCGGCCTGATGCTGCTGTTGCTGCCGTTCATCATGCTGATGGCGGTGTATTTCACCGGATCGTCGATGCGGCTCAAGCTCAATCCCGACGACAAGTTGCTGCCGGCCGCGACGCAGATGAGCGAGGCCATCAAGCAGGTCGCTTTCACCGAAGACAAACGCACGGGCGAGTATCTGCTGTGGGCCGATACGGTTTCGAGCTTGCGGCGGCTCGGTATCGGCCTCCTCGTGAGCGCCGTGATCGCGCTGGCGGTGGCCATCGCCACCGGTTCGTTGCCGTTGGCGAGCGCGACGTTTTCACCGTTCATCACGGTGATCTCGATGATCCCGCCGCTCGCGGTGCTGCCCATTCTGTTCATTGTGTTCGGGCTCGACGAATTGTCGAAGGTGGTGCTGATCGTGGTTGGCATTACCCCGATGATCATCCGCGACCTGCATTCGCGAGCCCGGGAAATCCCCGCCGAGTTGTGGGTCAAGGCGCAGACGCTCGGTGCGAACAGCTGGACGTTGATTCTGCGTCTCGTGCTGCCGCAATTGCTGCCGCGTCTGCTGGTGGCGATGCGTCTGTCGCTCGGTGCGGCATGGCTCTTTCTGATCGCAGCGGAAGCGATCGCTTCGACGGACGGCCTCGGCTACCGCATTTTTCTGGTGCGCCGCTACCTCGCGATGGACGTGATCCTGCCTTACGTGGCGTGGATCACGCTGCTCGCGTGGCTCATCGACGAGTTGCTGCGCCGCGTGACGCAGTGGTCGTTTCCCTGGTTTGGAGCCGCACGATGATCGAAGTTCGCAACGTCTGGAAGGAATACGGCGATCAGGTCGTGCTCGAACGATTGAACCTGCGGATCGAAGCAGGCGAGTTCTGTTCGCTGGTCGGCGCATCGGGTTGCGGCAAGTCGACTTTCCTGCGGCTGTTGCTGGGCCAGGAGCGCGCCACGCGCGGCGAGATTCTGCTGGACGGTCAACCGTTGCCCGCCGAGCCCGACGAGCATCGCGGCGTGGTGTTTCAGCGCTATTCGGTGTTCGACCATCTCACGGTGATTCGCAACGTGATGCTGGGCCTCGAATTGCCGCGCGCGAAGTTCACGGGCCGGCTGTTCGGCGCGCAATGGCGCGCGGCGCGCGACGAGGCCGCGGCGATGCTGGAACACGTCGGTCTCGGCGCGGCGTTGGACAAATATCCGCAGCAATTATCGGGCGGCATGCAGCAACGGCTCGCGATCGCCCAGGCGCTGATGATGAAGCCGCGCGTCTTGCTTCTCGACGAGCCGTTCGGCGCGCTCGATCCCGGCATCCGCAAGGACATGCACGAGCTGCTGCTGAGCCTGTGGCGGGAATCGAAGCTCACCATTTTCATGGTCACGCACGATCTGAAGGAAGGCTTCACGCTGGGCAGCCGCGTGCTGGTATTCGACAAGGTCCGCGTCGACCCTCAGGCGCCCGGCGCCTACGGTGCGCGTATCACCTACAACATTCCGCTCGACCACAGCCGCGACTCCGCGTCGTCCATCCATCTGGCCCAGGCCGTGGTGGAAGGCGCATCGCGGGTCGAAGCGGTCTCAGCCTGACAGGAATCTCAACAACATGGATGTGCTACTCGAAGAAACCGTCCCCGGCGGCGGTCATACGTCGCTGATCGTCAAGCGCGGCCAGTCGTTGCGCATTACCGACCTGCGCGGCGGCGCGAACGTCAGCGTGATGTTGATCAATGCCGCCGAGAAGAGCGAGCGGCTCAACCTGCCCGACACGCTGAAGTGCCAGCACACGGCGAAACTCACGGCCGGTCATTGTCTGTACTCCGACATGGGCCGCGTGCTTGCCGCGATCGTGACCGACACCTGTGGCTGGCACGACAGCATTGGCGGTGTATCGAACGCGGAAGAAGTGCGCGAGCACTACGGTGCGGGCCGCTACCAGGAACTGCGCAACGGGTTCTATCGCAACGGCACCGACAATCTGCTCGTCGAAATGGGCAAGTGGGGGCTCGGCATTCAGGACCTGCTGATGACGCTCAATCTCTTTAGCCGGGTCGACGTCACGGAGGCGGGCGCCCTGAATTTCGTGCCCGGCAATTCGAAGCCCGGCGATTACGTCGATCTGTATGCGCCAATGAACACGCTCGTCGTGCTCACCGCGATCCAGCATCCGCTCGATCCGCATCCGGACTATGCGCCGAAGCCCGTCAAGCTTGCGTTGAGCCACGCGGAGCGCGACGCCGCCGAGCTTTGCCGAACCGCGTGCGAGGAAAACGTGCGCGGTTTCATCAATACCGATCGTCTGTTTCTTTGAGCGGAGCCCGACACCATGACAACAACGCTGACCGTCAGCGATAAACGCCCTGAAAACGCGGTCTTTCGCGAGACACTCGCGGCCGGTGAACCGTGGCTTCACGAGCTGAAAGCCGGGCAGACGCTGCGCATTCTCGATCTGGAAGGCAATCAGGCCGTCGATACGCTGTTCTATGGTCTCGCCGATCCGCGTGAGCGTTTCGACCCGCAACGCACGCTGCGCCGGCAGAAAAGCCTGTACCTGACAACCGGCACCGTGCTGTATTCGAACCTCGGCAAGCCGATGCTGACCATCGTCGCCGATACCTGCGGCCGTCACGATACGCTCGGCGGCGCTTGCGCACAGGAGAGCAACACGGTGCGTTATGCGCTGGAAAAGCGCTACATGCATAGCTGCCGCGATAACTACCTGCGAGCCTGCGCACACGACGGACGTTTGTCGAAGCAGGACATCGGCGCGAACATCAACTTCTTCATGAACGTTCCGGTGACCTCCGCTGGCGGTCTGACTTTCGAGGACGGCATCTCGGCACCCGGCAAGTACGTGGAATTGCGCGCGGAAATGGATGTGATCGTGCTGATCTCCAACTGCCCGCAGTTGAACAATCCTTGCAATGCCTATAACCCGACACCCGCGGAGCTGCTGATATGGAACTGAAGCGACTCCGCAACTGGCTGTACTTCGTCATGCTGGTTCGCTCCGGACGATGCTGCACCTGCACGCGCGCACAACTGACCCACGCGAATCGCTAAGCCGGTCTCTGCCGCGGACGACCGCGGCATGCAATTCCCACGTGGCGGGACGGCCCGCCCATGAATCAAGACCCCTTTCATGTTCGAGAAAATCCTGATCGCCAATCGCGGCGCGATTGCGTGCCGCATCCTTAGAACGTTGCGCGAACTCGAAGTAACCGGTGTCGCCGTTTATGCGGAAGCGGATCGCGCGAGTCTTCATGTGAGCGAGGCGCCGCTTGCGCACTGTCTTGGCGACGGCCCGGCGTCCGCCACCTACCTCGATTCGAAGAAGATTCTCGAGATCGCTCGCCGTGAGAACGTTCAGGCGATCCATCCGGGCTACGGGTTCCTGTCGGAGAACGCAAGCTTCGGCGAAGCGTGCGAAGCGGCCGGCATTGCGTTCATCGGACCCACGCCCGCGCAATTGCGGGCGTTTGGACTGAAGCACACGGCCCGCGCCATCGCCGCCGAACAAGGCGTGCCGATGCTCGAAGGCACGGGCTTGCTCGACGATCTGCCGGCGGCGCTCGACGCAGCGGCGGCGATCGGCTATCCGGTGATGCTGAAAAGCACGGCGGGCGGCGGCGGTATCGGCATGCGGGTGTGCTGGACCACCGAGGAACTGAGCACGCATTTCGACGTGGTCAAGCGCCTTGGCCAGAACAACTTCAGCGATGCCGGCGTGTTCCTCGAAAAGTACATCGAACGCGCGCGGCATCTCGAAGTGCAGATCTTCGGCGACGGACAAGGCGATGCGATTGCCCTCGGCGTGCGCGATTGCTCGGTGCAGCGGCGCAATCAGAAGGTGCTCGAAGAAACCCCGGCCCCCTGTTTGCCGGAGGGCATGTCCGCCGCCTTGTGCGAGGCCGCCGTGAAGCTCGCGAAAGCGGTGAATTACCGCTCGGCCGGCACCGTCGAATTTGTCTACGACAGCGCCGCGCAGCGGTTCTACTTCCTCGAGGTGAATACGCGTTTGCAGGTCGAGCACGGTGTGACCGAGCAGGTCTGGGGCGTCGATCTGGTGCGTTGGATGATCGAACTGGCCGCGGGCACGCTCGCGCCGTTGCAGCAACTCGCGGCGACCTCGACGCCGAGAGGACACGCGATCCAGGCCCGCCTCTATGCCGAAGACCCGGGCCGCGATTTCAAGCCGAGCCCCGGCTTGCTGACCGATGTCGCGTTTCCGCACGCCGACGGCCGCGCAGTGCGCATCGACACGTGGATCGAAGCCGGTTGCGAAGTGCCGCCCTACTTCGACCCGATGCTGGCGAAGGTGATCGCATGGTCGCCGACGCGCGACGCGGCACGCCACGCGCTCAATGACGCGTTGCAGAGCACGCGCATCTACGGCGTGGAGACCAATCGCGACTATCTGCGGCAGATCCTCGACGATCAGCCGTTTGCGTCGGGCCAACCCTGGACGCGTTGCCTCGAAGGACTCAAGTACCGGGCGAGTACGATCGAGGTGCTCAGCGGCGGCACGCAGACGACCGTGCAGGATCATCCGGGGCGTCTGGGCTACTGGGCAGTCGGCATTCCGCCGTCCGGTCCGATGGATGACCGCGCGCTGCGGCTCGGCAACCGGCTGCTCGGCAATGCGCGCGATGCGGCCGCGCTCGAAATCACCATGAGCGGGCCGACCTTGCGCTTCAATACGGATGCGGTCGTCGTGGTGACGGGCGCGCATCTATCCGTGTTGCTCGACGACATCGCACAGCCGTTGAACACGACGCTCCTTGTCGCCGCCGGTTCGACGCTCGCGCTCGGCGCGATCCGTGGGGCGGGTGCGCGTGCCTATTTGTGCGTGCGCGGCGGTTTCGATGTCGCCGTGTATCTCGGCAGCCGCAGCACCTTCACGCTCGGCCAGTTCGGCGGCCACGGCGGGCGAGCACTGCGAGCGGGCGATGTCCTGCATCTGCAGCCACTCCAGGACGACAGCGCGGGCGCGGTGCTTGCCAAGGTCCCCGAGCTGGAAACCGTGCGAACGCTGCGCGTGATTTACGGCCCGCACGGCGCGCCGGAGTACTTCAGCGCGCGATATATCGAACAGTTCTTCGACACCGAATGGGAGATTCATTTCAACTCCAGCCGCACGGGCGTGCGCCTGATCGGACCGAAGCCGGAATGGGCGCGCGAGGATGGCGGCGAGGCCGGACTGCATCCGTCGAATATTCACGACAATCCGTATGCGGTCGGCGCAGTCGATTTCACCGTCGACATGCCGGTGATTCTCGGGCCCGATGGTCCGAGCCTTGGCGGGTTTGTTTGTCCGGTCACGATCATCGAGGCGGATCTCTGGCAGATCGGCCAGTTGAAAGCCGGTGACAAGCTGCGTTTCGTGCCGGTGCGAATCGATCAAGCGCGTGACGCAGCGCGCCAACGTCTGCGAGAACTGGACACGCTCGAATTCGACGCACAGCCGGTTGTCACGAAGGTCGCGCCGCTGGCATCGCCTATCGTGCTCGATACCGGTGCGGATCGTGATCGCCTCGTCGCGCGCGTTTCCGGCGACACGCATCTGCTGCTCGAAATCGGCCCGGCGGAACTCGATCTCGTCTTGCGCTTCCGCGGTCATGCGCTGATGCAGGCGCTTGAATCCATGGCGCTGCCTGGCGTGATCGATCTGACGCCGGGCATCCGTTCGCTGCAGATTCACTATCAGCCTGAGCGCCTGCCTCTGTTGCAGTTGCTCGCGATCGTCGAGCGCGCCTGGCAGCATGTCGTGTTGCAGAAGGATTTGCGCGCGCCGTCACGGATCGTGCATCTGCCGCTGTCGTGGGACGATCCCGCGTGCCGGCTCGCGATCGACAAATACATGACGACGGTGCGCAAGGACGCGCCCTGGTGTCCGAGCAATCTCGAGTTTATCCGCCGCATCAACGACCTCGCTTCGATCGATGCCGTCAAACAGATCGTCTTCGATGCCAGCTATCTGGTGATGGGGCTTGGCGACGTGTATCTCGGCGCGCCGGTCGCCACCCCGCTCGATCCGCGTCACCGGCTGGTGACGACCAAATACAACCCGGCGCGCACGTGGACGGCCGAGAACTCGGTCGGCATCGGCGGCGCCTATCTGTGCGTGTATGGGATGGAAGGGCCTGGCGGCTATCAGTTCGTGGGCCGCACGTTGCAGATGTGGAATCGTTATCGCGAAGTCGCGGATTTCGCGGGGCGGCCGTACCTGTTGCGTTTTTTCGACCAGATCCGCTTTTACGAAGTCCCCGCCGACGAATTGCAGCGCATCCGCGCGGACTTCCCGCTAGGGCGATATCCGCTGAAGATCGAAGAGACCGAACTTTCGCTGGCCGACTATCAAACGTTTCTCACCCGCGAAGCTGCCGGCATCGAGCGGTTCCGCGCGCGTCAGCAAGCCGCGTTTCAGGCCGAACGCGAACGCTGGCGGGAAGCGGGCGCGGCGGAAGAAAGTTTCGACGCGCCAATCGCTGACAACGTGGAACTCGCGCCGTTGAAAGATGGCGACGTAGCCGTGGAGAGCGAGATCGCGGGCAGTCTCTGGCAAGTGCGCGTGAGTGCCGGCGCCACGGTAGAAGCCGGCGACGTGCTGCTCGTCATCGAG
>NZ_JAXDPY010000059.1:0-6806 GCF_034668105.1 Paraburkholderia sp. | reverse complement strand
GCACCAGCCATACAATCGGAAGGAGCGGTTAATGTTCACGCCCATTGCATAGGCCGCATTGGCCCACGCATAGCGCCGGTGATCGGAGCCGCCGGTGTCTTCCTCGAAATCGAATTCATCTACCGGGTTGGTCTTCGCGCCGTACGGCAAACGCGACAGGAAACGCGGCATGGCAAGACCGACATAGCGCGCATCTTCCGTGTTGCGCAGCGAGTTCCACGGCGCATACTCGAGGTTCTGCGTGAAGATCTTCGTCAGATCGCGTGGATTGGCCAACTCCTGCCACGAGTCCATTTGCAATACTGAAGGTGAAGCACCGGAAATGAACGGCGTGTGCGATGCCGCCGACACCTTCGCGAGCGAACCCAGCAGATCGACGTCCGGTGGCGTGTGGTCGAAATAGTAGTCGGCGACCAGACAACCGTATGGCTCACCGCCGAGCTGGCCGTATTCCTCCTCATAGATCTGCTTGAAGAGCGGGCTCTGATCCCAGGCGGCGCCCTTGTAACGCTTCATCGTGCGACGCAACTCCTCCTTCGACACATCCATGAAACGGATCTTGAGCTTCTCGTCCGTCTCGGTGTTCGACACGAGATGATGCAGACCGCGCCATGCCGATTCCAGTTTCTGGAAATCGCCATGGTGGAGAATCATGTTGATCTGCTCGGATAGCTTGTGGTCGATCTCGGCAATGATTGCCTCGATGCTCTTGTAGGCGTCGTCACTGATCGTGACCGACTGCTGCAATGCCTGCTCCGCGAGCGTCTTCACCGCGAACTCGACCGCTTCCCGAGCCTGTTCCGTCTTCGGCTTGAACTCCTGGGTCAAGAGCTGACTGAAATCATCGTAGGTTTGCGTGCCGGTGGCCGCTAGCCGCGTGTCCTGCTTTGCCATGCTGGATTCCTTCTTGCGCGTTGATTCGGTTGAGTCGATCAGAGAGTGGTGGTCACGCCCGGTGCTTCGCTGGCGGCCTGCGGTTTCGGCGCGGCGGCAAGCGCCCTGAGCAAGCCCGGATCCTGCAGCAGCTTGTTCACGAGGCCTTCCGCACCCGACTTGCCGTCCATGTAGGTCTGCAGATTCGCGAGTTGCGTGCGCGCTTCGAGTAGCTGAGCGAGCGAGTCGACCTTGCGCGCGACCGCGGCAGGCGAAAAGTCTTCAATGCTCTCGAACGCCATGTCGACCATCAGATGGCCGTCGCCAGCCAGCGTGTTCGGCACGGAGAACGCCACACGCGGCTGAATCGCCTTCATGCGTTCGTCGAAATTGTCGATATCGATTTCCAGGAAAGTCCGGTCGGCGACCGGCGGCAACACCTCGACCGGTTTGCCGGACAGATCGGCGAGCACACCCATCACAAACGGCAGTTCGATCTTCTTCTCCGACCCATAAACCTCGACGTCATATTCAATCTGCACGCGAGGCGCTCGGTTGCGCGCGATGAACTTCTGCGAACTATTGGAAACGGACATTGCTTGGCTCCTTTGGCATGGCAAATCGGGGGGACAAATAATCGGGGCGGTGGCAGGACAACGAACGAGACGATTCCTATCCGGGAACGGAATCTCGTCTTCTTTCGGCGCGAAACGTAAGGCCTTCACGAACGTCAGGGGCATCCTGATCGCCATTGGCCACGTCGATTTCAATCGACACAAGCGGGGTTTTGTCTGAAAGCGCATCCAGCCACAGGGCGGAGAGCCGAGGCAGCACGTGCTGTTCGATAAAGCCGATCAGGGCGCGTGCGCCGGTTTCCTGAACGAAACAGCGCCCGACGATGTGATCGACGACCGGCTCGCTGAACCCGAGCGTGATAGCGTGATGGGCCGCCATCCGTCCGACGACACGCTTTAAGTGCAGCCTCACGATATCGGCAAGCGTCTCGCGGGCAAGCGGCAGATACGGCACGACAGACAGACGGCCGATGAACGCGGCGGGAAACACATCGAGCAGTGCCTGCATCAACGCGCTGCGCAATCCGGCCGTGTCGGACGCGAACATGGGATCCGCGCACAAGCCGGCCGTCAGTTCCGCGCCGAGGTTGCTGGTGAGCAGAATCGTGGTGTTGCGGAAATCGATGTATCGGCCGTCGCCGTCTTCCATGTAGCCCTTGTCGAACACCTGGAAGAACATCTCATGAATATCGGGGTGCGCCTTCTCGATTTCGTCCAGCAGCACCACGGAATAGGGACGGCGACGCACCGCTTCGGTCAGCACGCCCCCTTCGCCGTAACCCACATAACCCGGCGGCGCGCCTTTGAGTCCGGAGACGGTATGGGCCTCCTGGTACTCACTCATATTCAGCGTAATCAGGTTCTGCTCACCGCCATAGAGCGCTTCCGCCAGGGCGAGCGCGGTTTCCGTCTTACCGACACCGGAAGGCCCGGCTAACAGAAATACGCCAATCGGTTTGTGCGGATCGGTGAGACCCGCGCGAGCGGTCTGAATACGTTCGCAGATCTGCCACAACGCGGCTTGCTGGCCGATCACACGCTGCGACAACGTGGCGGGCAGCGCCAGCACGGCGGTGAGCTCGTCAGTCAGCATCCGGCCGGCGGGGATGCCCGTCCAATCCGAAACGATTGCGGCGACGATTGCTTCGCTTACCTCGGTGAAGACAAGTGGAACGTCCTGTTGGCGCGCAGCGAGGGCGTGCTCGAGTTCACGCAGTGAATCTGCCGGAGTGGCCTCGGCGAGAGCGGTTTCATCGACGCGGTTCAAAGCAGACCCACGTGCATGCAGCAGTGCCCGCGCGGCCTCCATCTGCGCTCGCCAGCGCGTTTCGACTTCGCGCGCCTCGACTGTGAGTGCGTCAATCCGCGCCTTCACGTTGCTGAGCGCCGTGCCCGCGTCCAGACCGATGCGCGCCTCGCGATGCAGAAGCGACTGTTCCACCTCCGCCACCTGGAGCCGGTGCTGCACGTCCTGAAGCTCGCCGGGCGGCGCATGCTGCGATAGCGCAACACGCGCGCAAGCGGTGTCGAGCAGACTGATCGCCTTATCCGGCAACTGGCGGGACGGAATGTAGCGATGCGACAGCGTGACCGCCGCGCGAATCGCTTCGTCTCGTATCTCGACGCCATGATGCGCTGCAAATGTGCCCGCTACGCCGCGCACCATGTCGATCGCCGCGGCTTCTTCCGGCTCCATGACCTGAAGCACCTGAAATCTGCGTACGAGCGCTGGATCCTTCTCGATATGACGCTTGTACTCGCTCCAGGTCGTCGCGCCGATCATGCGCACGGTGCCACGCGCGAGCGCCGGCTTGAGCAGGTTGGCGGCATCGCCGGTGCCTGCCTGGCCGCCGGCGCCGACTAGCGTATGGACCTCGTCGACGAACAGGATGACCGGGGCCGGCGAATTGGCCGCCGCTTCGAGGACGCCCTTCAGACGCGCCTCGAATTCACCCTTCATGCTCGCGCCGGCAAGCAACGCGCCGACGTCGACACTCAGCAGCCGGACCTCTGCCAGTTTCGGCGGCACGATGCCGTTCGCGATCGCCAGCGCGAGGCCCTCGACGACGGCGGTCTTGCCGACCCCCGCCTCGCCTGTCAGCAACGGGTTGTTCTGCCGACGCCGCAGCAGAACGTCGATCATCGTGCGAATGTCGAGTTCGCGCCCGACGACCGGATCAATGCCGCCGTCACGTGCGCGCGCTGTGAGGTCAGTGCAGAACTGCTCCAGCGGCTTGCGTTTCGTCGATGAAGGCAACGCATTCGCTGCTTCGCCCGGCATGGCAGGTGACAAGTCAGTGCCATCGTAGGGCGTGTCGGCAGCCTCTGGAGAGCCGTCGATCCAGGTTGGTAAAACATCGCTCAGCCCCTCCACTGGAATCTTCTGGAAGGCCGCCGAGATGCTCAACAGCACACGCCGCAACTCGGGCGTGCTGACCAAAGCGGCCAGTAGCCACGCACCCCGCACGCGCTGATCGTTGAAGCTGAGCGTTGCGATGACCCACGCGCGCTCGATCGCCGTCTCGATATGGTGAGAGAAATCGCTGATCGAACTTGCGCCGGCAGGCAATGCAGCCAGCGCGCGAGCCATATCGCGTTCGAGCCCGGCAAGATCGATGTCGCAGTGACGCAGGATGCGATGCAGGTCACTGTCGGACACCTGGATGAGTTGATGCAGCCAATGCACCAGTTCGACGTAGGGATTGCCGCGCAGTTTGCAGAATGCCGTGGCCGACTCCACGCTCCGGAAGAGTGTGCCGTCGAGTTTGCCGAATAGTGCGTGCCGCGAAATGCCCATGACTCGTTTCAATCCCGGGTTGATGTTCTTATCGAGAGATTCACCATTTCGGCGAGAAATTTACACTCAGCTTGCTACGTTTGTGAATAGCAAATTCCATTTAAATTCACAGAAATCACAAATGTGAATTTAATACGTCATGACGGGAGAATTGATCCTACGTTGGAGTCAAATAGAACCTACGCAGATGTAGCCATCACCCCTACAAACAGGTCACTCTATTGAAATTCACGGGCTTTCTGCAGATAATCTTCCAACGCACAACACATCGGACACAGACATCCTAATTCCTGGATAAACCACAATGAACTCTGCGATATCAAAGACAATCATTAATGATAAAAAATCAGAGTCAATATATCTTATTAACGAGATAAAAATTAAGAATAAATCCAATTCTTCTCATTCAATCCTATATCCTGCGATTGCCAATAAGACACTGGCCAATTCATGGCCAGACGCAAACCATGACGACACGATTTTTGCGTTGATCGGAACAGGCAGGATGGTCGGCACAAACGAGCCGGCGCAGTTGCGAAACGGAGATCTGATGGCGTCTCTGTACGACCGCTATTGCCGGGCGCTCGACGATCCTCAAAGCGCTCTCGAAGGTGACTGGATCGCACCGTCGGCGCGCCCAACAGCGTCGCATCAAGTTCCGGACCTTACCTCGCAGCAGCAGGCCGCTTCCGTGGACGCACTCTTGTCCGGGGCGCAGCGTGTCGAGCAGGCGTTTGGGAAACTGGAAGGCGATCCGTGCGCCACGGTGGCAGTGGAATCGGCGCCCGACATCCTGCGGCTTTTTGCGCCACCCGAATTCAGGGCGCAGTCATCTCGCCTGCCGCCAGCGTTGGTACGCCGTGAACATCACGCTACCAGCATCGACAGTGCGCTCCTCATGCCAAACGTTTTAGCCGATCCGGCTCGATCCCATGACTGAATCGAACCGACCGGCGCCGCAGGTGACGCATGAACCCGCTCGCAAGGCGCGACGGACCCGTGCAAACGTCGAGCGTCTAGCCATGCCGCGCCGCGCCAACACGCATTTGCTGCCGACGCTGCTCGATCGCCTGCGTGACGACGCGCCGCAACAGCTCACCGAATGCCCCGAGGACCATGCTCCCACGCGCGCGCAGATGCGCGATATCGTCCAGCGGGATCTCATGTTCCTGCTCAATACGATCAGCATGGAAAACGACCTGGACCGGGGCCGTTATCCCCACGCCGCCAGCTCGACCATCAACTACGGCATACCACCCTTGGCTGGCGCCTATCTGGTTTCGCGCAAATGGTCGGACATCGAAGAGATGATCCAGCGCGCGGTCCGCGAGTTCGAGCCGCGCCTGATTCCGGATTCGTTAGCCGTGAAGCCACTCGCCGGTGAAGACGCAGCGAACCCCTACAACGTGCTCATGTTCGAAATCCGCGGAATGATCCACATGGATCCGTATCCGCTCGAATTTCTGGTGCAGAGTTCGATCGACCTGGAAACCAGCCGCATGAACATTGCAAACGTACGCGTGAGCTGAGCCTTGCATCCCGCCCCGCCCAATAACAGACATAGCAAACCATCGGAAGGCCCTGCATGGACCCGCGACTGCTCGACTACTACAACCAGGAACTGATCTATCTGCGCGAGATGGCGGGTGAATTCGCGCAAGCGCATCCCAAGATCGCCCGGCGCCTGGGGATGCAGGCCGGTGAAGTCGCCGACCCCTATGTCGAACGTGTGATCGAATCGTTCTGCTTCATGGCGGCGCGCATGCAGATCAAGCTCGATGCCGAATTCCCCCGCTTCACCGAACGGCTGCTCGAAGTCGTCTATCCGAACTACATTGCGCCGACACCGTCGATGGCCGTCGCCCGTCTCTTCCCGAGCGTCAAGCAGGGCAATCTGGTTGAAGGCTTTCATCTTCCGCGTGGCGCGACATTCATTGCACAGGTGCCTCACGGCGAGCAAACCGCCTGTCAGTTTCGCAGCGGCCAGGACGTGACGCTGTATCCGCTGGAAATTGTCGATGCGCAGCTCACCGGCATTCCACCGGACATTCCGTCGCTTGACCGTTACGTGCCGGCGCACACGCAGGTACGCGGCGCGCTGCGTCTGCGGCTGCGCATGACCGCCGACGCTCACATCAGCGATCTGCGAGGTCTCGACCGCTTGCCGGTCTATCTCGCCGGCGACGAACAGGTGGCGTCGCATCTTTTCGAGCTGCTGCACGCCGCGAGCATTGCGTCGCTGACGGGAACGCCTGGTGCGCTCGGCAGCACGTTGCACGCGGTGACATCCCATGCGGTCGACCACGAAGGATTGTCGCCGGACCAGGGTCTGTTGCCGCTCATCTGGTCGAGCCTTCATGGACACAACCTGTTGCACGAGTATTTCGCGTGCCCGAACCGCTTTTACTTCTTTTCGCTAACGGGGCTCGAGCCCGGGCTGCGATGCATCACAGCAAAAGAAGCGGAAATCGTGATCCTGCTGGATCGTGAGCCCGGCGCGCTTGCCAATCTGGTCGACGCGTCGCGTTTTGCGCTGTTCTGTACGCCGGTCGTGAACCTGT
>NZ_JAXDPY010000058.1:0-4140 GCF_034668105.1 Paraburkholderia sp. | reverse complement strand
CGGGCGAACCCCGGCGCGACTCAGGCTTTTAAGCGTTAAGCGTACTCGGTCAATGCGCCGCGCATTTTCTTCATTGCGCTCGCCTCGATCTGGCGAATACGTTCGGCCGACACGCCGAATTCGTCGGCGAGCTCGTGCAGCGTGGAGCCGCCCGAACCGTCGTCTTCCACCTTCAGCCAGCGTGCCTCGATAATGCGGCGGCTGCGGGCGTCCAGTGCATCCAGCGCACTCGCGATACCGTCGCTCTGCAGCTTGTCGCGCTGACGCGAAGCCAGCACGGCAGTTGGCTCGCTATGCGAGTCGGCGAGGTAAGCGATGGGCGCGTACGACTCTTCGCCGTCTTCGACCTGACCTTCCAGCGCAATATCGCCGCCGGACAAGCGCGTTTCCATCTCGGAAACTTCCTCGCGCTTCACATTCAGCTCCTTGGCGAGACCTTCGATCTCGTCCGGCGTGAACGCGCCCAGGCCCTGCTTGTGACTGCGCAGGTTGAAAAACAGCTTGCGCTGCGCTTTGGTGGTGGCAACCTTCACCATCCGCCAGTTACGCAGAATGTATTCGTGGATCTCGGCCTTGATCCAGTGCATGGCGTACGACACGAGACGTACGTTCTGCTCCGGGTCGAAGCGCTTCACGGCCTTCATCAGGCCGATATTGCCTTCCTGGATCAGGTCGGCATGCGGCAGTCCATAACCCAGATAATTGCGCGCGATCGATACGACCAGCCGCAGGTGCGACAGGACGAGACGGCGCGCGGACTCAAGGTTGTCCTGCTCGCGAAATTCGGTGGCGAACTGGCGTTCTTCCGCCGGCGTCAGCATCGGAATCCGATTTACGGCCTGGATGTAGGCGTCGATATTGCCCAGTTGACCGGGCAGCAGCGAGGAATGCGAGAGCGCCAGTGCACCTGCCGAAGCGGCCTTAGCCGACGACGGGCTCAGAGTACTCGGAAGGGTCATTGCATGGCTCACGTAGGAAACTCCTTTGGAATCAGACAAAAGCGTATTCAGGTAAACGACTCCAGCGTTGGATGTTAGCACTCTGAATTGCCGAGTGCTAATACTTAGAGGCCGTAGGGGCATCCAAGTTCCGTATATTCCTATTGAAATTTAGGTTTCGATAGCCATGGAGTGCCGGCTTGCATGCAGCGCGCTTGCACCGTACAAGTTACCTAACAATTAGCTTTCGATAATATAATTGACCGATTTTTCTAAAAACAGAAGTGACTAATTGCAAAAAGTGAGGTTTCTTCAGATGATCCACGAATTTCGGATTGTCATTAGAATAAGCGCAACATTGAGAAGGTAATCAACGTTCGGCTAGCTCGGGTGTTCGATGACAAACAAAAAAAATGCTTTGCGTGGTCTGGCTCTAAAAGGGGTCTGTGCGGTTGTACTGGTTAGCGCTTCAGGGCTGGCCGCGGCCGATCAGTTCGGCGTGCAGTTTGCGGTCGGTACCGGCGACCATCACTTCAAAAAGTACGACCTCGGCTTTGTCTGGGATCCGGATCTGACATGGTGGCAGATCGGCGACTGGCACTTCGCGCTGATCGGCGAGGCCCATGCGGCCTGGTGGCACACCGACGAGGCGAACGTCCACAAAGACATCGGAGAATTTGGCGTGACGCCGATTATCCGCTTCATCAAGGGAACGGGTTCGATCCGTCCTTTTATCGAAGCGGGGGCGGGCGTGCGCGTGTTGACGAGTCCCACGGTCTCGACCGACTACACCTACTCCACGGCCTTCCAGTTTACGCCCATGGCGGGTGTGGGCGTGCAACTCGGCAACCACCAGCAGTATCAGGTGGGCTACCGCTTCCAGCATATTTCCAACGGCGGTATCAAAGAGCCCAATCCTGGTATAAATTTCCACCAGCTATATTTGCAATATAACTTCTGACGACCGTGGCCATGTTCGGCCCATCGGTGCGAGGGGCTGAGCAATGGCGGCAAAGACAATCGAAGCGATTCGCGAACTCGAGCGCGAGCGCTTCCGTGCGATGGTCGACGGTGACGGGCAGTCGCTTGATGCACTGCTTGCGGACAACGTGAGCTATGTCCACACGAACGGCAAGCGAGAAACGAAGCGGCAGTTCATCGACGGTATTACCGCTGGGCGCCGCCGCTATCGGCAGATCGAGGTGCAGTCGCAAGAGGTGCTGCTGGTGGGGCGTGAGAGTTGCGTCGTCACCGGGCGCGCGCTGATCGAAATGGAAGCGAACAATGGAGCGCTGCTGTTTCCGATCGCGTACACGGCGATTCATACGCAGGAAGACGGGCTATGGCGTCTGATTGCCTGGCAGGCGACGCGCTGCGCGATCGAGTGAGCCTTTTGAGCTCACTCCGTTTCGCCGGTTGCGCTGGGTGAGCGCTGACTGCAGATTCTCTTAAGCTGCTACGCGCTGCAAATCTTCATCGCTCCACGCGGGTGGCTTTGCTGCCTCGCCCGCATACGGATGCCGCGGATGCACCGGCATCTGGTTGCAGCGCTCCACCACACGCCGCACCGCAGTCATCTTGTGATCGAGCGTGGGGCACCACGTCTGCGCCACCGCGTCGCATACTTCGCGCGCATACGGAAGCTCGGTCGTGTTGAAGGTTTCGGGCGAATACGACGAAAACGAACGTGGATGAAGCCCATGCAATATGCATTTGACCCTCGCGCTTCGTCCGAACGGTAAACGGACGAATGCAAACGACTACAGGTTGTGAAGGTCAGACGGGCATCCACGGACATCACTCCGGCGTTTGGGCGACGTCGACGATCAACTGGACTTGCCGCTCGATCGCGCTTGGCACGGGCGCTTCGCCGCGTAGCACGGCGGCGATCCACGCAGCCGTGGTGGGGGCGTCGCGCGCTTCGGGCAAGTCGACCTCGGGCGCATCGGACGACGAGCGTTCGTGCGGCACGCGCGTTTCGCAGATGCCGTCGTGCAGCCAGTCGACCTGCACCTGGCGCCGCGTGTCGGCGACTGCTTCGCCTTCGGTGCCGCGCGCGAGCAAGGCGCCGCCTGCAGCGGCGTCCGGGTGCGTGTTGAACAGTTGTGTGAGGCTGTCACGATACGGCGGATGCGTGTAATTCACGAGCCGCAGCCCCGCGGGCGCGAACGGTTGCAGGATTTTCACGAGCGTATGCGTTGAATTGCGCACGCCCATCCGCCGGCGCAGCGAGAGGAGTCGCGCGAGCTTCGGTGCGAGGACCTCGATCGGCGCGAACGCAAGACGCCGCTCGGCAAGACCGTCTTCGATATCGGCGTGCGATTGCGCGTGCGGGATCTGTAAATGAGTGAAGATTTCGGCGCTCGTCACGCGGCCCGGATCTTCAGTGACGCCATGGACCAGCACCGGCACACCCTCGCGTGCCAGCAATAGCGCGAGCAATGGCACCAGGTTCGGCTGTTTGCGCGCGCCGTTGTACGTGGGTATCGACACGGGCCGGAACGCCACGTGCGGCAAATGAACCGGTTCGAACGACGCATGCGCGCCGGCCAGCATGGCGGCGAGTTCATCGGCGGTTTCGCCCTTCACGCGATACGCGAGCAATATCGCGCCGAGTTCGAGATCGGACACGCGGCCCTCGAGCATCGCGGTGTAGAGCGCGCGCGTATCTTCGGCGGTCAGCGCGCGAGCGCCGTTCGGGCCGCGGCCGATTTCCTTGATATAACGGGCGCAGGGGAAAGGATTGGCGGTGTCGGCGGAGTCAGTCATCGGGCGCAGTGGGGGCGGGGGTGGCGCGCCGCTTCTGGGGCAGTCGGCCACGGTATTCAAAGGACGCTGTTCGGTGTGAGTATCGCATCTATGGCGATTTGACGGTCCGGTGGGGCCGAACCGCTTGCGATCCAGCGGTTCGGTGATCCGGCGGTCCACCGAACCAATGCGCCCGGGCCGCCGGTTCACGCGCCCCTATGCCGATTGACTGCATCGCGCTTTGCTGCGCGTTACACTCGATGCTTTATCGCCGCGCGCGGGCGCGGCACAATTGAGAAAAACGGAGAACGGGATGAGTTACGTATTTGCACCCGCACCAGTTGTCGCGGTGCCGGTCGTGGGGTCCAGCGAGCAGTTCGCGGTGCGCCGCATCTATTGCGTGGGCCGCAACTACGAGGCGCACGCGCGCGAGATGGGGCACGATCCCGATCGC
>NZ_JAXDPY010000057.1:0-13538 GCF_034668105.1 Paraburkholderia sp. | reverse complement strand
GGAATCAACCGGCAGGCCGCTGCGGCGCGCGTGGCACGGAATCTGCATTTGCGGGCGCCGGGCCGTCGCCCCATCGGGACGGCGTACACCTAGAACTATCAAGCTTTGGAGACTCAATGTCCTTTGTCATCGTCCTCGCCGCGCTGGCGTTTCTGATGTTTGCCGCGTATCGCGGCTATAGCGTCATTCTGTTCGCACCGATCGCCGCCCTCGGCGCGGTGCTGCTCACCGATCCGGGCGCCGTCGCGCCGGTGTTCTCCGGCATCTTCATGGAGAAGATGGTCGGCTTCGTCAAACTTTATTTCCCGGTGTTTCTGCTCGGCGCGGTATTCGGCAAGGTCATCGAACTGTCCGGCTTCTCGGAGTCGATCGTTGCCGCGGCCATCCGTTATATCGGCCGTTCACGGGCGAATGCGGTGATCGTCGCGGTGTGCGCGCTGCTCACCTATGGCGGCGTATCGTTGTTCGTGGTGGTGTTCGCGGTGTATCCGTTCGCCGCCGAGCTGTACCGCCAGAGCAATATTCCGAAACGCCTGATGCCGGGTGCGATCGCGCTCGGCGCGTTCTCGTTCACGATGGATTCGCTGCCGGGCACGCCGCAGATCCAGAACATCATCCCGACCACCTTCTTCAAGACGACCTCGTGGGCCGCTCCCGCGCTGGGCGTGATCGGCTCGCTGTTCATTATCGTGGTTGGCCTTACGTATCTGGAATGGCGCCGCCGCGCCGCGATGGCGACCGGCGAAGGCTACGGCACGGATCTCGTCAACGAACCGGAACGCGTCGAATCGAAGCACCTGCCGCATCCGCTGCTCGCGGTCGCGCCGCTGGTGCTGGTCGGCGTGGCGAACTTCCTGCTGACCCGCTGGATTCCGGACTGGTACGGCGCGTCGTACACCATCGCACCGGACATCCTGCCGGGCATCCATGCACCGGTCACGACGACGATCAAAAGCGTCGTCGCGATCTGGGCCGTTGAGGGCGCGTTGCTGCTCGGTATCGTGATGGTCGTGGTGACGGCGTTCGGCCGCGTGCGCGAACGTTTCGCGGTCGGCACCAAGGCTGCCGTGGCCGGCGCATTGCTGGCTTCGTTGAATACGGCGTCGGAATATGGTTTCGGCGGCGTAATCGCGGCTTTGCCGGGCTTCCTGGTGGTCAGCGATGCGCTGAAGAGCATTCCGAATCCGCTCGTCAACGCGGCCGTGTCGGTGAGCTCGCTGGCGGGTATTACGGGTTCGGCATCGGGTGGCATGAGCATCGCGCTCGCGGCCATGTCCGACACGTTCATCAAGGGCGCGGAAGCCGCGCACATTCCGATGGAAGTGCTGCACCGGGTCGTCGCCATGGCGAGCGGCGGCATGGACACGTTGCCGCATAACGGCGCGGTGATCACGTTGCTGGCGGTGACGGGTTTGACGCACCGTCAATCGTACCGCGATATTTTCGCGGTGACGGTCATCAAGACGCTGGCGGTTTTCTTTGTGATCGCGGTGTATTACATGACGGGGCTGGTTTAACTTTGCCGCTTTGAAAGGCGGCTGATGTAGAACCGGGCGCGCCGGCACATCGGGGCGCCCTTGTCGCCGTAGACGCGGAGCAAGCAGTGTGTGTGAGGCGACCCACCGCCGCGGTGAAGCGCCTCAATGCATCGACGCTTCATCGAACCCGAACTGATCGCCGATCGCCTCGTGCAACGAGATCGCGCGTTCGTCCATTTCCGTGGTCCAACTTTCGCTGTTCTCACATAGCCGCTGAAGCTCACGGCATTGCTGCGCGAACTGCCGCTCCTGCACCACGAGGAACGCGCCGGCGGCGCTATGCGCCCAGCCGCCCAATGCCTTCCGGTCCTCCTGCTCGACAATCGCCATGAGCCTCGGCAAATCGTTTTGCAAATGCTCTTTCAGCATGGCTGTGTAGCGCGTCTTGTCGTCCGCGCTGAGCGGGTTGGCTGGATCAGCGGTAGTGCCGGCCGTTGCCGAGATCGTCGAGATTGCCGAAGCAACCGGCGCGCTCGCCGTCGACGTCGACATCTCGGCCCGTGCCGACATCACCGCGAGCAGCGCCGTCTCCAACTCACCCAGCGACGCCGGCTTCGCCACATAGCCGGTAAAGCCGCGCTCGAGCCAGCCTTCCTGCTGCTGATTGTCCGTGACCGCGCTAAAGGCCAGTACCGGCAAGTCCGCATGCGCCTTGCGCAATGCCGCCAGCAATCCGTAGCCATCCATGATCGGCATGTGGATATCGGTCAGCACGACCTCGAAGTGTCCCTGCTCGAATGCCGCCAGCGCCTGGCGCCCGTCGCCGGCGATCGTCGGCAGGCAGCCGAGCGCGTCGAGCTGCTCGACGATCAGGGTCTGGATCAGCGGATTATCTTCGGCGACGAGAACCATCAGGCCCTGCAGCGCCGGATTCGCAACCGGCGGCGGTGCCCCGGCAAGCTCGCCGGCGAACGCCTCCGCGCTATCGGCAGCCACCCCGCCCTCGGCCGCAAGTTCGATGGCGGAGAGGATCGCCGTGCGGCTGAATTCAGTGGCTTCGAGCACGCCCTCGCCCCGCGCCGCGGGACGATGCGGCCCGGTTCGCGTGATCCACGCGGCGCCGACCGGATGGGCCGCGCGTAATTCCGCAATGGCGTCGAGACTGTACTCACCGGTGATCAGCATTGCCTGCGGCCGGTTCACGCGCAACCAGGCGAGCGCGCTGCGCGTCGACGTCACCGTGTGGGCCGACCAGCCCGCGCGCTGCAACCAGCCGTCGAGCAATTGTCCTGACTCACGCTCCTGACACAACACCAGCACGCTGCCACGGCGCGCCGGCTCGACGGCCGGCACCCGCAGCTCATCGGGCGGCAACGCAAGCGGTATCGAAGCGCTGAACGCACTGCCCACCCCGAGCACGCTTTCGACGGAGATATGCCCGCCCATCAATTCGCACAGCCGCGCGCAGATCGACAGACCCAGACCGGTGCCGCCATAGCGGCTCGAGGTGCTCGCCTCGCCCTGCTCGAACGGATTGAAAATGCGCGCCACCAGCGCCTGATCCATGCCGATGCCCGAATCGCAGACCCGGCAGGTCAAAATCGGGCGGCCTTGCAGATCGTCCTTCACGTGGGCACTCAACGTGATCTTGCCGCACGACGTGAACTTGAACGCGTTGCTCAACAGGTTGTTGACGATCTGCGCGATGCGCGTGCGATCGCCGCGCAAGATCTGGTCGAGCGTCGGCGAGAGGTGCGAATAGAAGCGGATCGCGCGATCCGCCCTCATGGGCGCGTAGGACAGCGCGATATTTTCGAAGTCGTCGATTGGCCGGAACGACTCGGTCATGAGCCGCATCTCGCCGGCGTCGATCTTCGAAAAGTCGAGAATGTCGTTGACGATGCGGCGTAGCGCGCCGGCCGCCACCTCCAGCGTGGCGAGCCGTTGCGTGTGCGCTTCGAGGCCCGGCGTTCGCGCGAACAGTTCCAGGTTGCCGAGCAGCGCGTTCAACGGGGTGCGGATTTCGTGGCTCATCGAAGCGAAGAAATTCGAACGCGCCCGCATCATGCTCTCGGAGGTTTGCTGTGCGAGCCGCAGTTGCTGTTCGAGCGCATGCTGCGCGGTCACGTCGAGAATCGCACAGAACAACACGTCCTCTTGGGCATAACGCGCGGCGGCGTAGGTGAACTGCAGGAACTGCGCGGGCGCCGCTTCGCCCTGGTCGGGCTGCGCTTGCGTGACCGGTTGGGTTGCAGCTGGCGTGACCGGTTGCAATAAATGCGACTGCGACGGCAACGCTCGTGCAGGCGCGACGAAACCGGCCACCTTCGCAAACGCCGTCAGCGAAGGCTTGTCCGGCGCCTGCGCCGAGAACTCTGCAACGATGTGCGGCGGCAGGCGGTTGCTGCCCGCTTCGATATGCAACAACTCGTTAGCCAGCGCGTTGGCGGTGAGGATCGAAAAATCGCTTTGCCGGACGATGCATAAACCGATCGGCGTCGCGCTGACGAGAATGTGATTGATGGTTTCGCTTTCCAGCGCGCGCGTCGTTTCGGCGAACGTCTTGTGTAACAGACGCAG
This sequence comes from Paraburkholderia sp., assembly GCF_034668105.1. GTDB lineage: Bacteria > Pseudomonadota > Gammaproteobacteria > Burkholderiales > Burkholderiaceae > Paraburkholderia. Next base: position 9,480 of record NZ_JAXDPY010000057.1, on the reverse strand, counting down.
CCCCCATAAACGAGCGGTGAGCGCGATGGCTCCCAGTACGAGCAAGGCAAGGCCGGCGAGCGTTACCAGTTGCCAGCGCAGCACCCAGACCAATGCCCGCCACGGCAGGTAACCCACCAGCGAGCCGAAGTCCGGCGCGAGCGGCTCGACCAGCACCGCGCCATGGCGGGTGTAGCGATACCCGTCGGCGGGCATATCGGCGACGAGGTTGCGCAGCATTTGCGACGTGCCCGCGTCGACCGGCGGCGACGACACCATCACGCGACGGTCTGGCGTCGTGATCAACAGCGTCCCGTCGGCCGCCGGCCGGGTGAAATAGTCGGGCAGCGTGCTGACCGGGATGCTGGCCGCGATGAGCGTGACCGGCGTGTCCCCCGAGTAGTAGGCGCTCACGGCGATGATCACGGGGATGCCTTGCAGCGGGTCGCGATAGGGACCGAGCCATATCCGTTCGCCTTTGCCCGGCACGCGCTTGCCGGTCCGAGCCTGCAATTGACGCTCGATCTCATCGCGCAGCGTGCCGATCGTTGCGGGTTGCAGCAGCAGCGCGTCGGCGCCCGGCGCATCGGCGCCCGCTGCGGTGCCCGGCGCGTCGGCGGCGGGGAGCATGACCGCGTAGTCTTCGTTCAGTCCGATCAGCATCGCGCGTTGTCGCAGAGCGAAGGCCTGCTCGGTCGCCAGCGTCGAGACGCCGGTCTGGTATAGACGCCAGAGTCGGGTGTTCAGCTGCGGCCCCCACGCTGCCCGGGTCGCGTCGCCAACCAGCAGATCGATATGCACGCCGCCCGTCTCCAGACGACTGCGTGCCGCGCCCGTTTTCTGGACCGATTCCGCCATGCCCTCGGGCAGCGGCAACTGACCTTCGAAAGCGTTGTAGTACGCGAGCGTCAGTTCCGCACGCGCCAGAAATGCCTGCTCGCGATGCAGCAGCGCTCTGATATCGGCGGCATTCACCGTGGCTAAGGCGCGCCGGTAGTCCAGCTGTTTGGCCGCGCCGAGCACCGCGAGAAGCAGCGTGAAGATCACCACGATCAGCATCAGCGAGCCGATCGTCGCGAGATACAGGCGTTGTTGACGCTTCGCGCTTTTTGCGAGCGAAGCGAACGCGTGGGCCAAAGACTCCTGAGTCCGGTCGAGGATCTTCTGCATTGGTCACTTGAGTAGCGAATTCGCGCAGGCAGACCGCTGCGTATGTCAGGGTGACGAGATGCGTCTGCAGGCCTTATCCGGCGCAGTGTAACGCTTTTGAAGGCGCGGCGGCACGCCATCCGGCACCGTTTTCCACGGCGATTCGGCACGCATGAAATAACCTTGTATTAACGGCTCGGCACCGGATAAACCTGAGCGGTTTACTGGGAAACCCCCAAGCCCGCGGGGTTAATGCCGTTATTCCCTGCATCGCCGTAAGGACCGTGCGGACGCGCGTTCGCACTTGCAAGGAAAGCCATGCGCAACAACCAGTCTGTCACCGGGCACGAGTACGAATTCCCTTCGTCACAGATGCTTGTTTCCGCATTGCGGGCGTCATCGACGGGATCGCTTTCCAGACCAATATCCTCGCGCTGAATGCCGCCGTCGAAGCGGCGCGCGCGGGCGAAGCGGGCCGCTCGATCGCGGTGGTCGCGGGCAAGGTGCGGATGCTCGCGCAACGCTGCGCGGCGTCGTCGAAGGAAATCAAATCGGTGGTCGAGGCGAGTGCGACCGAAGCGGCGCTCGGCACCGAACTGGTGGCACGCACCACCTCGCAGACCGCCTGCTCGACCGGCGCGGCGTTCTGCTGCGTGGCGCGGTCGAGCCGGAAGATTTGACATTGATCTGATAGATCGGCGTTACTCCCACCTCGACAGCCCGGACTTGGCGCATCACGATGCAAGCGTCAGCGCCCAATAAGTTGCAAGGGCAGGCTGACCCGAGTAACAACGGCGTTTAGCGGCCCGTCCTCTCCGAGGGCGGGCTATTTTTTTGCCGAGGGTTTCGCGCGTCGCGCCTGGCCGTAACCCAAGCGCTTGTCAGCGCCGTGACAGCAGGGGAGACAACCGTTGCACCGCCACGGGGCACGAAAAATGCAGCCGACAGCGGCGGGAGCCGCGTTAAACTGGTTGTCACAGTCGGGCGTCACGGCCCACCTCGAGCGGCGCGCCTCGCCAGCGATTGGCCAACACGGCGCAGCGGCGCTCCCGCAAACAGACAGGTCAACGGGCAGGCAACGTGGTGTGAGCCTCGCGCGACACGCGGTGCGACAACTGCCCGTACAATGGTTCGATCAACAACGGAAGAAGGACAACTTCGATGCGCACTACCGGGTCCTCCGGGTCAATGGCCCTGCTCACCGAATACGACGACGCAACGGCGCGCGAACTCCGCTCGCTGCGCCTCGAATCGACAGAAGACGGCAAAGGCATTCTTCTGATCGAGGTCGACGAGCGCAAGCCAGGCATTCACCGCGAAGTGCGCTACGAAATCACGCCTGCCGAACTGATTGCGGCGATTCGCGCGCATGGCGCCGAGTTGCCGGGCGAACAGCACAATCATCGTCAGTAAAGCTGCCGCGCCCGGCATTGCGCTTACGCACGAATGTCGGGCGCAGTTTCTACACCATCCGCTCCTGTTTAGGCACTGCAGGATTTCCTACGCGAATCTATAGGGCATTATTAGGCACCCGCTTTTCGGCACCGGCTTGCCGCGCACGCTCGGTCCATTTCGCTTTGTTTCATTTGCGCTTCTAATCCGCGTTTTTAACCGTTGGGACAGGCCGGAGACGCGCTTTTAAGTTCGCGATTGCGGACCCGTTTTCTCGGCGTTTGCACGTCTTGAAAATGCGTCCATAATCCTTGCATTCTCCTTTGCTTTTCCCTACCTGCGCCGTTCCCGAAAGGGCGACGGATGTAAGCCGATGCTACATGACCTTGTCGAGCAATATGGACCGGCGCTCGTCTTCGTGAACGTGCTGGCCGCTTCACTCGGGCTGCCGGTACCCGCGATGCCGTCGCTCGTGCTGTTTGGCGCGATGGCGGCCATGCATCCCGGCTCGGTGGGCACGCAATTGTTGCCGGTTCTGATCCTGTCGATATTCGCCACGCTGATCGGCGACAGCGCCTGGTATCTTGCCGGCCGTATGTATGGCGGCAATACGTTGAAAACGATCTGCCGTCTTTCGTTGTCGCGCGATACCTGTGTAAAAAAAACCGAACGCTTTTTCGGCCGCTGGGGCGTGCGCGTGCTGGCCGTGGCGAAGTTCGTGCCGGGCCTGTCGATTGTGTCGATTCCAATGGCCGGCGCCATGGGCACGCGCTACCGCACGTTTCTCACTTACGACAGCATCGGCGCCGCTTTGTGGTCGGGGACCGGTTTGATCATCGGTGCGCTGTTCGCCCGGCAAATCGACATGCTGTTCGCCGTGGCCGGACGCCTCGGGCGCACGGCCGCACTGGTGGCCGTCGCGTTGCTGTTGCTGTATGCGGCCTATCGCTGGATTCGCCGGCGCCAGCTGATCGCCAAGCTCGCGACCCAGCGGATCGAAGTCGACGAACTGGCGGCGCTGGTCGCGGCCGGCAAAACGCCGGTACTGTTCGATATCCGCTCGCAGGAAAAGCGCGTGCTCGATCCGTTCGTGATTCCGGGCTCGCAATTCGCAGACGAGCGTCAACTCGACGAGATCGTCGCGACGTACCCGCACGATCAGAAGGTGGTGATTTACTGTTCATGCCCGAACGAAATATCCGCGGCATGGATGGCCAAACAGTTGAGTGAGGCCGGCTTCGCCGACGTGCTGCCGTTACGCGGCGGCATGGAAGCCTGGCGCGACTCGGGCAAGACGGTGGACGCGCTGCCCGATGTGCCGCCGCCCGACGTGGCGGTCGACGATATCGCGCCCAAGGCCGTTTAGCGCGGCAGCGCATCCCTATCGGCGCCCTCGCGCGCCCGCGCCGCTTCGCCACCCGTGTCGATCATTCAGGATAAACACAGAAGGAGCGGTTCAATGCTGTCGACTCAAGAAGTAGAAGGGCAACAAGCCGTCGTCGCGGACGCGCCGTTTTCGTCGCTCGCGACGCGCATGCACCAGATGTTCCCCGAACTCACGTGCGCGGAAATCGATCGTCTGCGCCGGTTCGGCGACGTAGGTCACTGGCAAGCCGGTGAGTTGCTGTTCGAGACCGGCCACACCGGTCCCGGCATGTTCGTGTTGTTGAATGGACGCGTGAAGGTTTATCAGCGCGATGGCATCGGGCGCGAAGTTGTGATCGCGGAACATGGCGCCGGGCATTTTCTCGCCGAAGTCGGTCAGTTGTCCGGACGGCCCGCGTTGGTCAACGGCATGGCGGTCGGCGCGGTCGACGCGTTGCTGATTCCGCCGGCCAAGCTGCGCGCATTGATCGTCGCCGAGGCCGAACTGGGCGAGCGCATCATGCGCGCGCTGATCCTGCGGCGCGTGTCGCTGATCGAAAAGGGCGCTGGCGGCCCGATCCTGATCGGCAACAGCAACGACTCGCGGCTCGTCATGCTGCAAGGCTTCCTGTCGCGCAATGGCCATCCTCATTCCGTCATCGACGAACGCGACGAGGACGCGCTGCGTCTGATCGAGCAATTCGCCGCGCAGAAAGAAGACATGCCGCTGGTGATCTGCCCCGACGGTTCCGTGCTGCGTCATCCGAGCATGCCGGAACTCGCTACCTGCCTCGGCTTGCTGCCCGATCTCGACGATTCGCATGTGTACGACGTCGCGATCGTCGGCGCGGGGCCGGCCGGCCTCGCCACGGCGGTGTATGCGGCGTCCGAAGGCCTGTCGGTCATCGTGCTCGACAGTCGCGCGCCGGGCGGCCAGGCGGGCGCCAGTTCGCGGATCGAGAACTATCTCGGCTTTCCGACGGGGATCTCCGGCCAGGCGCTGGCGGGCCGCGCGTTCGTGCAGGCGCAGAAATTCGGCGCGCACGTGGCGATTCCGGTCAACGTCAAGGCACTGCATTGCGCGGCCTCGCCTTACCGGCTGGAACTCAAGTGCGGCGGCCATATCACCGCCCGCACCATCGTGATCGCGAGCGGCGCGGTCTATCGGCGCCCCGCGCTCGAAGGACTCGACCGTTTCGACGGGCGCGGCGTCTACTACTGGGCGTCGCCGGTCGAGGCCAAGCTGTGCAAACGCCAGGAGATCGTGCTGGTAGGCGGCGGCAATTCGGCCGGCCAGGCGATCGTCTATCTGGCGACGCACGCGGCCAAGGTCCACGTGCTGATCCGCCGAAGCGGCTTTGAAGCCACCATGTCGCGCTATCTGATCGACCGCATCCGCTCGTTGCCGAATGTATTCGTGCATCCGCATTCGGAAGTGGGCCAGCTGGAGGCGGACGAAATCGGGCTGGCGTCGGTCTTGTTGAAGAAGCCGCTGCCGGATGGCACCCCGCGCCTCGACACGCGGCATCTGTTCCTTTTCACCGGCGCGGATCCGAACACCGACTGGCTGCGCACCTGTGGCGTGGAACTGGACGACAAGGGCTTCGTGCTGACCGGCACCAGCGCGGACGGAATCTCCGTCTGCGATCTCGCGACGACGGTCGAAGGCGTGTATGCGATCGGCGACGCGCGCGCCGGCTCGACGAAGCGGGTTGCGGCGGCAGTGGGAGAAGGTGCCGCGGTGGTTGCGCAGATCCATCAGCTGCTGGCTGTTTCGGCGGGCGAAGCGGTTGCTTTGGGTGCCTGAGCGGCCTCGCTCGAAGGCGCCCGGGGCTATCGCGGGCACTCATTACCCAGCGCCCGTGACCGACGACCGCGTGAAGACGCTTCCGCTATCCGCCGCCCGCACCTTGCATCTGGCCGCGCAAGGTTTGCTGACACCGCCGCGCCGCAAGGCCGTCAAAACCGACGTGCTCGACGCGATCCGCGGGATGGCGCAGTTGCAGATCGACACGATCCACGTCGTTGCGCGCAGTCCGTATCTCGTGCTGTTCAGCCGCCTCGGCGCGTATCCGCAGCAATGGCTCGACGAGCATCTCGCCGAAGGCAAGCTGTTCGAATACTGGTCGCACGAAGCCTGTTTTGTCCCGACCGAAGACTATGGCCTGCTGCGCCACCGCATGCTCGACCCGAGCGGCATGGGCTGGAAATACGCGGCAGAGTGGCACGACAAGCATTGCAAGGAGATCGATAAACTGCTCGCGCATATCCGGGCAACGGGCCCCGTGCGTTCAGCGGATTTCGCCCGCGAGGCGGGCAAAGGCAACGGCTGGTGGGACTGGAAGCCGGAGAAACGCCATCTGGAAGTGCTGTTCGCCATCGGACAATTGATGGTGGCTGAGCGGCGCAATTTTCATCGCGTCTACGATCTGACCGAACGCGTGCTGCCGGACTGGGACGACGCGCGCGATCTGCCGCCGCGGGAAACGGTCCTCGAGGCGGCGTTACGCCGTACCTGCCGCGCGCTTGGCGTCGTGCGCGCCGATTGGGTCGCCGATTATTACCGGCTGCCGCGCCGTCCCTATCGCGACGAACTGCGTGCGCTCGCCGACCAGGGTGAGCTGATCCCGGTGCAAGTGGAAGGCTGGAAGCAGGACACCTTCGTCCATCATGAATTCGCGCCGATGATCGACGACGCGGCAAGCGGCAAGCTCGCTTCGACCGTCACCACGGTGCTATCGCCGTTCGATCCAGTGGTATGGGACCGCAAGCGCGCCGCCGCGCTATTCGACTTCGACTACGCGATCGAATGCTATACACCTGCGGCAAAGCGCAAATACGGCTACTTCGTGTTGCCGCTGTTGAGCCGGGGGCGTTTTGTCGGCCGCGTGGATGCGAAAGCGCATCGGACCCACGGCGTATTCGAATTGAAATCGCTGCATATCGAACCCGGTGTGCGGCTCAGTGCGAGGCTGGCGGGCGATCTGCGCCGCGCCTTGCAACGCTGCGCGGACTGGCACGGCACACCGCAACTGGAGATCACCGCGGGGCCGCCCGAGTGGCTGGATGCGTTGACGGCGGATAACACCGCGCAAGCATGAGTGCGAGCTTCAGTGCCCTACGCGCCTGAATAACCGTGAGCGGCCAATGTGGTGGGCGAGGCCTGCGGTAGCGACGCCCTCAATGCAACGCCGCCCATGCAAGCGACAAGGAAAACACGCCCAGCACGATCGACGCGCCGCGCTGTATCTTCACCGGATTCAACCAGCCGAGTCTGCCGCTGCCGAGCGCCGCGCCGAACGCGATCCACGCCAGCGCGATCGGCACCAGCAGGCTGGCGAACATCAGCATCGCGGTGGCATACGCGGACACCTGAGCGAACGCGACAGCGGGAAAGATGGTACTGGCGAACAACAAGCCTTTCGGGTTGAGCAGCGTCGCCACGAATAGCGTGCGCATGCCGATTGGGCGTTGCGTCGAATCGGGCAAGGCCACCGCCGCGCGCCACATGTCGACGGCGAGATACGCGATGTACACACCGGCCGCCACACGCAGCAGCGACGGCAGCCACGGCAACGCGCGCGCGGCTTGCACAAGAAAATGTCCCCACACTGAAATCGACACGAGATAGCCGGCCAGTTCGGCGGCGATCAGCGGCCAGGAAAGCCGCACGCCCTGGCGCAAACCGGCCGCCGCCAGCAGCGTATTGGTGGGACCCGGCGTAATCAGCACGACGATGATGCCGACAGCCAGTAACGCGATAGCGGACGGGGAGAGCATAAAAAGGCGCAATGTTGGAAACAATGCGCCTTTTTATCACAGAGAGCCGCACCGCCGAAATGCGGCGGCGAATGCGTTGCGAACCACGCTGCCCGGAGGCAGCGCGTAACCGTTTTCAGTGGTCGAGCTTCGCGCGCAATTCGCGGGCGGCTTCCAGCAGTCCCTCGTAACCCGAGCGCGCGTGTTCCGGCAGATCGGGATCGCCGACGAACGCGCCGAGCGTTTCGATCAGGCTATACAGAATGCCCTTTGCGGCACCCGACGCAATGCTGCCGGACGATACCTGCTGATCCACGTGACTGAGCGCCGCATCGAGGTGTTCCAGCTCGGGGCGGTCGCCCGCGGGCGGCTTGGGCGTTACGTCTTGCGTCATGAAGCGTCTCTCCATTGCAGCGGTGAACAAAGCCATCCTTTCATGTTGTTATATACCGATCGTGCGCCGGCGTCCACGCTGCTATTTGCTTTTAACCCTCAAGCGATAAGCACATCGTCGCGCGCCGGCGAGCGCATGCCCCTCGCGCTCAATCGATCCATCCTCGCCGACGATCTCCGCGAACAGTTGCAACTCCGTGCGGCAAAACCCCTGGCAGGTGCGCGCCGCCGCGCAGGCTTGAATTTTTGCTCGACTGGCGTGTCACCTAACCGAGCGCCTGCTGATTGTCGTCGACGATGGTCCGGTAGCAACTGTCGCTGTCGTCCATCTTCTGGAAGGCACGTGTGACCGGTGTATTGGCGCGCGCCATTGCCGGCTGTATCGTGCCTTCCTTTCGAACAATCGTTTTGGGGCTTTTGAACCGGAGGTGGCTTAGGGACGATCCGCAGTGTGGTCCAGTCGGGCCGCTGCAAATCTCCGCCTTCCCATCGGACGAGTTCCATTTCGTAGAGCCTGTTTGCGGCATCGGCAAACAAAAGCACATCGACATTCGTGCCATCGAGGTCGGACATTGCGCCCTCGAATGGATACAGCCCCTGCCCTCCAGAAGTAGGACGGTAATAACCTTCAAGGTGAAAACATATGATTGACCGATCGGGCAAGGTTGCCTGCACCTCCTGTGCGACGTTGCTTTCTACAACTGCGGGGTCCAAACCTTCCGCTTTGAGCCGCGACTCCCATGCGGGGCGCGAGCAATGAACCGCACCCCAAAAGTTGAACGTTCGTCCATGCTTTTGGGGTGCAGTTCACAGTCACACTTTTTTGTGCCGACGAGACGAACGTCAATCGGCCCCCCACTGCGTTATTGCTCGGTGAACATGGCTTTCTTGATCTCCTGCAGCGCGGTAATCAAATCGTCTAACGGCACTTGCCCAACCATCGCACCGTTCGGTTCAGGGCCGCCTAGTTCTGCCACAAGATTTTCTATGCCATTTTCCTGATTGACTCTGACCACCGGGTATCTGTCCAACAAGATTTCAAGCGTCAGCTTTTCATACTCGTCCATGGCTGACGACCAGACAATTTCAAGCTTGCTCATCGTAACTCCTAGTTCCTTCGCGGGTTTAGCACACCGCTGAACTGACCATCACTGTTCCATCTTGCTCCCGTTCCATCCGCAGCGCGGTATTCGACACCGCCACGGCCAAGCGACACTTTTTCCGTCGTTGGGTTTTGCAACAGATCACGCAGCCAAGCTTCCGTTGTCGCGTTCTTCGCGTCGATATTCCCTGTCAAAGGCGGATAGTATCCCGGTTCGCGCGGAGAATGCTTGTCCCATGCGCGAGACAGTTTGGAAAGTCCTGAACCGTTCTGCGCCAGAGTCAGGCCGCTAAACGCCGCTGTACGCCAGGTGCCGGCTGACCAGTTGAACGTTACAGGCT
>NZ_JAXDPY010000056.1:0-16839 GCF_034668105.1 Paraburkholderia sp. | reverse complement strand
TCGATAGTACCGAGGACGAGACGCCGACATCCCGGAGCGGCATTCCGGCCGAACCGCCATCCCGATGAAATACCGGCTCTGCCGCGCTTGCACTGATTAGTCGCGTAGCTCATCGCGTCATTCCATCCCCTGAACTATCGCCGCCCGAGAGGGCCCAGAACGGTGACTTTGAACGGCTCAGTTCGACCCCTTTGCTGCCACTCGCGCCTACAAGCGCGATCGTCATCTGTACCGACGATTGCCGCCGTTCGCAGATCGCACGCAACGCTCGTCTGGGCGGGAATAGCGCTTCTCTGGTCCGTACTGGCGTCCGCGCAGGAAATGGAGCCGCGCACCTATTCGGCTGTCCCGGTTGGAACGAACTTCGTGGTGGCGGGCTATGCTCGATCGACCGGCGACGTTTCGCTGGACCCTTCGCTGCCCATCACCGATCTTCAAGCCCGAATCAACACGTATTCATTGGGCTATTCTCATAGCTTTGGCGTCGCGGGGCATGTCGCCAGCGTTGCTGTGTTGCTGCCTTTTGCCAATGCGAACCTGACGGGGAATGTAGCAGGCGTGCCTGGTCAGGCCTGGCGTTCGGGGCTAGGCGATGTACGGCTCCGGATTGCCGCGAATCTGCTGGGCGGTCCCGCGCTCACACCAGAGGAATTTGCCCAGCGTAGCCCGAGCACGATACTGGGTGCCAGCCTGAGCGTGGTCGCGCCGACCGGCCAATATCAGCCTGCCCGTATCATCAATGTGGGTTCGAACCGATGGGCATTCAAACCTGAACTGGGGTTGTCGCAGCCAGTCGGCAACTGGTTTGTAGACGGCGCCGCTGGGGTCTGGGTGTTCACCGACAATACGAACTTTTTTGGTGGCAAGCGACGGAGCCAGGCTCCGCTGGCCATGTTCCAATGGCATGGAGGCTACACGTGGCGGCCCGGACTGTGGATCGCCGCAGACGTTGCGTATTTCACGGGCGGCCGGACAAGCGTCAATGGCGTCCAGAACCAGGATCTGCAAAGCAGTACTCGCTACGGGGTAACATTGTCGGTTCCTCTTGCCGCACAATGGTCAGCCAAACTCGCATGGTCGCGTGGGTTAACGACACGCATCGGCGGAAATTTCCAGACCGTCTCGGTCGCGCTCCAATACCGCTGGTTCAATCGCTGACTTAACGTGGAAACCCTGTGGGTTACAGCGCGGCTCGCAGTGCTCTCGCGCTTAGCGTCGTGCGCGCTTCACGATGCGGTCATTTCGAAGACGTGGTAACTCCATGGTGGCAGATCCAGGTAAAGACCGCGTGAAATGAGATCGTTACCGTCGCGATCAAAACTGGACGACCCCATCATGTCCTTCATCCGCACCGTGCGGCCGGCCATGTCGGGAAACGGCAGTCGCACGTAACACTGGCTTTGGTTGTCGGCGTAGTTGACGGCAACGAGCCGCCGTTCGCGGTCATCTCGCTGCCAGGACGACGCGACGAAACAATCCGAGGTCCAATTGCCCTCCCACGCCGGTACGCATTCGAGCAGGCTCCACGCGCCGTCTCGAAAGACGGGCTGGCGCAGCACCGCCAACAGGCTCTCGTAGAACGCCTGCAACGCTACATCGACGGGCTCCTGTGGCGCCCGGACCAGGTGCGGCGAAATGCGTTTCCTGCGGCCCTCGAACTGGCCCTGGTGGAAAAAGCGCAGGCCCGGTGACAGGAAGGTGATGATGGCTGCAGCTTCGTGTCTGTCGGGATCGAAGGTCGCCGCCGCCCGGGGCTCGTCGTGGTTTTCCAGAAAGCGGGCCAGCTTGTCCTGGTAATCGAGCCCTGCGTGCAGATGCTCGCGCACCGGCCGTGCGTGCGCATCGCGCAGGCGGTCATACATCTGCTTGTCATAGGCGTAATCGAAGCCCTGCTGCTGCATCGTCCATTCCAGGTCCCAATAGACCTCCGCCATGAACAGGAACTGCGGATGCTTGCGCTGCACGGATTCGATCGCCTTCGGCCAGAAGGGATCGGCGCGAATGTTCCAGGTGCGTTCGAACACGTCGGGCAAGACCAGCATGGCCATGTCGCATCGCACGCCGTCGCATTGCCCTGCGATTCTTTGCAGCTCGCCGATCATCGCCTGCTGTAACGCCGGATTGCCGTAGTTGAGCTGCAAGGTATCGGGCCATCCGTCGAAGTACGGATCCCGGCCGTGGGCGAGCACCAGCGGACCGTTCCTTGTTTGCACGCGGCAGTAGTTGCGCGGTGAGCGAGCCAGGTCCGCCTCGCTCCCGTGGACGAAGTAGTCCGGATGCTCATTGATCCAGTCATGATCCGGCGCCATGTGATTCGGCACGAAGTCGAGCATCAGCTTCAGTCCGCGTTGCTGCAGACGGTGCCGCAATCGGGCGAGCGCCTCGGCGCCGCCCAGATCGCGATGGACGGTGTAACTCTGGATGGCGAACCCGGAGCCGGCGATGTCTTCGTCCTTGAGGTCCGATAGCGTTTCAGCGAAATCGCGACGCCATTCGGGATTCGCACGGGAGATCGCCTGCGCTGCGGGGCCGGTCTGCCAGACGCTCAGTAACCAGGCCCAATCAAAACCCAGCCCGGCAAGGCGATCCAGCTCGGCATCCGGAATATCGTCCAGGGTCGCACGCCTCCCCAGCACGCGAGACAGCTCGGTTAGCCAGACGCGGGTGTTGATCTGGTACAGCACCGGGTAGCGTAAGTCGAACATATTCTCTCCTTTACTTTTCGCCGATCTTTTCTCCGCCCACCTGCCCTCTTACGATCCCCGCCATCACGCGCCCGCGTTCGGATTCCAGCATGGTTTGCGCATCGACACGCCCAAACAGATCCAGGAGAGGAGCGACGAGGCCCGTCCAGCCTGTCTGGTGGCTGGCCCCAACGCCCGCGCCATTGTCACCGTGGAAGTACTCGTAAAACAGGATCAGGTCGCGCCAATGCGGATCGTCCTGGAACCTGGCCGTCCCGCCATGAACCGGCCGCCGCCCGTCGGCATCGCGTAGGAACGTACCCGTCAGCCGACGGACAAGCTCCTGCGCTACCTCGAACAACGTCATGTGCGGCCCCGTCCCGGTCGGACATTGAACCTTCAGGTCATCGCCGAAAAAAGTGTAGAAATTCATCAGCGCCCGGACGATCAGCAGATTGACTGGCATCCACACTGGACCGCGCCAGTTCGAATTGCCACCGAACATGCCAGTATTCGATTCGGCCGGCAGGTACTGCACCTTGTACTCCTGTCCACCGACATTCATCACAAATGGATGGTCCAGGTGATACCGGGAGAGCGAACGAATGCCGTGCGGCCCCAGGAACTCGTTTTCATCGAGCAGGTAGCCGAGCACGCGCTCGAGTTTCCGCTTGCTGAGGATCGATAGAAGTCTCCGCTCCCTATGGCCGATGAAACCCGCGTCGGTCGGAGCCACATGGGCAACCAGTTCGGGGTAGCGTTTTCGAAACTGCGTAATCAGCTCCATCAGCTTCGGATACCGCGTGACAGACTCCGCTTCGAACACCGTGGACGCGCATAGTGGCAACAATCCCACCAACGACCTTACTTTCAGACGCATCGTCTGGCCGTCGGGGAGCCGCAACAGATCATAGAAAAAACCGTCCTCCTCGTCCCACATCTCATCGCTATGTTCGCCACGGCGGTCCATCGCATAGGCAATCCACATGAAATGCTGGACGAACTTGAAGGCGACCTCCTCGTAGACCGGGTCGCACTCGGTCAGAATAATGGCCATCTCCAGCATGCTCTGGCAATAGAACGCCATCCACGCCGTCCCGTCCGCCTGCTCCAGCGAACCACCGGTCGGGAGCTGCGCACTGCGGTCGAATACACCGATGTTGTCCAGACCCAGAAAACCGCCAGCGAAGACGTTGCGGCCGGCTGGGTCCTTGCGATTGACCCACCAGTTGAAATTGAGCATCAACCCCTGAAACGAACGTTCCAGGAATCGCAGGTCGGCCCGGCCCAGCTGCTTCTCGTACTTGTACAGCCAGAGCGTGGCAGCGGCATGCACTGGCGGATTCACGTCGCTGAAGTTCCACTCGTAAGCTGGAATCTGCCCGCTTGGGTGGACGTACAGGCTGCGCAGCATCAGCAGCAGCTGCTCCTTGGCGAAATCGAAATCCACCAGCGCCAGGGAGACCGTATGGAAAGCCAGGTCCCAGGCGGCGTACCACGGATACTCCCACTTGTCCGGCATGGAGATCACGTCGGCATTCAACATGTGGAACCACTCCGTGTTGCGCACGTCGTGGCGCGCGGCCTCGAGCAATGGATGACTCCAGTGCTCACGCAGCCAGAGCTGTAGATCGAAGTAGTAGTACTGCTTGCTCCACAGCATTCCTGCCAACGCCTGACGGTGCACCCGGCGCTGGTCTTCGGTCAACGATCCGGGCACGATCCGCTCGTAGAACTGGTCAGCATCGGCGATGCGACTATCGAATATGTTCTCGAAGTCGGCGAACGCATTGTCCACTTTGGTTGCCGTCAGGCGCAGCTGGATGGTCGTGCTGCCGCCGCCGGGCACGTCGCAGACATAGTGGGCCGCGGCCTTGGTTCCCGTCCTGGCGGGATTCACCGCGTCGCCTTGTCCCGAAACGACGTAGGCGTGGAACGCATCCTTGACATAGGGAGACGCGTTGGGCTGGCCCCACAGACGCTGCGCATTGCTCTCGTTCTCGGTGAAGAGCGTCTCCGGGGCGCCATCGCAATGGAGCCAGTAGTGGCCGAGTTCAGGGTGCGTGGCCTGAATGGCGCCTGGGCCCGCATCGCGCAGCGAGGGCTTGCGATCGTCCTCACCCCATGACCATGTGTTGCGGAACCATAGCGTCGGCAGGACCCGCAGCCGTGCCGCTTTCGGTCCGCGGTTGTGCACGGAAATACGAACGAGGATGTCGTCCGGATCCGCCTTCGCGTATTCCATGAACACATCGAAATACCGGTCATCATCGAAGACACCGGTGTCGAGCAGTTCGTACTCGAACTCCTCCCGCGATCGTCTCCGGTTGGTCTCGATCAGGTCCCGATAGGGGTATTCTCGCTGCGGGTACTTATAGAGGTACTTCATGTAGGAGTGGGTGGGCGTGCTGTCGAGGTAAAAGTAATACTCCTTGACGTCCTCGCCATGATTGCCCTCACTGTTGGTGAGGCCAAAGAGCCGCTCCTTCAGGATCGGATCGCGCTCGTTCCACAACGCTAGCGCAAAGCACAGCTGCTGCTTGTCGTCGCAGAGTCCACCAAGCCCGTCCTCGCCCCACCTATAGGCACGTGAGCGGGAATGGTCATGGGTGAAGTAGTTCCAGGCATCGCCGTTGTCGCTGTAGTCCTCTCGCACCGTCCCCCACTGCCGCTCGCTGAGGTAAGGCCCCCACTTCTTCCACGGCACCTGGGCCTCACGCGCGTCGTTCAGGCGTTTTTGTTCCGCTACGTCCACGATTCCAGTGCCCATGCTGTTGCTCCGTTAGGGGTAAATGAACTCAGCTCGACGCAACACAGGCGAGCGCCCATCGTGCGCGATTCAGGCAACGCCGGTGCATCGGTATGCGTGGTGCTGAGCATCGCTTTCTTCAAGACCTCAAAAAATACGCCTTGACGGTACTAAAACTCATAACGTCCCCGGAAAACGGCATATCGCTGGCACATTCACGTCAAGCGCCGTACCCGACGCACTCGCGGTATCACGCGTGGCGCGTCGGTGGTGCTACTGCGGCTCACCATCCAGACG
This sequence comes from Paraburkholderia sp., assembly GCF_034668105.1. GTDB lineage: Bacteria > Pseudomonadota > Gammaproteobacteria > Burkholderiales > Burkholderiaceae > Paraburkholderia. Next base: position 11,109 of record NZ_JAXDPY010000056.1, on the reverse strand, counting down.
GTCGCCGGTGCCCGTGAGCGCCGGTTCGATAGGCGCCGGTGCCGCCTCCTCGTCGATCCACGCCTGCAGCAGCGTGAAGGTCACCGCAAGTATCACCGGGCCGATAAACAGCCCGACGATCCCGAACGCGATCACCCCGCCGATCACCCCGGTCAGGATCAGCAGCAGCGACAGGTCCACCCCTCGCCTGATCAGCAGCGGCCGCAACACATTGTCGAGCAGCCCGACGAACACCGACCAGACCCCCAGCGCGATTCCCGCGACGAGTCGGTCGTGATAGATCAGCCAGACCACAGCACCGATCAGCGGAAGGCCCGGACCGATCTGAGCGAGACAGAGGATCAGGATCAGCGCGGTCAGGATCCCCGCGCCGGGGATTCCGGCGACGTACAGGCCCAGCCCGGCGAGCGCCGCTTGCGCGGCCGCCGTTACGACGATCCCGAGTGCGACCGCGCGGATCGACAATCCGGCGAGCCGCACTGCCGCCGCGCCGCGTTCCGCGGCAATGCGCGCCGCGAAACGCACCACGCTGCTGGACGCGGCCTCGCCCCGCGAATAGAGAATGCCGGCGATGATCACGGTCAGCACCAGGTGGACCACCAGCAGGCCGACCGTGCCGGCTTGCGAGAGCAGCCATTTCGCGGCTATCAGCGCATAAGGCTGCACTTGCGCAAGGATGCCACCGCGACCCGCGTCGGACAGGCGCTGCCACTCGCGTGCGAGGCCTTCGCCGGCGAGCGGCACCTCATGCAGCCAGGCGGGCGGGGGAGGCAGGGAGTAGTACGGCAGCGCCTCCGCCTGGTCGACAATGTCGCCGCCGTGCCCGGCGATCGTCGACACCGCCCCGTACAGCGGCAGCACGATCACGATCAGCAGGCCGACCAGCATCACGGTGACGGCGACCCAGCGGCGGCCACCCACGCGCTTGTCGATACCGATCATCACCGGCCAGGTGGCGACGACGATCATCGTCGCCCAGATCAGCGCCGGCAGAAACGGACGGACGATATAAAGACTGCCAAAGATGAGCAGCGACAGAATCACGATGATCAGCAGGATGCGGGCAATATCCACTTGCGGTCGCGAACTCACGTCAAACTCCTGGCAAGCGATCAGGCCAAAGCCGCGCGGGGCGTGCGGTCCGGTAGCGTATGCCGACGACAGGGCTGCGCGATGGGCAGCGCGATCTGGTGCGCCGACCGCAGACAGGATGTCTTCCCCACTTAGCCTATAACCTTCGAAGAACCGCCGCCATTGGACCTTGGTTCAATGGACTGGTCCGCGGAAAGCAAGAGCAAGCTGCCCACGAAGGATCATGAAAAGGCATTGAGGCGGCTGCGCGTGGAGCTGGTCAAAGCTGCCGCGACAGGTCGTGCGCAACGGCCCGTCGTGTGAGTGGTGCAGGACGCTACTCCTCAACGAGAGCCGCCAGCCGTCCGGCATGTACCGCCTTCACCAGCGCCGCGTGGTCACGTTCCGTCTGATCTGCATAGGCGAGCGAAAACGCGCCGATGGCCTCGTCAAAGGCATCGCCCTTGCCCAGATAGCCACTGATGGTCGTGGCATCCCCGGACTTGGCATGGGCGCGGGCCAGGGTCCAGCCGCAGAACCGGGCATAGCGGTTAAGCTGCGCGGCGGTCATTTCATCGAGGACAACCGACATCTTCATGTCCCGCAACTGCCGCACAAAAAAGTCATGCCCTCGCTGTCCGCGCAACCATCCCAGGAAGATGTCGCTGGAAGACTGCATCAGCCGCTGTCCCATGACGACACGCTGCCCCTGATTGTCATAGTCGCTCTTTCCCGCGTAGGGTTCGAGGACCGACCGGCGCTGTTCCTTGAACTGGAGCATCAGGGGATGGTCTTCCTCGTCGAAAAACAGCCCGATGAAGCACCGGGTCCCGACGCTGCCGATACCCACGACCTTCAGGGCGAAGTCCTCCAGGTGGTAGCGATCCAGCAGGACACGCCGCTCATCGGACAGCGACTGACGATAGTCGGCGAGTGCCTCACGAACCCGTTCCTCGAAGCCCGGGTCACTGATGTGGTAGAGCAGCGGCGGTTGATCGACCAGGCGACGTCGCCCCGCCACTTCGCCGGTGATCTTGGGAAAGAGGTTTTCGACAACACGCTGGCGGGCTTTTTCTGCCAGTCGCTCCCGGTATTTTCTGACCTTTTCATCGGGCGCCGTTGCAATGAGGGTTTCCACGTCCAGGCGGGTGTACCAGACTTCCAGCGGATTCGTCCGGGAATATTCCCGCAGGTGTTCCCGATATGCGCGCACGCACTCGAGGACGGCTTTCCGGGAATCCGCATCCGGCAAGTCGTTATCGCGCCCAGCAATCGCGAAACTGACGGCCAGCCGTTTCAGATCCCATTCCCAGGGCGCTGGCAGCGTTTCGTCAAAGTCGTTCAGATCGAAGACCAGATTGCGCTCCGGGGTGGCAAACAGGCCAAAATTCAACAGGTGGCAGTCTCCACAGGCTTGCACCCGAAGGCCTGTGCTCGGCGTAGTCGCGAGATCGTGGGCCATGAGCGCCGCCGACCCGCGCAGGAACGTGAAGGGACTGCGGAGCATCCGGCCATAGCGGATCGGCACCAGTTCAGGCAATCGATCGTGATTTGATTCTTCCAGAATCTCTATGGGATCCCGGCGCTGGGCCGATGGTGTCCAGTCGGCGTGGCTGCTGCGCGGCACCCTATCGCGCAACGCCTGACCGGCGGCGAGACGCTCTGCGCGGGAGCGAAGAACCGGGACATCCTCCGCGACGTTATTGACTTTGGTCTTGGCCTTCCCAGACGCCTTGATCACGGTTTCCACGTCCGCTCCTCCTTGCCGGCTCGCGCCGCGGAATCAACTATAGTTGCGTTCGAGCCACGTGGGGCCGCCTTGCAACAGCACAAGGCAGCGTACGCGCGTTACGAAGCCGGCACTTCCAATCGGCTTCCCAGATGAACAGACCGAGCCGGACCACGAGCGGCGCGGCGATCACGACGCAACGAAAATGTCTGTGTCCATCCGCTACCTGGCCATGCGACGTCCTCCCCAATGCAATTCCCTTCGCTGTTACATTGCACTGCCACGTTTCAGGGCGACGCCGCCGGGCGGATCGCGGCGGCGACATCACGGCTGACCGTGGCAAGGGCGCGGCTCCAGGCCGCCACCGCCGCATCGTAGCCTACGCCTGTGCAGGGTTCGCGCACGACGGTCCGGCCGGTGAGCGGCGAGGCTTTCCCGGGTGGCGACACCGACCACAAAACATCGACGGTTGCGGCATCGCCGAGGTCGGCTTCAAAGCGCTGGACGTCCATGCGCACTCGCCACACTGCTGTCGGATCTCCACCAATCGGAGAAGTCGACACGCGAGGGCTGTTCAGCAGCTGCGAGAGATCCGCGGCGACCACGTGCGGGATCTGGCTCTTCAGGGACTCAGCCCAGCGCGCAAATTCCTCGATAGCCACATGGTTCGTGCCGGCGCGAACCACGATCTGAGGCCGGTCGACGAGTTCGGGCACGCTGACTGCCCCGATCACGACCGTGACGGGCGACCCGCGATTGACGCCTTCGCGCGGCGCCTCCGCGCTCAAAGTGTAGAACTGCGCCTTCGGACTGGCACAACCGACGAGTGTGATCATCGTCAGCGTAATGGCAAGGCATAGGGACAGGCGTATCACTTTTTATCCTCCACCTTTCCGCGGATGAGCGCCTCCGGATGGCGCTGGAGGTAGTCCGCCAGTGTGCGGAAAGCCGCTGCTGTGCGCGCCAGTTCGCTCATGGCGTCCGCGGTGTTTTGCGCCAACGGGGAATCCGGCTGCAGCGCGCCGTTCGCGGAATTCAGCGCCGTCTGTGCGGCGGCGAGCGTGTCCCGGGCCTGAGGCACCACATCCGTCCTCAACTGCTTAAGAAGGGTACCCGCATCGGCTAGCGTCTTTTGTGCGTCCTTCCCGATCCCTTCGAACGGGATCTTGTTCAGCTTGGCGAGCAGACTGGTCACCGAATCCTGCATGGACTGCAGGCCGCCAGGTATGGTTGGGATCTCGGGCGGCGTGGTGGTCCAGTCGACCTTCGCCTTGGGCGCGTTCGGGAAAAAGGCGAGCGTGATGTACAGTTGCCCGGTCAGCAGGTTTCCGGTGCGCAACTGTCCACGTAAGCCATTGTCGACCAGCGTTTGCGCAAGTCGCTGAGGATCGCTGGTGATCCTTCCTCTGCCTCCCTTCATAAAGCGCGCCGTGAAACGCTCTGGAAAGAGCCGTATCTCGACCGGGATGCTGAACTGTTTGGTGGGAGGATCAAACCGCGTATTGATCGCTGAGACTTCGCCGACCACGATACCGAAAAAATCGACCGGCGCGCCGACCACCAGCCCTCGCACTGACTCCTTGAAAACCAGCACATAGGTATCGACGATCCGATCGTGTTGCTTCATCGCCTCCGCGCGATCGTGGTACAGCGAAAACGCCGTGTTCGCGGCGGCTTCTGGATCATTGGCCGTTTCGTCGGGCGTCTGGAATGCGAGTCCGCCGACCAGGATGGCCACCAGCGATTCGGTGTTGACCTTGACGCCCGTCGTATCGAGCGACACGTCGATCCCGCTCGCCTGCCAGAACCGCGTGTCCGGCTTCACGTATTTGTCGTAAGGAGCATTGACGAAGACACGCATCGTCACACCCTTCCCGTCCGGGTCCAACTGGTAGGAAATGATCTGGCCGACCTGCAGCCGTCGGTAGAAAATGGGCGAACCGACATCGAGCGAGCCCATGTCAGCGCCTTTCAGTACGAACTCGCGGCCCGGCACGCCGATGGCGAACACCGGCGGTGTCTCCAGGCCTGTGTAACCGCGCCTCGGCTGCGTCGAAGTGCCCACGTCCATGCCGATGAAGGAACCTGACAGCAAGGTGCCGATGCCCGATACGGTGCCGCCAGAAATACGCGGACGTACGACCCAGAATCGCGTGTCGTCTACCAGCAGGTTTGTGGCATCTTTGGACAGTTCGGCGGTGGCGATCACGCGGCGGTGATCGCCCGACATCGTGACGCTCTTGACCACACCGATGTCGACGTTCTTGAACTTGATCTTGGTCTTGCCCGCCTCGAGCCCCTCGCCGGTCTCAAAGCTGATCGTAACCGTCGGGCCCTGCTCGATGATCGCCTTGACCGCCAGCCAGCCGCCAATGAGCACTGCGATCAGCGGCACCAGCCACACGATCTGCATCCGCCAGCGCGAGCGCGAAGTGGCGACAGCTTCAGGAACGTCCGGCGAACCTGGTTGACCGGGAGGTTTAGCCATGATCGGGCTCCGTTGCGTCCCAGATGAGGCGCGGGTCGAATGACATGGCGGCGAACATCGTCAGCACCACCACCGCGCCGAACGCGACGGCGGCCGGGCCTGCCTGGATGGTCGCGAGCGCATTGAACTGGACGAGTGCGACCAGAATGGTGATCACATAGATATCGAGCATCGACCAGCGCCCGACCAGTTCGACCACGCGGTAAATGCGTGTTCTCTCCTGCAACAGCGCGATCGAGCGACGCTGCGTCGAGATGACAAGAAACATGATCGCGATGATCTTCAGCATCGGAACGGCGATGCTCGCGATGAACACGATGATGGCTAAAGGCCATGAGCCGGAGGTCCACAGGTACACGACGCCGCTCAGAATCGTGTCCTTCTGCGCCCCGAACAGCGAGCTGGTATTCATCATCGGCAGCATGTTCGCCGGGATATACAGCACCATCGCGGCGATCAGGAAGGCCCACGTCCGCGTGACGCTCGCCGGCTTGCGTTCGTGAAGAGGCGCGCCGCAGCGCGGACAGCTGGCGTCGTGCCCATGCGCGTCCGACTTCGTCAGCAAGCCGCAGCTGTGACAGGTCATCAGACCGCTGGCCCTTGCCGTGCGTGCGGATGGCGTCGTGAGCTCGTCCGGGTCAGGCGCGCCACTGTAGCGATCGCCCATTCGCAGCCAGAGCTCGTGCGGATCGAATGCAGCACTGGCCGCGGCGAGCAGCAGCATGAGCGCGCCGAAAGCCCACAGCGCGATGCCCGGCACGACGCTGGCAATGTGCGTGAGCTTGACCAGTGCGACCAGCATGCCGAGAATCAGGACCTCCGTCATGCCCCACGGCCGCGACATCTGCAGCAGACGAAAGACGATGTCGGGGCGATACGGGCGGCGATCAAGCCACAGCGGCAACAGGATGTACGCCATGCTGGACATCTGCAGCAGCGGCATCAGAAAGGTCGTCGCGAACATGAGCCCAGCGATCGGCCACATGCCGTCCCTATACAGGATGCGCACCGTGCCCAGCAACGTGGTCTGAACAAGATCGCCGTTAACCGACAGACCGACGATCGGATACGTATTGCCGATCACGAACAGCACGATGGCCGCGAGTGTGAAAGCGAGCGCACGATCGAGACTGTCCGGGTGGTTACGGTACAGTTCCGCACCGCAACGGCAGCAGCGCAGCACGCCCTCGCCCGTCAAGGCCGCCTCCCGTTGCAGCAGGTCGCATTCGTGGCAGGCGATAAGGCGCCCGGCGGTCATTGCGACTGCTCCGTCGGAGGTTGTGTGGGACCGGGCGCCGCAGCGCCATGCTGCATCACCTGCCCCGTCATGCGTTCGGCTTCGATGACCCAGCCGCCGCCCATTGCCTTGTACAAACCAATCAGAGAACTGAATACCAGGCCGTTGGTCTGCGTGTAGCTCAGTTGCGCGTTGAAGAGGCTGCGCTCGGCGTCCAGCACTTCGATATAGCTCGTATAGCCGCCTTCATAGCGAAGTCGCGCGAGCCGCGAATAGGTTTGCAACGCTTCGATCTGACGGCCTTGCACGACGAGTTGCTCGCGCGATTTCTGGAGCGAGATCAACGCATCGTCGACTTCCTGGAAAGCGACCTGGATCGACTGCTGGTACTGGAACAACGCCTGTTGCTGCTGCGCTTCCGCCTGGCTCACCTGGCCGCTGATGCTGCCCGCGGTAAAGATCGGCACGGTCAGCGAGCCTGCATACGACCAGATCCGTGCCGGTCCGGTGAACAGATTCGAGAACTGGCCGCTCGCCGTTCCGAACATGCCCGTCAGTGAAATCGTCGGAAAATAAAGCGCGCGCGCGGCGCCGATCAATGCGTTCGCGGCGATAAGGTTCTGCTCGGCCTGACGCAGATCGGGACGGCGCTGAAGCAGATCGGAAGGCAGGCCGGCGGGCACCGGTGGCACCTCCAGTTCCGTCAGTTCGCGGCCGCGCAGAATCGGACCGGGATTGCGACCGAGCAGCACGGACAGCGCGTCTTCCTGCTGGGCAATCTGTGTCTCGATCTGCGGAATCGTCGCGAGCGATGCCTCGTATTCCGACTGGCTCTGCGCCAGTTCCATCTGCGACACATCGCCGCCTGCAAACCGTGCCTGAAATACTTTTACCGAGCCGGCACGGCTTTCGGTCGTCGCCTTCGCGATCGAGAGTTGCTGGTCGAGGTCGCGCAAATTGATGTACGACGAGGCGACCGACGCCACCAGCGACAGGATCGTCGCGCGCCGGCCTTCTTCAGTTGCCAGCAGGCTTGCTCGCGCCGACTCGGTCTGACGTCTCACCTTACCGAAGAAGTCGATTTCCCATGCTGCCATCAACGGCGCCTGGAATTCGTTGAATACAGGGTTGACGCCGGGCGGCAGCGTTGGCAGCCCGGCAACCGATACGCGTTGACGGGATGCGTCAAAGCCCGCGCTAATCTGCGGAAACAGGCCCGAGCGCGTCGTGACGAACTGGCCAAGAAACTGGTCGACGCGCGCCGCGGCGATTTTCACGTCCTTGTTGTCCGCCAGCGCGGCGGCAATCAGATCGTTCAGGATGGGGTCGTTGAACTGCTCCCACCACATCGCATTGGCAACATCGGCCGCTTCGCCGGGTTCGAAGCGGAAGGTTGCCGGCGTGGGCACCGTGGGCCGCACGTAGTCCGGGCCGAGCAGACAGCCGCCCAATCCCACCATCAGCCCCAACAGCAGCAGCGTGGATAGCAGACGCAGAAGGAACGCGAAGCCGCGCATGTCAGTCGTCCTCGCGCGGGGCCGATGGTTTGATGGCGGGCGCGCCCGGGCCCGGTTGCGTAACGGGCGGCGGCCCATCGCCCGAGGCACCGCCGCTCGAATCGGGTGTCTTCTTGCTGGTTCGCTCCGACATCGTTTCGAGTACGTAGAAGAACATCGGGATGAAGAACACGGCGATCACCGTTGCGCCGAGCATGCCGCCGATCACGCCTGTGCCGATCGAATGCCGGCTGTTAGCCGACGCCCCCGTGGCAATAGCAAGCGGGACGCACCCCAGGATAAAAGCGAGCGACGTCATCACGATCGGCCGCAGCCGCTCGGTCGCCGCCGTGACGGCGGAGTCGTAAACCGACGCCCCTGTCTCCCGGTTCAGCACCGCAAACTCGAAGATCAGGATCGCGTTCTTCGCGGCAAGAGCGACCAGCATCGTCAGGCCGATCTGGAAATAGACGTCATTCTCGAGACCGCGCAGCAGGATCGCGAGCAACGCTCCAAACAACGCGAAAGGCACCGCCATCAGCACGCCGAACGGCAAACTCCATTTCTCGTATTGCGCGGCGAGAATGAGGAAGACCATCACGAGGCCGAATACGAACACGAGCCCGGACGTGCCGCCCGACTGCCGTGCCTCGTAGGCCTCACCGCTCCAGCCGACACCGTAATCCGACGACATGACCTCACCGGCGACCTCCGCAAGCGTCGAGATGACCTGCCCGGAGCTGTAGCCCGGCGCGCCGTTGGCCGTGATCTTGACCGCGGGAAAGTTGTTGAACCGCGTGATGAGATCGGGGCCGGTCACGTACCGCGACGTCACCACCGCCTTGAGCGGCACCATGCTGTTCGTCTTGCTACGCACGTATATCTGGTTCAGATCCTGCGGCGTCAACCGGTACGAGGGCTCGGCCTGGAGAATGACCTGCCACAGCCGGCTCGACCGGTTGAACTGCGATACGTACAGCGAGCCGAACATGGTCTGCATCGCGCTATACACTTCCTCGACCGGAACGCCGAGCGTTTCCGACTTGTCCCGGTCGACGTCGACGAGCAACTGCTGCGACGACGCATTGAAAGTCGAGGTCACGCGCGCCAGCTCAGGTCGTTTTTTTGCCTTCTCCAGAAAGTTATCCACCACCTCCGCCAGTTGCGCGATGGTCCCGTCACCCTTGCTCTGGATCCACATCTCGGTTCCGCCTGTCGTGCCGAGCCCGGGGATCGACGGCGGATTGACCGGCAGGATGATGCCCTCCTTTATTTTCGACAGGTTCTCATACGCGCCGATCAGCACCGCCCGCGCGTTTTGGGTCTTTATGTTGGCAAACTTGTAGCGCTCATCGAAGCTCTTGAAGCCGATGAAGAACGTGCTCGCGTTGTTCTTGTTCTGGCTGTCGAGCAGGCTGTAACCGTCGACGATCGTCACGCTGCCCACCGCCTCCTGCTTCATGAAGTAGTCGGTGACGTGCTGCGAAACTTCGCCCGTGCGATCCAGGCTTGCTGCGTCCGGCATGATGACCGCGCCGAGCAGATAGCCCTGGTCTTCGGGCGGCAGAAACGAAGTCGGTATCGTGCGCATCATGACGACCGCGAGCGCGATCATCCCGACAAACAGCAGCAGTGCCACGACGAACCGCTTGATGACCAGCTTGACCGCGCGGGTATAGCCGCCCGTCATCCTTTCGAAGCTGTTGTCGAACCACTTGAAGAAGCCGCGCTTTTCGTGGTGGCCGGGCTTGAGCAGCAGTGCGGCCAGCGCTGGCGACAGCGTCAGTGCGACGAGACCCGAGAACACCACCGAGATCGCAATCGTGATCGCGAACTGCTTGTACAACTGGCCAGTGATGCCGCCGAGGAACGCCACCGGCACGAACACCGCGCACAGCACGAGCACGATCGCGATAACCGGGCCGGAGACTTCGTCCATGGCCCGCTTGGCGGCGTCCTTTGGACTCAGCTTGTGCACGTTCATGTTGCGCTCGACGTTCTCGATCACGACGATCGCATCGTCCACGACGATGCCGATTGCGAGCACCATGCCGAACAGCGTCAGCATGTTGATCGAGAAGCCGAGCGCCAGCATCCCCATGAAGGTGCCGACAATCGACACGGGCACCGCCAGCACCGGAATCAGCGTCGCGCGCAGGCTCTGCAGGAAAGCGAAGACGACGATCACGACCAGCACCAGCGCTTCGAAGAAGGTGTGCACGACATCCGAAATCGACGCCCGGGTAAACTCGGTTGTGTCCATCGCGATGCTGTATTCGAGCCCTTCCGGAAACGTCTTCTTCATCTCGGCGAGCGTCGCGCGCACCTGCTTCGACACGTCAAGCGCGTTCGCACCAGGCTGCTGGTACACGGCCATGACCGTCGCCGGTTTGCCCTGATAGCGGCTGCGGATCGAATAGTCCTTCTGCCCGAGCGCCGCGCGCCCGATGTCCTTCAGGCGCACGATCGCCGCGCCGCCGCTGGCCGCGCGAATGATGATGTTCTCGAACTCGGCGGGGTCGGTGAGCCGGCCCGTGGTCGTGACCGCGAACGACTGCTCAACGGGCGAGCCGGTCGGCGACTGCCCGAGGCGGCCGACGGCGAACTGCTGGTTCTGGTTCGCGACGGCTTTCTGCACGTCGCCCGCCGTGATCCCCAGTTGCGCCATGCGATCGGGCTTCAGCCAGATCCGCATCGCATAGTCGGGCGTGCCGAAGATGGCGGACTGATTGGCGCCCGGAATGCGCTTTAACGCATCGAGCACGTAAATGTTCGCGTAGTTGGCGATGTAGGTCGCGTCGTAGCGATCGCTCGGCGAATAGATCGCGATCACCATCATGAACGCCGACGACTTCTTCTGCACCTGGATGCCTTGCGCCTGCACCGATGAAGGCAACTGCGGCAACGCCAGATTGACACGGTTCTGCACATCGACCTGCGCGAGTTCCGGATTGGTGCCGATCTGGAAGTACGCGTTGACGGTCAGGTTACCGGTCGATGAGCTCGACGAGCTCATGTAGATCATGTTGTCCGCGCCGTTCACCTGCTGCTCGATCGGCGCGGCCACATTGTTGGCGACCACGTCGGC
>NZ_JAXDPY010000055.1:0-15119 GCF_034668105.1 Paraburkholderia sp. | reverse complement strand
CCTAGTCATGACAACGACCACAGCGCAACGGCGCGTGCTGGAGCCTGACACAGGTGTCGAACGTGTCGAGCTTATCGCGCGTGCTGGATGCGGAGAACATGTCGAACGTGCCAAACGTGCGGAATGTGTCGAACTCACTGAACGCGCCAAACATGCCGAAAGTTTCGAAGCTCTCGAACCGACCGAACGCCTCGAACGGCTCGAACGCCTCGAATGGCTCGAACGGCTCGAACGCTCCAATCTCAACGAACACCCGCACAACTGCGCCGGCACGGTGATCGCCGTCCTGCACGACGACGTATTTCTGGTCACCGGCGACGACGGCGCACTGCTCACCTGTAAGCGCGCGTTCAGTTGCCTGATCACGCCTGCGATCCGCGACCGGGTGGCGGTCTGCGGCAGCGGTCCGCGGCACGGCTACGTGGCGGCGATACTCGAACGGGCCGCCGGCAGCGAGACATGCATCCACGTGGAAGGCGACTTGCGCATCGACGCGTCCGGCGACGTGCGCGTCAGCGCGGCGCACGAAATCGCGCTGGCGGGCGAGCGCCTTGCCGTCGTCACGCACGACGCGCAATTCTCGGCCACCAAGAGCACGCTCGTCTGCGATGAACTGGAAGGACGCATCGGCCTCGTGCGTCTGCTCGGCAAAACGATCGAAGCGGTGGTCGAGCGCATCGTACAGATCAGTAAGACCAGTTTCCGCTCGATCGACACCATCGACCATCTGCGCGCCGCGCATATCGACTACGCCGCGTCGGAAAGCGTGCGTCTGCACGGCAAGAACACGCTGCTGAGTGCCGAGCATCTGTCGAAGCTCGACGCCGAACAGATTCACCTGGGATAGGACTAGACAATGGTGATGGTCAACTCGAGCGCCGGGGGCGCCAACGACGCCGTGTGCGTCAACCTGACGCCGCCCGTCGGTATCCCGGTTGCTTACGACAACAATGCCCAGCGGCCCCAAGCCATTCCGAATGTCAGCAACATCCTGATTGCCGCCGCCCCCGCGCACAACCTGGCAACGATCATTCCCGTCACGAGTGGCGATGCCCCGGGCGCGATGGGCGGCGTCATCTCGGGCACCGTATGCGCGAGCTCGCGCAACATCAACGGCGCCAACACGGTGTTGCTGCACGGCATGCCGACGACCCGCATGACCGACCCCACGCAGCAGAACGCGACCAACGCAATCGGCACCGGCACATCGCCGAGCCAGACGCACATTCTGAATCTGGCCGGCTAAGCCTCACATGATCGCACCTCGATGAAGCGCCTACCGCTACGCGTTCGCCTGCGCTTATGGATCCGATTGCGCCTACGCCTTTTGCTCGTTTTGCTCGCCCTGAGCGCGGCCTTGTTAGCCGGGGCATGCGCATCGCCGCCGAGGCCAGACGCTCGCGCTTACGACCTCTATCTCGACGCCGCCGCCAACGTGAATCCCGACGGCCACGGCCGGCCCGCGCCGATTCTGATCGGCCTCTATACGCTGAAATCGACGGCGGTATTCGAAGCCAGCGATTTCCCGTCGTTGCAGGACCGCGCCAAAACGGTCCTCTCCGACGACCTCGTTTCGTTCGAACAAATCATCCTGCTGCCGGGCGAGCACAAGCTGATCCAGCGAAGCGCCGAGCCCGGCATGCGAGCACTCGGCGTCGTCGCGGGCTATCGGGAGCTCGACCGGCACACCTGGAAAGCCACCTACGCACTTCCCGCCGACGGCGCGGGCAACGTGTTTTCATTCTGGCCGTCCACTCACGAGCGGCTTGCCGTGCAAGTGAAGCTCAGCGGCGGCCTGATCGTTAGAACCATGGATTGGGCACACCGATGAACGACCACCATTCGCCACTCAAAAGCGGCAGCACTGCCCGCAGCAAAGTTGTCTGGTCAGAAGGCATGTTTCTGCGGCCACAACATTTCCAGCAACTCGAACGTTATGTCGAAGCCTACGTGCAGCAGCGTTGCCTCGCCTCGCATGCCGCGTTCTGGGGTTTCCAGAGCGTCGAGATCGATCACGACGCGCTGGCGCTCGGCAAAGTGGCGCTCGCGAGCGCGCAAGGCGTGTTGCCCGACGGCACGCCGTTTCTGCTGACCGAGCCCGACGAATTGCCCGCGCCGCTCGACATCCCCGCCGACGCCAAAGATCTCACGGTGCTGCTCGCTCTGCCGCGCAGACGAGCCGGCGCGGATGACACGATCTTCGAAGAGCAAGCCGGCTCGCTCGCGCGCCACGCTGTGTATTCGCGCGACATCGCCGATAGCAATGCCGTTGCCTTGGGGCCCGCGGCGCTGCAACTGGGCCGGCCGCGGATGCGGCTCATGCCCGCCGCCGAACTTGGCAGCCAATGGCATGGCATCGGTTTGCTGCGCGTGCTGGAGCGCCGCAGCGATCGCCAACTGGTGCTCGACAAGCACTACATTCCGCCGATGCTGAGTGCGGATCAACATCCGGTGCTCGCCCAATACCTGCGCGAATTGCACGGGCTGCTCGACCAGCGCGGCGAGGCGCTCGCGCAGCGCCAGTCGAAGCCGGGGCGCGGCGGCGTGGCCGAGGTTTCGGAGTTCCTGCTGCTCGCGCTGATCAACCGGGCGCAGGCCGATACGTGGCACGCGCTGCACATGCCCCATCTGCATCCGGAGCAGTTGTTCCAGCAGTGGCTGCGCCTTGCGTTCGAGCTATCCACTTACACGGCCGAGGAGCGCCGGCCGGCGCTTTACCCCAGCTACCAGCACGACGATTTACAAGGCAGTTTCGGGCCCTTGATGTCCGAATTGCGCCGGGCACTGTCGACCGTTCTCGAACAGAACGCGATCGCACTTGAATTGCAGGAGCGCGCGCACCGCGTCTGGGTGGCGCAGATTCCGAGCGCCGAGCTTCTGCACCATGCCGGCTTCGTGCTCGCCGTGCATGCGGATCTACCGGCGGAAACCGTGCGCACGCGGTATCCGGCGCAAGTAAAGATCGGCCCGGTCGAACGGCTTGCGGAACTGGTGCATCTGCAGTTGCCTGGCATCGCCATGCGCAGCCTGCCGGTCGCGCCGCGGCAGATCCCCTATCACGCGGGCTATCACTATTTCGAACTCGATGCCGGCGGTGAACTCTGGAAGCAACTCGACCAGTCCGGCGGCCTCGCGCTGCACGTGGCCGGCGACTTGCCGGGCCTGACGATGGAATGCTGGGCCATTCGCGGCTGATCTCGTGGACGCGAAAGAAAGGCGAATAAATATGTCATCCATCGCAGCAACGCCTGCGCAGCGCACAGGATCCACGCAGTCATCGTCAGCGGTCGGGGCTGGTTCGGCGTCACGGCTCAAGTCACAACATGAGTCACGATTCGCGCCGTCCGTCGCGCGACCGTCGGCCTATGCGTCCAATCCCCTCGTCGACGCCGCGCTGCCACTGTTCGACGCGCTTGCGCAAATCCGTCTCAACGCGACGGTGACACCGGAGCGTCTGCGCGCATTCCTCGTCGCGGAAATCCGGCGTTTTCAGACGCGCGCCCAGCAGGCGGCCGTGTCGATCGAAACGATCGTCGGCGCGCGCTATTGCCTGTGCACCGCGCTCGACGAAGCCGCCGCACTCGCGCCCGGTGGTGGCAGCGGCGCATGGTCCGCGCACAGTCTGCTCGTCGCGTTTCATAACGAAACGTGGGGCGGCGAAAAGTTCTTCCACTTGCTCGCCCGTTTGTCCGCACAGCCGCGCGAACATCGAGACCTTATCGAACTGCAGTTCTTCTGTCTCGCGCTGGGATTTCAAGGACGTTATCGCGTGATTCAGAACGGCGCCGCGCAACTCGAAACGCTGACACGGCGCCTGCACAAGTTGCTGCATGAGACGGCAGGCGGCTACGCATTGCCGCTATCGCCGCATTGGCGCGCCGCCGACCGCACGCCAGCGCGGGCGCTGCGCCGCGGGATGCCGCTGTGGATGTGGCTGGCAGGCGCCGCGCTGCTCGGTGGCGCGAGCTTTATCGCGTTTCTGCTCGCCACGAATGCATACGGTGATCGCACATATGCGGCGATCAATGCGATCCGCCTGCCGGAAGTGACTTCGCAGCGCGCGCTCGACCCTGTGCCGCACGTCGCCGCGCTGCTCGACGCCGACGTGCGGAGCGGCGCGCTTAGCGTGCGCGACGAAGGCGATCGCAGCGTCATCGCGTTGCGCGGCGACGGACTGTTCGGCTCCGGATCCGCTGTTGCCAGCCAGGCGGCGTTGCCGGTGCTCAGCCACCTCGCGGCCACTCTCGATCGCGTGCCGGGAGACATCCTGATCACCGGACACACTGACAATCAGCCGATCCACGACCAGCGCTTCGCCTCGAATCTCGCGCTCTCGCTGGCCCGCGCCGAAGCCGTCAGGCAATGGTTGATCTCGGCCGGTCTCGATGCCAGCCGAGCGGTGAAAGTCGCTGGACGCGGCGACCAGCAGCCGATCGACAGCAACGCAACGGCGGCCGGCCGCGCGCGCAACCGGCGCGTCGAGATCGCGGTGTATCCCGCCTCGTCGGCACACCAGGCGCTCGTGCCGAAGGCGGACCGATGAACAGCCTGAAACGCATTGCCGGATGGCTGGCGGCCCTGTTGCGCCAACTCGGCTGGGCAAGTTTGGCATGGGTTGCGCTTCTCATCTCGCTGATCTGGATCGCGGCTCCGATGCTGGCAATCGGCGATACGCGGCCATTGGAACCAGAACGATCCCGCTACGCACTGATCGCTCTGGTGCTGCTCGCATGGACGTGGCGGCAGACTCGGCGCACGCGCGGGTCGCGGCTGCCGGAGCCGTTGCGCCGCGCGCCTTCCGTATCGCGAACCAACCCGGCCGACGCCGCCGACGATGCCCAACGCCAACGCCTCGACGACTTGCGCGCCCGCTTCAATCATGCGCGCTACGTGCTGCGGCACGCCGCCGTCCCTGGCGGCCGGCTTGCCGCGTGGTTCGACAGACTCACCGGGCGCCACGTGTACCGGTTGCCGTGGTATCTGATCGTGGGCAGCGGCGCAGCCGGGAAAACGGCCGCGCTGCTCAATGGCGGGCTCGAGCTCTCGATCGCCGAGCAGGCCGCGCGCGCCGCCAGCCGGCGCACGGAGCCGACTGACGCGTGCGATTGGTGGTTCAGCAATGATGCCGTTCTCGTCGATACGCCTGGCGCCTATCTCGATGCACCTGACGCCGCCAGCGCGCGCCACGCGGAATGGCGCGAACTGCTCGCATTGCTCAAGCGCCATCGCTCACGCCAGCCACTCAATGGCGTCGTCCTCGCGGTCGGCGTGGACGCCTTGCTGACACTCGACGAAGCCGCGCGCGCGGCCTATGCAACGCGGCTGCGAAAGTCTTTGCAACTGATGCAGAACACCTTCGGCATGCGTGTACCCGTCTATCTGTGCATCACCCGGATGGATCGCCTCGACGGTTTCCGCGCCTATTTTTCCGGGCTGAATCGCGATGGCCGGGCGCAGGTGTGGGGTGCGGCATTCGAAGCCGGCGACAGCGCGTTGACCGAGACCTGCCGGCATGCTTTTCAAACATTGCAGCAACGCCTGACCGATGGCTTGCGCGACGTGCTGATCGCCGAGCCAGATCCGCTTAGCCGGGCGCGCGCCTTTCTGTTTCCGCAGCAATTCGCGCGCATCGAGGAGCCGTTGGTCGACTTCTGCGAGGCCCTGTTTCGCCCCTCGCCGCTTGAAACCAATCTGCTGCCGCGCGGCGTCTATTTCACGAGTGCGCTACAAGGCGGCCCGGGTATCGATCGCGCGCTGCCGGCGACCCGCGAGGAGATGGGCCTCGCCGATTCATTGCCAGCGACCGCCGAGCCGCCGGGTCAGCACAGCTACTTTCTGAAGCAATGGCTGCGCGAAGCCGTATTCGCCGATGCGGGATTCGCGGGTTCAAGTCGCGGCTCGCAACGGCGGCGTCTCGTCGTGCACACGATGGTCGCCGCAGTGGTCGGCATCGGGCTCGCCGGGCTGCTGGCCGGCTGGGCGATCAGCTACGCGCACAATCGCGCCTACCTCGATGAAGTGTCCCTGCGCGTCGGCGCGTTCAATCGGCTGTCGGCGCAACCGATCGCGCTGACAGCCGGCGACTTGCAGCCGTTAGCGCCGTTGCTCGATACCCTGCGGGCGTTGCCGAGTAGCGCAAATCTCGACACTGACGCGCCGCCAGGATGGCGCTACGGTATGGGGCTCTACCAGGGCGCCAGGATCCACGCAGCAAGCGACGCGCTCTACCGCCGCGCACTCGACGAAAAATTGCTGCCGCAGGCCGCCGCACGCATCGAACGCATGCTGGCCGAAGCACCGGCCGACGACGCCGACTATTCGTACGAAGCGCTCAAGGCCTATCTGATGCTTTACGACGCGTCCCGCTACGACGCCGGCTTTCTCACCGCTTGGCTGACCCTCGACAGCCGTGGCGCGTTGCCATCCGAGCTGACGCAGGACGAACGCGCGCGCCTGGAAGCGCATCTTGCGAACCTGTTCGCGTCGCGCGTCGTCAGGTCGCCGTTCGCGTTCAACGCGCCGCTCGTGGCCGCAGTGCGCGCACGGCTCGCTCACGAATCGCCCGCGCAACGCGCCAACCACCAGCTCAGTCGTGAGCTGCTGCGGACGATGCGCAACGAGCCCGTCACGGTGGCCGGCGCCGGTGGCCCGCAAGCGGCGCTCGTATTGACACGCCGAAGCGGCAAGCCGTTGACCGACGGCATTGCGAGCCTCTACACCTATCACGGCTACTGGGATGGTTTCGAACCGCGCGTCGCCGCGGCGGCAGCGCGCTTGCAAAGCGAAGACCCGTGGGTGCTAGGCATCCAGCCGTCGCCCGTGTCCGACAACGCACGCCTCGCGCTGGAAATCCGCCGCACGTTCCTGAACGACTACATCCAGGCGTGGGACGCCTACCTGAACGATCTAGGCATCGTGGATAGCCAATCGCTTGCGCAAAGCATGCAGATAGCCCGCACGTTGTCCGCGCCCGATTCGCCGCTCAAGCAATTTCTGCAAGCCGCCGCCGACGAAACAAGCTTGTTGCGGGCTCGCAGCGGCAGCGAACAGCCCGCGCCGGGCGCATTGCAAAAGCGCATTGGCGAAGCGAAAGAATCGCTGAGCGCGATGTTCGGCCACGCTTCGCCTGACCTGTCACCACCCATTGCGGACGACCAGCCGGAGAGCATCGTCGACAATCATTTCGAGCCCTTGCGGCGTCTGGTGACAGCGGGGGGCGCCGGCGCGGCGGGCGCCACCCCGCTGGAAGGCAATCTGCGTGTGCTCGACGAACTGTATAGCTATCTCACCGCCGCGGATGCCGCTCTGGCAAGCGGCAGTCCGCCGCCGCAAACCGACGTCTTCAATAAGTTGCAAGCCGACGCGGGACGTCTGCCGGCGCCGCTGAGAAAGATTGTCGGCGACCTCTCGCAGGCGAGCGCGATGCAGGTCAGCGGGGGTGCACGGCGCAACGTCGCACAGGATGCGCAAGGCAGCCTCGGCCCACTGTGCCGGCAGGCCATCGCCGGGCGCTACCCGTTTGCACGCGGCTCGAATCGCGACGTCGCGCTGGACGATTTCACGCGCTTGTTCGCCTCAGGCGGACTGATGGACAGTTTTTTCCAGAAGAATCTGGCGTCGCAGATCGACGTCCGCGATGGCCGCTGGGCGTTCCGGCGCGACGCCAGCGGCAAGGCGATCGCGGACAGCCATCTGCTCGGTGCGTTCCAGAACGCGGAAACGATTCGCAACGTCTTCTTTGCCACCGGCGCGGCGACACCGTCGCTACAGATCGAACTGACACCGCTGGAACTCGACCCGGGCATCACGCAATACGCGCTGAATATCGACGGGCAGACGATGCGCTATGCGCATGGGCCGCCACTCCCAATGGCAGTGAAATGGCCGGGCGAGCGGGGCGCCGGCCTCGTCAGCCTGCAAATCAGCACGCAGAACGGTTCTGACAGCGTGCAGACCGAAGGTCCGTGGGCCCTCTATCGACTACTCGACAAGGCGCGCATCACGCCTGGCGCCGCGCCCGAAAGCTTTATCGCCACCTTTGATTTCAGCGGTCGGAAACTGGCGCTTCGCGTGAGCGCGAGCAGTAGTTCCAACCCGTTCCAGCTACCTCAAATGAAAGCGTTCTCGTGTCCATGAGAATCGCTCGCTGCAGGAAACATGACGATGCTCCAGCCCTCTCTTAAGCTCACCATTCTCGCTAGCCACGGTAAAGCACTTGCCAGCGGCGCATGCGCAAGCTTCGATGCGCAAGGCGGCAACATCGGCAGCGCTGCCGACAGCACCCTCAGGCTGCCGGACGACGAGACCGTCGCCGGACGCCACGCCGCCATCCGCGCGCAATACGGCGCATGGTGCCTCGTTAATATCGGCGGGCATGCGGCGCTGACGGTGAATGGCAAGCCGATCGCCGCGGGTGAGGAGATCCGTTTGCAATCCGGCGATATCGTCAATATCGGCAGTTATGTCTTGCAGGCGACCGAGACGTTGCCGCCGGCATGGGACTTTCAGATGCGCGGGCCATCCGGCGCCATCCGACAGGATCCGAACTTGCCGCGGCCAGACAATGCAGCCGAATCGGCCAGGTTTGCAACGCCGCCCTTGGACCCCTTGGTATTCGGGCGCCTTGACGGCCAGTCTGCTAGCGAGCCCCCGTCCGCCGAGCTGGACGGGCTGCTCGACACGCCGGTCGACCCGCTGGCGCTATTTGGCGCGCCAAGGCACGGTTGGAACAACGCCACCGAAGCGCATTCATCAGACTTGTTCGCCGACCTGACGGGCGGCCGGGCCGCCAGCAGCTTTGAAGCCGCACCAACCGACGGACTGCACGGTTTCCCGCTGCGGGACGACGCGCCGGAACACAGCGCACCACTGCGGCTCAAGATTGCCAACGCGCAAACGCCTGGGCCGTCGGACAGTGCGCCTGTCACGATTGCAACCGCCACGAGGCCTGCGCACCCCGCGTCTGGCGGATCCGCGCAGCCGACTGAACGCGCCGCCAAAGCCGCTGTTCCTCAATACGGTGAACATTCGCAAGTGAAAGCGGCCCTTCGTCACGGTGGGCTCGTCCGGCTCTCCTGCGCGAACACGCCCGCGAGCGTGAACGACGAGGCACGACAAGAACCCCAGGAGCCGCAACCGGGCAGCCGCGACGCCACCACGTCGGCGCTGCTCGCGCTCAGCGGGGCGTTTCTCGCCGGTGCGGGCGTCCACCCCGACAGGCACCTCGAAGCGGGCTTCACGCCTGAGTTTATGCACGGCCTCGGCGCGATCGCGCGCGCGTTGAGGCAACCGTAACGACGCCGCTGCCACGCCTGGACCGCCCGGCCAGGCGGCCCGCCCAGCCCGCTCTGCTATATTCTCTCCATCCCGTCCCTATCCTTCACTACGCGTGGAACAACTTCCCATATGGGCGCAGATCTGCGCCGTCTTTCTGCTGCTCATCTGCTCCAGCTTCTTTTCGATTTCCGAAACGGCGATGATGGCGATCAATCGCCATCGCCTGAAACATCTTGCCAACCAGAATGCACTCGGCGCGAAGACCACCCAGGGTCTTCTGGCGCACACCGACCAGCTGTTGAGCGTGGTCCTGATCGGCAACAATCTGTTCAACACGATCATTCCGGTACTGACCACCTCGATCGCACTCCATACGTTTGGCCGCAATAACCTCGTGCTGTCCGTCGCGACCGGCATCGTCGCGTTTCTCATCATCGTATTCGCGGAAATCACGCCGAAGATCGTCGGCGCCACGTTCCCGGAGAAGATCGCGCTACCGGCCAGCCTGCTGATCGCACCGATGATGCGGGTCGGCAGGCCGCTCGTCTGGTTCGTCAATCTGTTCGCGAACACGATCTTGCGCGTGCTGCATATCAATACCAAAGGCGAGCACGATCAGCGGCTTTCCACCGAAGAGCTGCGCACCATCGTGCTCGAATCGGGCAGCTTCATGCCGACCAAGCACCGCAGCATTCTGTTGAACCTGTTCGACCTCGAGAACATCTCCGTCGACGACGTGATGATCCCGCGCCGCCGCATCGAAGCGCTCGATTTCGACGCGCCGTTCGAACAGATCCTGCATCAACTGGAAACCTGCTATCACAACAAGCTGATCGTCTATCAAGGCGACATCGACCGGGTGCTCGGCGTGCTGCACGTGCGCAAGACACTCGCGGCCCTGCACAACCAGGAACTGGAGCGCGAAACGCTGCGCGAGTTGCTGGCCGAACCGTATTTCGTGCCGACCGGCACGCCCGTATTCCAGCAACTGCAGTATTTCCAGGAGAGCCGTCACCGCACGGCACTGGTGGTCAACGAATACGGCGAATTGCAAGGACTCGTCACGCCGGAAGACATCATCGAGGAACTGATCGGCGAATTCACCACGACGATTCCGCGCAGCGCGAATTCTCGCGGCGGCTGGAACGAGAACGGCGAATGCATCGTCGCGGGCAGCATGCCGCTACGCGAACTGAACCGCTGGCTGCTTCTCACACTGCCGACGGACGGACCGAAAACGCTCAACGGTTTGATTCTCGAAATACTCGAAGATATTCCCGACGGCGACGTGTGCGTGCAGATCGGCGAGCTGAAGCTGGAAGTGATGCGTAGCGACGACCAGGCGATTCGCACTGTCAAGCTGTTCAGACCGCCGGTGCGAGCGAAGGCAAGCAAGGCGCTGCGCAGATAAGTGGTCGCAGCGGGCGAGGCGGCCCCAACCTGTCCAGGCGATCGAAGCTCGCGAAACCCCTCAGAGCCCTCAGAGCCCTCAGAGCCCTCAGAGCCGCAGCTTCGCATACCGGCGCCGTGCGCGCCATTAGCCGATTGGCTGAATGGCGGTGCCGGCGGCCTTACCGGATGATGGCGTCGTCGTGTTCTACAGGCGGCTCATCACCGGTCTCTCATGCAAGGTTCTTTTCAACCCGCGGCGTCGCTGCGGCCCGTCGCCTTCGATAGCGAAAGCCCAGCCAAACCAAAGCCCAACGCTTTTGCTGGCGAGGCCGGTGCCAGTACCCACCTCAACTCAAGTCTCGCCAGTCTCGCCGATTCCGACAACGTACCTGCCGTACGCCTGCTGACTGACACGTTGCAGGAGGCAACCCGCCGCAATGCCTCGGACCTGCACGTCGAACCGGAGGAGCATGGCTGGCGCGTGCGTTTGCGCATCGACGGCGTACTGCATGAAATCCCGCGGCCTCCCGCGCATCTGCGCGACGCGTTCATCACGCGCATAAAAGTGCTGGCGCGCATGGATATCGCCGAGCGGCGCGTGCCGCAGGACGGCCGGCTGCGGCTTGCCACGTCGCCTGGCCGTGTCGAAGACTATCGCGTCAACTCGTTGCCTACCCTGTTCGGCGAAAAGCTGGTGCTGCGCCGGCTCGACGCGCTGCCCAGCGATCTTTCGCTCGACTCGCTCGGTCTCGATCCACGGCAACGTCAGGCCGTCGATGCCGCGATTCGCGCGCCGCACGGCCTGGTACTCGTAACCGGTCCAACCGGCAGCGGCAAGACGCTGTCGCTGTACTGCTTCCTGCACATGCTCAACGACGAGGCGCGCAATCTGTGCTCAGTGGAAGATCCGGCGGAAATTCAATTGGCGGGGATCAATCAGGTAAGCGTGCGCGAAAAGGCCGGCCTGACATTCGCGGTGGCGCTGCGAGCGTTCCTCCGTCAGGACCCCGACGTGATCATGGTTGGCGAAATCCGCGACGACGAAACCGCCGATGTTGCCGTGAAGGCCGCGCAGACCGGCCACCTCGTTCTGTCGACCTTGCACACGAATGACGCGCCTGCTGCCGTCGCGCGCCTGATCGACATCGGCGTGGAGCCGTACAACCTGGCCGCCGCGCTCAGGATGGTGACCGCACAACGGCTCGTGCGGCGGCTTTGCGTCGCGTGCCGCGCACCCGCGCCGCAATCCGCGGCGGCGCTGCGGGCAGCGGGCTTCGCGGACGGTCAGCTCGACGGCTGGCAACCCTACGGTGCCATCGGCTGCGCAGCTTGCCACGGCATCGGCTACCGGGGCCGCGTCGGGGTTCACCAGGTGATGCCCGTCTCGGACGCGATGCGCGAGTTGATCGTGGCTCGCGCAGGCAGCCATGAGCTGGCCCGGCTGGCGCAATCCGAACAGGTTGCCACCTTGCGCGACGCAGCCTTGGCGCGCGTGCGCGATGGCACCACCAGCCTTGCAGAGGCGCTGGCCGCCACCGAGGTCGCATGAGCATCGCGACAACTTCCCCACCGTCAGTGGTCGAGTTGCGCTTCAGATGGCGCGGCGTCGATGCCAACGGCGTACAGAAAACCGGCGCGCTGATCGCGCCGGACGTCAGCGCCGCGCGAGCCATGCTCAAGCGCGAAAAACTGTTCATCGTCGAACTCGCGGCACGCGGGTCGGCGCCGCGTCCCCGAACCGGCAGCGCCGACGTCACGGTGTTCACGCGCCAGCTCGCCAGTTTACTGCGCGCCGGTTTGGCGCTCGCGCCCTCGCTGGATCTGCTCGGGCAAGCGCAGAGTTCACGCCGGCAAGGCATGCCGCGAATCGTCGGCGCGCTGGCGCGCGACATCACCGGTGGCTTGCGCTTCTCCGCAGCGTTGCAGCGGCATCCCGCGCAATTCAATGCGCTGTACTGCCAGTTGGTCGAGGTCGGCGAAGCAGCCGGCGCGCTGCCGGCCGTCCTCGCCCGCATCGCCGACGACCGCGAACGCGCGGCCGCGCAGCGTGCCAAGGTGCGCGCGGCGCTGACCTATCCGGTCGCGATCCTGTTGCTGGCGATAGCGATTACCGCGGCGCTGCTGATTTGGGTCGTGCCAACCTTCAGGCAGATCTTCGACGGCTTCGGCGCGAAACTGCCCGCGCCCACGCAGTTCGTGCTGGCTTTGTCGGCAGGCGCCGCGCGCTGGAGCATTCCTCTAGTCGTGACGATCTTTGCGGCGGGCTCCGCTACGACGTTTCTCCTACGACGTTCCGAAGCAGCGCGTATCCGCTTCGCGCGCCTGTCGCTGACAATGCCGGTCGCCGGTCCGTTGCTGCGCACCTTATGCGCGGCGCGCTGGAGCCGGGCGCTCGGCACCTTACTGTCGGCCGGCACACCGCTCGCGGATGCGTTCCAGTCACTGACCCACGCCACCGGCAACGCTTTCTTCGATCGTGCCACCGTGGAAATTGCCGCCAGGCTGCGGCGCGGCGAACGGCTCGCCGCGGCAATGCGCGCCGCGCATTGCTTTCCACCCGAGGTCGTCCAGCCAGTTGCGGTTGCCGAAGAGTCAGGAGCGCTCGACACGATGCTGATCGACGTGGCGTCCCTCGCGGATCGCCAGGTCGACGACAAGATCGGCACGCTTTCGAGCTTGTGCGAGCCGCTGGTCATCATCGTGCTGGGTACGCTGGTCGGCGGCCTGGTGATCGCGATGTATCTTCCCATTATTCAACTCGGCAACGTGGTGTAGCATCGCAGCCGAATCCCACCCTTTATATATGCAGGCCACCATTCCGCTCGTGTCAGATACTTCTTCCAGCCTGTTCTCGGGCATGCTGCCCGACCACTTCGCAGGCAACCTCGGCCTCGCATTCGGCAGCTTGCCGGGCGGCCTGCAGATTGCATTCGCGATCGTATTCGGTCTGGTGATCGGCAGCTTCCTGAACGTGGTGGTGCATCGGGTGCCGATTATGCTGGAGCGCGCGTGGCGCGAGGAGGTCAGCGAGACCACCGAAGTACCGCTCGAAGGCGACGGCCTCCCCGCCCGCTACAACCTGTGGGTGCCGCGCAGCGCGTGCCCTCACTGCGGCCACGTGCTCAGCGCGTGGGAGAACCTGCCGGTCCTGAGCTATCTGCTATTGCGCGGGCGCTGCTCCGCATGCAAAGCACGCATCAGCCTGCGCTACCCGCTGGTTGAAATCGCCAGCGCCGCCTTCGCGGCCGGGGCGCTCGCGCTGTATGGGCCGACCGGCATGGCATTCGCCGCCTTCGGACTCTGCGCGGCACTGCTTGCGATGAGCGCGATCGACATCGACACCCATCTGCTCCCCGACTCCATGACGCTGCCGCTTCTGTGGGCCGGCTTGATCGTGAACTTCAACGGCATGTTCGCGAGCCTCCACGATGCCGTACTGGGCGCGATCTTCGGCTATCTGGTGTTGTGGGCCGTGCACTGGCTGTTCCGGCTGGTGCGCGGTGTCGAGGGTATGGGTTACGGCGATTTCAAACTGCTGGCCGCGCTCGGCGCATGGCTCGGCTGGGCGGCGCTGCCGCAGATCGTGCTGATTGCGGCGGTCGCAGGCGCAGTAATCGGTCTCGTGGCAACGTGGCGCGGCCGCATGCGTTTCGAAGAGCCGCTGCCGTTCGGGCCGTTTCTCGCTGCGGGCGGTGCCGTTACGCTATTTCTCGGCACACCGCTTTATCTCGCGTTGGGAGGCTGAACCATGTTTGCTGTGGGATTGACCGGTGGCATTGGCAGCGGCAAATCGACCGTCGCCGATCTGTTCGCTGCGCACGGCGTGCCCCTTGTCGATACGGACTTGATCGCGCATCGCATCACGGCGCCGCACGGTGTCGCGATGCCGCAGATCGCCGCGGAGTTCGGCGAAGCGTTCGTTGCCGCGGACGGCTCGCTCGACCGCGCCCGCATGCGCACACTGGTGTTCAGCGACGACGGCGCGCGCAAGCGGCTCGAAAGCATCACGCATCCGTTGATTCGTGCGGAGACTGAGCGCGAGTGGCATGAGGCGCAAGGGCCGTACGTGATCGTGGTGGTTCCGTTGCTGGTGGAATCGGGTAGCTGGAAGACCCGAGTGAATCGTGTGTTGACCGTCGATTGCAGCGTCGAGACGCAAATCTCGCGGGTGATGAGTCGCAATGGCTTCAGCCGTAAACAGGTGCTGGCAATCATCGCCCGCCAGGCGACGCGCGAAGCGCGCCTCGCCGCCGCTGCCGACGTCATCGATAACGACAACGCGCCGCTCGACGCGCTTAAGGCGCAGGTTGACGCGCAGCATCGCGTCTATCTGACGCTGGCAGGCGAATAACCTTCACAGAGTGCGGTTTGCCAAGCGGAATCGCCGACAGCCGTTCAATGAAGCCTGCGGAAACGTCACATGAACGCTCCAACGTGCAACGTGTGCACGC